>JBLFXJ010000171.1:0-16550 GCA_047609825.1 Myxococcota bacterium
GCCGCCCTCGTCGCCGGCGCCATGGCCGCCGCCGGATTCGCGAGCCTGGTGTACGAAGTCGCCTGGACCCGGGGGCTCGCGCTGGTGCTCGGGGGCTCCACGTACGCATTCACCGTGATGCTGGTGGCGTTTCTCGCCGGGATCGGCCTCGGGGGGCGCGTGGGCGGCCCCCTCGCCGACCGCTGGGCGAAGCGCGGACCGCACGGGGCCCTGGCCGCGCTCGCTGCCATCGAGGCCGCCATCGGACTGCTGTCCTACGCCACCACCCACATCTACGACTGGCTGCCCTGGTGGTATATCGCCTGGTTCGACGCCATCGACGGTGCCGCCCACCCGCTCGCCCTGTGGGCGGGCAGCCTCCTGCTCGCCGGTCTGGTGCTCACCCCGCCCGCCGTCCTGATGGGCGTGGCCTTTCCCGTCGCCGTGCGCGCGGCGGTGCCCGCCAGCGGCGCGCTCGGGGCCCCCGTGGGACAGGTGTATGCGGCCAACACCTTCGGCAGCGCGCTGGGCGCCGCCATCGCGGGGTTCGTGCTGCTCCCGATGCTGCAGGTTCGCGGCGCGGTCGCCGTGGCCGTCGGCGTGAACCTCGCCATCGCGGCGGTGCTCGGGGCCGTTGTGCTGCCCACCTCCAGATGGCGCGCCCCCGCCGCTGCGGCGGCTGCGATAACCTGGGTGTTGGCGGTTCCGGCCAAGTGGGACCCGCTGTGGATGACGGCCGGACTGTACCAATACGCGTCGATGATCGAAGCGCCCACCCGCTCCCGCGCGCATGATTTCGCCGCGGGCTCACACGATCTGCTGTTCTACGCCGAGGGCCTGTCGTCGGTGGTCACGGTGGCCGAGAACCCCGAGACCGGAGCGCGGTGGCTGGCGAACAACGGCAAGGTGGACGCCTCGAACGTCGGCGATCTGCCCACTCAGGTGCTCGTATCGTTGCTGCCAGCGCAGCATGTCGTGCCTCGGCGCTCGCTGGTGATCGGCCTCGCGAGCGGAATCACCGCCGGTGCGCTGGCCGCCGTCGAGGGCGTGGAGTCACTGGAGATCGTGGAGCTCGAGCCTGCGATCGGCGAAGCGGCTCGGTTCTTCGACCCGTGGAATCGTCAGGTGCTCGACGACCCCCGCACCCGCCTGGTGTTTGCAGACGGCCGGAACCACGTGCTCCGCGCAGCGCCGGGCACCTGGGATCTGGTGGTGAGCGAGCCCTCCAACCCCTGGATCAGCGGCGTATCGAACCTGTTCACCGCTGAGTTCTTCGCCCTCGGCCGCACCCGGCTGGCCCCGGGCGGGGTGTGGTGCCAGTGGGTGCAGTCCTATGGCCTGACCGCCGACGACCTCGCAAGCCTGCTGGGCACATTTGCCGACGTGTACCCCCACGTTCAGGTGTACGCGACAGACGACTATGGCGACCTGGTGCTGCTGGGCTCCGACTCGCCGATGACCCCGTCGCTGGAGGGTGCTGGGCGGGTCCTCGCCATGCCCGAGGTCGTGCCGATGCTCGACACGTTGGGCCTGCACCACCCCGTCGACGTGCTGGCCCGCTACGAGCTGGACCGCGCGGCGGTGCTCGCCCTCGCCGAGGGCGTCACCCGGAACACCGACGACAACCTGCGCATCGAGTATGCGGCTCCGCTCCAGCTGCACTCGGAGCCAGAGGCGGAGGTGTACGCCCGCCTGGTGCGCGCCGCTCTGGTGCCCTGGGATGCCGTCGGCGATGACCCGCTGGCGCTGGCAGACCTGGCCGAGGCCTACGCCGAGCGGGACGCACCCGTACGGGCCGTGCGCGCGCTGGCAAAGGCTGCCCGGCTGCTGGCGCCCGACGACCCGCTCCGGGCCGAGTGGGTCGCCCGTGGCGAGGGCTGGCTCGAAGAGCTGGCCGACGAGCTGCGGCCCGACTGAGGGTCAGTCCGGGAGGTCGTCTACGGCCCAGGGATCGACGGGCTGAGGCTCGGTGGCGGGCAGGTGGTCCTCCTCCAAGAACCCGTCCGCTTCGGGCAGGGTGGGGTCACACCACTGCACATACCAGTCCTTCACGACCTTCTCGTCCTGGTTGATGTACTCCGCGAACGTCGGCATCTGCGCGTCGCGATCGAGCTCGTGCACCGACGGCGTCGCCTGCTTGCTGCGCACACAATGCGCGAAGGTGTCGCGCCGGCCATCGACGCTGAGCTCGGCCAGCACCACCTCGCGACACGCGCCCAGCTTCTTGCGGTTGCCGCGCTCGCACACCTCGAGCTGGGCGTCATTCAGGAAGCGGTACCACTTGTTGGTCAGCGCATCTTCCTTGGCGCGCCCGGTCATCTCGATCTGGTCGTCGAGCGCCTCCTCGGTCTCCTCGAGCTTCTCCACGGTCTCGGCCAGCTCCACCTCGAGCTGCGCCTTCTCGGCCTGCACCTGCTGAAGCTCGAGCTTCACCTGCGCCAGCTCAGCCTTCGCCGCCTCGAGCTCCCGGGCCATGGACCGACCCGCGTCGTTCCTCCGGGTCATCTCGGTCTGCAGGGTCTCGACCTTCTTCTTGCGATCGGCCACCTCGGCCTCGAGCACTCCGATGCGGTCGTTCGCCTTGTCGAGTTCCTTGGTCTTCTCCCTCACCGTCGGCGAACACATCGCCTCGATCTCGTCCAGCGTGAGGTCGCGCGGCACCTGCACCTGCATCTCGACGGCGGGCTTGAGCATCCAGCCCATCACCCCGCCCGCTGCCGCGCCGATCACGAGCGCGCCAAACGCAGTTGCGAAGGGCATCACGACCGCGAGCACACCGGGGCCACCGCTCGGCAGGATGTCGTCGTCGTCGGACAAGGAGCCTCCAGGGAACATGCTCGATTACTCGACTGTCGTAGGCGCGGCCAGATGCTACTCCAGTGTGCCGTCGATCGCCTCGCGCGCGGTGGTCCACTCCGGCTCCAGACCGAGCTCGGCGAGCTGCGGCTCGAGGGCGTCGCGGCTGCCCACGAACACCCACAGCTGCGGGGCGTCGGGCGCCAGCCACTTCGCTGCAGCCGCCTGCACCATCTCCGGAGTGAGCGCCCCCAGCGCGTCCAGCTCCGCCTTGCCGTCCGCCACCGTCTGCCCTCGATCGAACAGCTGGCGATAGAACCGCATCGCCGACTCCGCGCTCTGGCGCGTGTCGTTCCAGCTCGACACTGAGGAGGCATAGGCCGCCCACAGCTCATCGGTCGTGACGCCTGAATCACGGATCTGGGCGACCTCGTTGCCGATCTCGGTCACCGCGACAGCGGCGTTCTCCGCCTTCACGTCCACCGAGATGGTGACCGATCCCCGGGTCTCGTCAGCGTAGTAGCTGCTGCGCGATCCATAGGTCAGCCCCTTCTCTTCGCGGAGGTTGGCATTGAGCCGCGACAGGAAGTGCCCTCCGAGGATCCAGTTCGCGGCCCGCATCGCCGGGTACTCATCATCGGTGCTATGCGGACCGTCGATCCGGTACTGGATGGCGACCTGCTCCTGGCCCGGCATGTCCACCGCCACCACGCGGGTGCCCGGTCGGGGGTCGAATGCCCGCTTGACCGACGCATCGGCGTCGGCCCCGACGCCGGCGAGCGCGTTGCGCAGGTCGGGCTCGAGGCGCTTCCAGGCGACATCGCCCACCACCAGCACGTGCACCGGCGCCGTGCTGATCCACTGCTCGTGGATGCCGGCCAGGTCCTTGCGCTTCAGCGACTGGAGCACCTCGAGGCTGGTGCGGGTGCCGTAGGGGTGGTCTGCCGGGTACCAGGCATGGGTGAGCGCGCTGCGGGCCACCTGACTCTGGCTCTGTGGCGCCACAACGTCGTACCAGATCGACATCTCGCGCTTGTAGAGCTTGATGTCTCCGCCCTTGAACGTGGGGTTCCGCACCACGTTCCCCAGCACATCGAGCCCGAGCTTCAGCTCGTCACGTGGGACGGACAGGCCCAGCGTTCCGTCGTGCTGGTCCAGGCCGGATGACACGTCCAGGTCGTTCATGTCCTCGAGGATCTCGAGCTCGGTGCTGTCCCATCCGCCGGCGGCCACGTCCATCAACCACCCTGTCGCCTCGCCGCGGCCATCCTCGCGATCGAGCAGGTCCAGGGCGCCGATCCGGGGCACCACCTGCACCTCCACCTTGCGCACGGACGGGACGCGCACATGCCACGCCACCACGCCGGGCCACAGCGCGTGCACGGCCGGCTCGGGCTGGGAGATGATGTCCGCGGGGAGCACCTCGGGGGGGGCGGACCGGTCTGGCCCGTCGACCCCGGTCTTCCGGTCGTCCACAGCGGCGTCGGACGCCACCACAGACGCCTCTGCGTCGGCGCGGGTCTTCCGTCCGTCGGGGCTCTGCGCGAGCGCGGCGCCCACGAGCACACACCACAGCATCATGGCAGCTCCACCGGCCGGGCACCCGGCATGGCACCGTCGTCGCCACGTGGCACGACGGAGAGGGAGATGAACCGGTCCTTCGTGAGGTACTGCGCGGCCACACGGCTCACGTCCTCCGGGGTGACCGCGGCGTAGCGCGCATATTCAGCACCGAGACAGTCGGGCGTGCCGCGCAGCCGATGGCAGTCCACGATCCATTGAGACCGGTCGACCGGGTCCTCGATGGCGGAGAGCAGGTACGCCTTGACGGCCTTCACGGCGCGCTCCACCTCGGCGTCGCCCGGAGGCGACTTGGCCACCTTCGCGATCTCCTTGTGGACCACCTTGTCGAGCTTCGCCAGCGGCGTGCGCTCGGAGCTGGCGTACACGATGAACTGGCCGCCGATGTCGCCGGTGTACAGGAAGGCGTCGTTGCCGGTGGCGATGCCCTTGAGCTCGAGCTTCTCGTCGAGTCGGGTGCCGCGCCCATACGACAGGACATACCCGAGCACATCGAGCGCGGGCTCGTCTTCATGGCCGATGGGCACCGTGGGCCACACCAACCACAGGGTGCGCTCCTCCACGTCGTCTTCGAGCACGCCGTGACGCTCGGCGGGGGGCGTCCACACGGGCGGCTCCGAGACCCGCGCGAGCGGCTCGCCCGGATCGGGCACATCGGAGAACCAGTGGCGCACGCGCTCGAGGGCCACGTCCGGGTCGACGTTGCCCACAATGGCCAGCACAGCGTTGCGAGGACGGTAATGCTTCTTCCAGAACCCGCGCACGGCGTCGATCTGGAAGCCCTCGATGTCGGCCACGGTGCCGATCACGGGCACATGGTACGGGTGGCCCACGGGCCAGGTGAGGCGGTCGAGGGCATCCCAGTCCCGCCCGTTGGGCTCGGCGTACCCCTCCGCGCGTTCCTGCAGCACCACCTTCTGCTGGTTCTCGACGTTCTCCTGATTGAGACCGGCATCGAGGAAGCCCATCCGATCGGACTCCAGGAACAGCGCCAGATCGAGCGCACCCGACGGGAAGGCCATGTGGTAGGCCGTCTCGTCGTGGCTGGTGTAGGCGTTGTTCCACCCACCTGCGGCGGTGAGCCACTCATCGAACTTGTTGGTGGGAACGCTGGCCGAGCCCTCGAACATGAGGTGCTCGAACAGGTGCGCGCAGCCCTGCTCACCCTCGACCTCATCTCGGGCGCCCACGCCGTAGTGCAGATGGAGCGCCACCGTGTCGGTGCGGGTGTCCGGCTCCACGAACACGGTCAGGCCATTGGGCAGAACCGTGGACTTCGGCGACAGGGCGAACGGATCGTCCGCCGCCTGAGCGACGCCGATCAGCGCCAGCAGCCCGATCATGCGACCTCCAGAGTGCGCGCGACCCAGGCGTACTCGAACGCCGCCTCGCGCAGGTACTCGTACCGCCCCGAGGCGCCGCCGTGGCCGGCCCCGAGGTTGACCTTGAACAGGATGGGCGCATCGCCCGTCGTCTCGTCGCGCAGCCGCGCGACCCACTTCGCCGGCTCCCAGTACCCGACCCGCGGGTCGTTCAGCCCGCCGGTGGCGAGCACCGGCGGGTAGTTGGCGGCGCCGACGTTGTCGTAGGGGGAGTAGGCGCGCATGGCGGCGTAGATCTCCGCTTGTTCTGGGTTGCCCCACTCATCGTACTCGGTCACCGTCAGCGGCAGTGAGGCGTCGAGCATGGTGTTCAGCGCATCGACGAACGGCACGCGCGCCAGGATGCCTCGGTACAGGTCGGGGCGGAGGTTGAGCACCGCACCCATGAGCAGGCCGCCAGCGCTCCCACCGGAGGCCACCACCGGGCCCACGAGCCCCTCGGCCTTGAGGTGCTCGGTGCACGCCACGAAATCGCTGAAGGTCAGGGACTTCGTGGTGAACTTGGCGGCCTCGTACCAGGCGCGCCCCATGTCGCCGCCACCGCGGATATGAGCCAGCGCCACCACGACGCCGCGGTCGAGCATCGACACAAAGGTGGACCGGAAGCTGGGGTCGTAGGCCATGCCATAGGAGCCGTACCCGAACAACAGGCACGGGGCGGTGCCGTCGCGCGGTACGTCGGCTCGACCCGCCAACGAGATCGGCACTCGCGTGCCGTCGTCGGCCGTCGCCCACACCCGCTCCACCCGGTAGCCAGAGGGATCATAGCCCAGCACCGGAGTGCGCTTACGGAGCTGACGCTCGCCGGTCGCCAGGTCTTCATCGTACACCGAAGCCGGCGTGACCAGCGAAGAGTAGCCAAACCGGAACACGGTGGTGTCGTACTCCAGGTTCTCCTTCGCCGAGAGCGCGTACGCCGGCTCGTCGAACTCCAGCAGCCTCTGCGCACCCGTGCTGCGGTCCACGACCCGGAGCCGGTCCAGGCCCCGATAGCGCTCCCCAAGCACGATATAGCCCGCGAACGCCGAGACACTTCGGACATTGACCGCCGGGTCGTAGGGGACCAGCGCCGGCCAGTCCGCCTCGGCCACACCCGGTCGGGCCACCTTCACGACGAACTCGGTGGCGTCGCGGTTGGTGCGGACGAGGAACACGTCGTCGGCCGACTCGGCATAGGCCAGCACGCCCTCTTCCCGAGGCACCAGCAGGGACACGGCGGTTGGCGCGTCGGCATCCAACCAGTGCACTTCGGTGGTGGTCTTTCCGCCCGAGTGGATCAGCAGGCGCCGCTCATCATCCCCTCGGCCCACGCTCACGTAGAACCGCGGGTCGGCCTCCTCGAACAGCACGGCATCTGTGGCCGGATCGGCGCCGAGCACGTGGCGGCGCACCTGGTAGGGCCGGTCGATGGCATCGGGCACCGTGTACAGGACCGAGCCGTCGTTGGCCCAGCACAGGCTCCACTTCGTGTTCGGGATGCGGTCCGGGAGGTCCTCCCCGCTGGCCAGGTCACGGAACCGGATTGTGTACGACTCCGATCCGTCTACATCCACCGAGAACGCCAGGATGCGCCCGTCAGGAGACACGGTCACGACGCCGACCGACAGGTACTCGTGCCCCACGACGAGGGCGTTGCCGTCGACGAGCACCTGCTCGCCGCTGTCGTCCCCACCCCGCGGGCGGCGGCACTCGATGCCGTACTCCTTGCCCTCGACGGTGCGGCGGTAGTACTCCCAGTCGCCTCGGGGAGCCGGGGCAGAGCGGTCGGTCTGCTGGATGCGCCCGACCATCTCATCGTACAGCGCGGACACGAGCGATGCACCAGGCGCCATCACCGCCTCGGTATAGGCGTTCTCGGCCTCGAGCTGGGCGCGCACCCTGGGATCGTCCCGATCGCGCAGCCAGGCGTACGGATCGACGCGCGTGTCGCCGTGCAACGTGGTCTCGACGGGTCGACGGTCGGGACGGGGCGGCGCGGGCATACGACCTCCGAAGGGGGCCTCCCGCTACCCCACCGGTTGGCCGATGGCCACCGACGCCGCGCCACCAGCTCACTCGAGCGGCCACGCCTCGGCGACCAACACTCCGAGCTCCGCCAGGTCGGCGAGCGTGTCCGGATCGAGGGCGTGCATCGCGCCCTCCCGCAGCGCGTCCACCACATCGGCATCGGCCTCGGCCAGGACCAGATCACCGCTCGCATCGCGGACCACGAGCGCCCCAGCCGGCTCCAGAACCACTGGTCCCCCCTCATGAATCATCAGGGTGAACCCCGGTGCGGCATCGATGTCGCCGGCCTCGACGCGTTCCGCCAGCCGGATCGGGTCCACCGGTTCCACGAGCAGCTTGACGCCAGCCGCGACCCGATGCCCCCGGCCTGCGCCGAGCACGCGGGCCTCGGCGTCATGACTCGCCGTGCGCAGGGCCGTCTCGTACCGCGCGAGGGCGCCGAGGACGGGAGCGTCCACGCCCTGCCGGTCCAGCCACGCGGCCAGACGATCTCCGATGTTGGCTCGGCTCTCCGTGTCCTGCCGGACGAAGTCGTCCAGGCCCCCGGCGCTGTCGAGCAGCTCCAGTGTGAGCGGTGCTACGGACGCCACCCCGTCGGCCGCCTGCGCGGTGGACCGACCATCGCCGTAGCCGACGGCCAGCACCTCACCCGCGTCGGCTCGCGTCGAGGTTCGGCGAACCCATGCCCGCGCCTCCCGCAAGTCGCCGTCGCCAGCGAGCCGGTCTACCGCCTCACACGTGCCGTACCGCGTCAGCAGCCGCCACCCCAGATCCTGCGTCTCCCACCGCTCTCGGGTGCCGATGGGCGCCAGGGGCCCGCCCTCGGTCAGCGCGCAGGCGACCTCCACGACCCTGGCCTCGAGGGCGTCCAGCCGATCGTGCCAGCCCGCACCCGCGACAAGGAATCGCTCCGCATACTGGTGGAAGGTGTCGCTTCGCAGCCGATCTCCGTGGGCGGCGGCGTAAGCGATGCCGTCAGAGCACAGGTCCAGGCTGCCGTGGATGTGGGGCACGGGCACCCCGAGTCGGCGAGTGCGCACGATCGCCGCGAGCTCCCGGTCGAGGAACCGGCGGGCATCCGCGAGTGCCGTGCGGTCCTGCGTGGCCCAAGGCCGCGGCGCGGCGGCCTGTTCACAGTCTTCGCAGAACCCCCTGAACAGCGGGGCATCATGTCGCCGACACCGGGTGAGGCGCACCTCGTCGAGGCAGTACCAGAGCACCACCGGCAGGAGCTCGGCCAGGCGGGCCGCCGTCGCATGCCACAGCGGCGGGGCGTCCGGTCGCCAGGCGAACCCGACGAGCGCGTGGCACAGCTCGTGGGCCGACCACTTCGCGCGGTGCCCCGGATGAAAGCTCGCGATGGGCAGATCATGCCGAAACGCGGCGTACTTTGGCTCGGGCAGGCGCCCATCGTTCCACCCGACGGCCTCCCGCTCACCCCACGCCTCCGGCCACGGGAGCCGCACGCGGTGCTCGTAGTGGAACCCGAACAGGCCCGACTCGGCGGCCAGCGCTCCGACCCGCGCAGCACAAGGGCTCCGCGACAGCTCGTGGGCCGGCAGCCCCCTGGGCATGGCGAGGCGCGTCGGCGCCTCGAGCAGGGAATCCTCGGCGACAGAGCGATCGAATGGCACAGGTTCCCCCAACCGGGTCATGGCGCCCGTGCAGACCACCATGACCGATGCATGCCACGGCGACCCATCTGTCGCCGCCAGCTGCACGCTGGACCGCTCCTAGAGTCTACCCCCCCTTCGTCCCAGGGGCCGATGCTGACCTGCCCCCCGAATACGGCTGTCACGGGGACGAACCCGGGCGGCGTTGGGTTAGCATGCTGTGTGTTGCGGAGGTTGTCGGTGCTCCTGCTCTCGCTCGCCATGTCGGCCCAGGCTGGCCCTCTCACGCTGAAGATCGACGACCCCTACGTGATCGCGGTCGTGCTCGAGTGCGGCCGCGACCTGATGAAGGCCACGGTCAAGCACGGTCAGGCCACGTTCGACGAGGTGCCGAGCCAGTGCACGGTCGACCTGATCCGACGCACCGGCGTGATCGACGAGCCCGGCGTGTGGTCTTGTGGACTGGACGGCTGCACCCTCGATGACGTGCACCATGCGGCGATCAGCGACGTGGCCGGGCGGATCAACGTCGTGATCACGGGCGATGCAGGCGGCAACTCCTCCCTCGAGATCACGTGTCCGAGCGGGTTCAGGCAGCGGCAGGACCTGGTCGAGTCCACCGCCACCTTCAACGACCTCCCGAACGAGGAGTGCCTGCTCGCGTTCAAGGGCGGCATCCCGGCGAAGTTCCGCTCCATCACGAGCGGCACCTGGTACTGCAACCTCGTGGGCACGGCCGCGGTGTGCAACCGGAAGTAGTCAGCCCTGCGTCTGGGCCGCGCGGTACACATCCAGCGAATCGGAGAACCCGGCACGGCTGATGTCGAGCGCCTCTCGCGCCACCTCGGCGTGGCCATCGGTGAGCGCCGACCACACACGGCCCAGGTTGCGCTCCCCTCCGCTGAACAGGCCGAAGTACTCCGCGAAGGACTCGAGCCCGTTGCGGGCGACGAGCTGGCCGCGGCCCTCGACCAGCGGCTGGATCACATCGTCCATCAGCGCGTCGATGCGCTCGCGCACGGCGGGTGCCGTGTCGTCCATCGGCAGGTCGGCGATGGTCTCGCCGATGGCGTCGAGCTCGGCGAGCACCTGGTTCACCGTGGCCTCGAAGTCCACGATGGCGATGTCACCGCCCACGCCTCGGCTCGCCGCAGCTTGCTGACGCCGGGCGAGGGTCGCGCCCACCCCGATGAGCACCACACCCACTCCCCACCCGATGCCACCTGCAGACAGCCAGCCGAGCACGCGCGCCTGCGGCCCCGGCAACGGGGAGGCCACCACCGCGGGGTGCGAAGGGTCGCCCCCAGCCTCCCACAGCGCCGCGCGGTAGTCGGTGTGTGCGTCGCCATTGCGGGCGCCAAAGCTGGCCGCCAGTGACGCGCCGATGATGAGCAGCGCGAGCGGAAGGACCCGGTTCACAGCACACCTCCCATCTTCGCGAGGTTCCACAGCAGCTGGGTGAGCGCCTCCCCGACGATCAGGCCGGCGGCGAACGGGATGAGCTTGCGCCCGATGAACGACGTGCCGAACTGCCGCTCCAGCCCCATGGCGATCACGCAGCCCAGACCGTAGGCCAGCGTGATCGAGAACGGGAGGTACATCGCCAGCCCGACGAGCACCGCCACCCCACCGATGGGGAAGATCGACAGGGCCCCTCCCATGACCGCCCCCGACATGTACTTGTCCACTGCGGCGTCGTTGTTCGTGAGCGCCTCGATCATCGCCTGGAGCGCGCCGGCCTGCGGTGCCGTGAGGCAGTCCGCCGTCTCCTGAAGGCATGCGGTGGACTCCGGCCCGAACCCGGGGGTCCCATCTCCTGGCGCATACCAGAGCAGGAACAGCACGCCGATGGCCACCAGCGGACCTACCCAGCATAAGATCAGCTGCGCCACCTGTTGATCTCGTGGGCGAGACCCGACCAGGTGCCCTGTCTTCAGGTCCTGCATCATGTCCGCGCACTGGTTGGTGGCGATGCACACCGCCAGGCCGATGAGGATGGCGGCGGTCACGTTGCCGCCGGTGAGGAAGAACATCAGGGTGACCGCGATCAAGGCCAGACCCGACAGCGGCGAGATGTCCGTGTGTCCGGTGGCGGTCGCCACGATGATCCCGGCCAGCCCCAACCACAAGGCACCGACCACAGCGATGCCGAGGGCCGTGAGCGGACCGATGGTGTCGGAGCTGAACAGCGCCGCTGCATACAGCAGGCAGAACGCGGCGGCCGCCCCGATATACACGTAGCCAGGTGCAATTTCGTCCGGGGACGATCCCTTCTCCGCGGCGATGCGGGCGGCCGCCGACAGCGACTTGAGCGCACCGCGGACCGCGGGCAGCGCAGAGGCGACGCCTGCGAGGGCGCCGCCGATCAGCATGCCGATCCCGAGCGGACGGAGCATCTGGCTGTACAGCTCCGTCGCCATCCAGCCGTCCACCTCGGAGGTCGGCATCGCAGCGCTCGGCGGCACCCAGCCGAGCAACACGGCGGCGGGCGCGATGACCCACCACGCGAGGATGCCACCCAACGCGAACGGCAGCCCCCCCCTCCCGGAGAGCAGCCCCGCACCGAGGTTCGCCGCCGAGATGTACAGCGCTACCGGGAGCCATGGCGGCAGGGAGGCGAAGTGGCCGAGATCCAGCTCCTCGGCCATCAACCCAGTGTTCACCAGCACGGTGAGACCGAGCGCGAGACCGGCGCCTGCCAGGAGCAGCACCCCCTGCGTCATGCCCTCACCCGGTGATCGCAGCAGCGTGGCCACGGCGGTGCCGCTGGGGAACCGCAGCCGCTCGAACTCGATCATCTGCTTTCGGAGAGGGATGATGAGCACGATTCCCATCAGGCTGCCGGCGATGGCGGACAGCACCAGCGGGCCCACGGGGAAGTCGCGCAGGGACGGATCGTTCACCGACAGCAGCATCAGCGCCGGGAGCGTGAACACGACGCCCGCGCTCGCGGTGTTGATGCCCGAGGCGACGGTCTGGTTGATGTTGTTCTCGACGATCGACCGACGCTTCAGCGCACCCCGCAGCACCACGAAGCCCAGGATCGCCGCCACCGTGGATCCGGAGAGGCCGAACCCGAGCTTCAGCGCGATGTAGACGAAGGACGCCGTCATGATGACGCCCTGCAAGGTGCCGAAGGCGACCCCGACGAAGGACAGCTCCGGATACGGCCGGGAGTGGGCAGCCACGGGGTCCTCCAAAGGTAGGTGGCGGACGCTAGCACGCGGGGGCGATATCGGAGCAGGCCACCGAGCCCTGTGGGAGACCTGTCCATGCCGTACGTTGTGACCGACAACTGCCAGCGCTGCCGCTTCACCGACTGTGTGGAGGTTTGCCCGGTCGACTGCTTCTACGCCGACAAGGAGATGCTCTACATCCACCCGGACGAGTGCATCGACTGCGGCGCCTGTGAGCCCGCCTGCCCGGTCGAGGCGATCTACAGCGTGGACGATCTGCCCGAAGGCAAGGCCAGCTGGATCGAGATCAATGCCGAGAAGGTGGACGCTCCCAGCGTGTACAACATCACCGAATCCGAGGAGCCGCTGCCCACGGCCGAGGCCAAGAAGGCAGAGCTCGGCCTGTAGCGCCGCTGCGTGTGATGCGTACGCGCCCCGTACGTCGCAGACGCGCTGGCGGTGATCACGGTCGGACGCTCGACGGTAGTGGGCGTTCGCTCGTCTGCGCGGCCGTGGCATGGGGACTGCAGGCGAGGGACCCACGGAGGTCCCCCCATGCTCGAACGCACCACCACCGACACCACTGACCTGGCCGGCTCCACCGATCCCACGCTGCGACCGGCGCCGCCACGTCGGGCCGTCGTGCCTCGCCCGTCGGAAGTCGACGCCATCGGCCGACTCCTGCAGGAGCTGCCATGGCACCCGTATGTGTGGGCCTACCGCGCGGTGTTCGCCGCTGCGGCCGGCCTGTTCGGCTCATCGCTCCTCGTGTTGTCGGCGCCGACCTGGTCCGCTGAAGCGGCCATCGCGCTGCACGAGCTCGACGCGCTCAATGGCGTGCCCCTGCCGATCGCGCTGCTCGCGCTGAGCACCGTGGCGGTGTTCGTCGGCCTAGCTGCGCTCCGAGGCGCTGTGCGGCTGGGACGCACCTACCCACCCCTGCACGCGGAGATCGTGCGCGCCCGCCGCAACCGGCCCACGGCCACCGCTGGCAGGGCCCAGGAGCGCTCGCCACTCCCGGCACCACCGCGCCCGGTGACGGAGGCCCCATCCAGCCCGAAGCGCCCTTGGGGCTACGAGATCACGGCCTGATCAGCCCGCCTGCAGCCCTCGCCAGCACCGGCACCAGTCGCTCGCTGCTGTCGCCTGTCCACCGGCACAGGGCGGCCTGCACGCCCTGCTCAGTGCGCCTCACAACCACATGGGTGAACGCGCGCACAAGGCCCCCCTCCACGCCGTGCGGCACCCAGGTGCCGGTGTTGAAGTACCAGCCGCCGTCGCTCTCCTCGGCGACCGGGTCGTGGCTGTGGCCGAACACGACCACCGGCACGGCCGCCAGGCGACGGATCCGGCGGGAGACGGCCCGCATGGCGCCGCGCGGGTCCACGTTCTCCCGGTCGGCGGCCGCCCACCAGGCGGCGACGATGACCGCGGCGCCGCCCACCAACAGTGCAACAGGCCACCAGGCCCAGGGCAGCCCGAGCAGCGGGAGCGCCAGCACCCAGGGAGACAACAGCAACACGGCCAGGCGATCGAGCATCACTGCGCGCACCAGCCGCGACAAGTCACCCACGATGGGCGGCGTGCGCAGCTCGTGCAGGGCGTCCAGCGTGTCCAGCGTGATCCGCGCCCGCGACGCCAAGGCCCGCAGGCTCTCGCGGTGGCGCTCGCCGCGGGCCACCATCCTGGACGGATCCCACCAGTGCATCAGCCGGTTCTGGATCAGCCTGGCGCACATCGCCCGGTAGCCGTCCACCACGCCGAGAGCGCGGCCTGCGCCCTGCGCGGCAGTCCAGTTCAGATATCCCCAGAACCCCCGTCCCCAATGGTCTTTCACGTCGCCCGCGAACCGGTTGGCGACGTAGCGCATGATCGCCGCGCCGATGTTGATCTCGATGTCGTTCGACCGTCCGACGGGCTCGAGGACGTGATCGAATGAGCAGTAGGGATCGTACTGGTGGCCATGCTCGATCCACGCGAGCCCGGGCTCGTACACGAACCAGTCGTGAAACGAGACGGCGTCACGAACGGCCGCGACGGCTCGCGTTCCTGGAGTGCCACAGCGGGGATCCTCGGCCCACGCCCGACCGAGCGCATCCCGCAGGCGCGCCTGCACCTCGGGCCAGTACAGCTCCGCGTCGTGGTTCCCGCGGACCATGGCGATCTCGTTGCCATGCGCGACGAATGCCGCCATCGCACGGAACACGCCCGCATGCTGCACGAGCACCCGCTCGAGCTTCGCCGCGGCGGCGTGCTCACGGGTGCCGAGACCGTAGTGATGATCGTCGGCGTGAAGCCCATGCACAACCCCCACATCCGACGGCATCAGATGCACCGCGATGAAGTCGATTGCGTCGCCGTTGACGATCAGTCGCCAGGCGCGCCCGTCGGCCCGGTTCGCCGTGTAGTGCTCGAGAAACGCGATCAATGCGGCATCGGTGCGAGGGTCCGTCGCGCACGCACCCCCCTCTCTGAGGCCCTCGCCGAGGTGTAGGTCACTGATCACAAGGAGGTTGTTCGACATCGTGGTTCCATCATGCCCGACTGCGAGCTCACTGCCACAACGAACCCTCCGCGGCACAGCCACACTCCCCCCAAAAGCTGTCCGGCGACTGACCCGCGCCGTGGACAGCCAGCCCCCGACGCGGCACCTGACGGCGTGACCCACCTGCCCGTCGACGATGTGCTCCCAGCACTCCACGAAGCACTCGACCGTGGCCCGGCGGTTCTCCATGCGCCCACCGGAGCGGGCAAGACCACCCGAGTGCCCCCGGCACTCCTGGATCGGGTGGCTGGACGTGTGCTCGTGCTGGAGCCGCGGCGGGTAGCGGCCCGGGCAGCGGCGCGCCGGATGGCCGCCGAGCGTCGCGAGAAGGTAGGTCAGACGGTTGGGTACAGGGTGCGCCTCGACGACCGCTCGGGACCCGCCACCCGCCTGCTCGTGATCACGGACGGGATCCTGCTCGGCATGCTCCACTCCGATCCCCTGCTCGACGGCGTGGACGCGGTGGTGTTCGACGAGTTCCACGAGCGTCGACTGGACTGCGACCTGGCCCTGGCCTTGATGAAGGAGCTGCGCGAGCTCCGCCCAGAGCTCCTGCTGGTGGTGATGAGCGCCACCCTCGACGCCGAACCCGTGTCTCGCTGGCTCGACGGAACGGTGGTCCGGTCGTCCGGACGCCTGCATCCGGTGGACACCCAGTACCTGCCCCACGCCAGTGCGGCGCCGCTGCCGACCCAGGTGGCGTCGGCCATCCGGCGCGCCCTGGACAAGGCGGACGGCGACATCCTCGCCTTCCTCCCGGGCGTCCGCGAGATCCACCGCACCGCCACCGCCCTCGGGGCTGTAGCGGGGTGGGAGGTGTTGCCGCTGCACGGTCGGCTGCCGGCCGCCGAGCAGGACCGCGCGATGGCAGCAGGAGGACGTCGCATCGTGCTGGCCACGAATGTGGCGGAGACCAGCGTGACCCTTCCGGGCGTCACAACCGTGGTGGACGCCGGGTGGGTGAAGCGACTGCGAGTAGACCCGAGCACCGGACTGGATCGGCTCGTCACAGAGCGGATCAGCAAGGCATCTGCAGACCAACGCGCCGGGCGAGCCGGCCGCGTGCGCCCTGGACGCTGCTCCCGCCTGTGGACGGCCCGCGAGCATGCCCAGCTCGCGCCGTTCGAAGAGCCCGAGATCCGCAGGGTGGACCTGTGCGGGGCAGCCCTCCATGTGCTGCGCTGGGGCACGGCCCCGGACCGTCTCGCCTGGTTCGAGGCGCCGCCGCCGGCCTCACTCGCCGGCGCGCTCACCACCCTGCAGGAACTGGGTCTGATCGATGGCGGCCTGACCGAGCTAGGCGCCGTGGTCGCTCGGATCCCTGCCCATCCACGCATCGCGCGCATGCTCGTGGAGGCCCACGCCACCGGCGCCCTGCCCCAGGCCGCCGCGGTCGCCGCCCTGCTCTCCGACCGCGACCCGGTCGGTCGCTGCCCCGCCACCCACACCGCGGCCGCTGACCTCGCGGACC
>JBLFXJ010000172.1:0-16496 GCA_047609825.1 Myxococcota bacterium
CGGGAGCAGTCCCACGACGTGGTCGTCCCAGGCCTCGAGCCAGGCGCCGTACAGCGGGAGGAAGGCGGCGGGGGCAAGGGCCAGGGCGCCGATCCAGGGGAGGACCGGGATGGGGTCGTCGGGCCAGCGGCGGACCAGTGCGGGTGCGGCGAGGGCGCCGAGGGTGAGCATGGCGCCGCCGAGCACGAACCCGGGCTGGATGGCGCCGAGCTCGGCGATGGCGGCGTGCAGGGGGAACAGCGCGCCCACGGCACCGACGATGAGGAGGGCGCCGGGGGCGGAGGTGAAGGCGCCCAGGGCACACAGGGCGATGAGGCCGGCGACGGCGGCACCCATGGCGGGTCCGTCGGGGAACGCGAGCAGGGTGCCGGCGAGGGCGGAGCCGGCGATGAGGGGCAGCGGGAGGAGGCCGGTGCCGGTGCGGCGGTCGCCCAGGTGCACGAGCACGCCGGTGGCCAGGGGCAGCAGCGGCACGAGCCAGTGCCAGGCCGAGGTGTGGAGCGAGCCTTCGCCCCAGCTGGCCGACCAGGTGAACACGGCGGGGGCGGTGAGCCCGGTGGCGAGCAGGCTCATCCACCAGGCGCGCTGGCGGCGGGCGGCGAGCCACAGGGGGAGCGGGAGGATGGCGACGGCGATGGCGGACAGGCCGGGGAAGCTCTGGGCCGAGACCACGGCCTCGCCGCTGCGGGGGTCATAGAAGGTGGGGTCGATGGCGGCGATCCAGGGGAGCGCCACCACGGACATCACGGCGGCGCCGGCCACTCCGGTGAGCATGAGGGCGGGCCCTCGGCGGGAGGCGGCGACGACGGCGAACGGCACGGCGAGGGCGACGGCGGCGATGAGGGCCACGGCCTGGGAGTCCACGTCGCGCCAGCTGGCGGTCCACCCGAGGTAGAGCACGGCGTCGCCCAGTGCGGCCAGGCCGATGACCTCGGGCCAGTCGCGGCGGGAGGCGACCACGGCGAGGCCGGAGGAGAGCAGGAACAGGTAGGTGAACAGGCCGACGGCGCCGTTGTCGCCGGTGGACACGAGGACCGGTGCGAGCAGTCCGCCGCCCACGGCGAGCCAGCTGAGGAACCGGTCGCGGAGGCGGTCGGCCTGGGCGGTGGCGGCGACGACGACCGCGACCAGGAGCACGAACCCGAGGGTGGGCGAGACGAGGTCGTACATCGAGGTGGCGGCGAACACGGCGCCGAAGACCGCTCCGATGCCGGCGCCGGAGAGGGCGGTGGCGGCGATGGGCCAGCGTCGGCGGAGGCTGGCGCCCACGACCCAGGCGGTGGTGCCGGCGACGAGGCCCGCGGCCACCCGGAGGGCGGGTCCGAACCAGCCGGCCTCGGCGACGGCGACGAGTCCGAGGAGGGCGCCGATGACCAGGGCGAGGGCGCCGAGGGAGGCGCC
The DNA here is from genome assembly GCA_047609825.1 of Myxococcota bacterium. Lineage (GTDB taxonomy): Bacteria > Myxococcota_A > UBA796 > UBA796. The sequence goes on from JBLFXJ010000172.1 coordinate 1,402, forward strand.
GATCCACACGGCGACCTTCTCGGGGGATGGGAGCACCAGCGGCTTGCGTGGGGTGCGGAGGGGCGGCAGGGCGCGGGGCGGGGCGTTGTCCAGGGTGGGGGTGAGCGATGGCGCCGGCGACGGGGCGGGGTCGGGTGGGGCGGCCGACGGGGAGGCCTCGGTCGGCGCGGCCTCGGTCACGGTGGCGAGGGTCGCGGGTGGGGCGCCGGCCTCCATCGCCTTCAGCCGTCGATTCAGGTCGGTCGACTGGCGCTCGAGGAGCGCGATGCGGTCCCGCAGCGGCTTCACGAGCGTCGAGAACGCCGCGACGCCCACCGCGATGGCGAGCATGATCGGGATGAACCCGCAGAGCAGCCCTTCCACCGAACCTCCCGGGTCGGGTTGTACCACCGGCGGATGAACGCGAGGTGAAACGGGGATGGACCTGGGACGGCCGGGCTGACGGGGGGCGTCAAATCGGGCTGTATATGCTGGCTTTAGCGGGGTGGGGCTGGGCCGGGTCCGACTGTCAGCGCCTTACAGGGACGGGCTGGCGGCACGGCGCCGGAGGAGGGCGCGCGCTGCCAGCCAGGGTCCGAGGGCGCCGGGGGCCCCGCTGTCGCAGCCACAGCCGCCGCTGGACTTGGGGGCGATGGCTGTGTCCCCTGCCGGGTCAGCGGCCGGTTCGGTGTCGGCGGCGGTGTCGGTCGGGTCGGTGACGATGTCGGCGTCGCCGAGCCACGCGGTGAGGAAGGTGCTGCCGCCGCCGGAGCGGGCCCACGCCGCCACGACGTCGGCGGTCCCATCGGCGCTGATGTCGGTGGTGGTGAGGGAGACCACGCCGCGGTCGCCGGTCCAGCGGTCGGCGGTTGGACTGTCGAGGGTGAAGCCGTCGTCTGCGGTCCACGGAAGCACCCGGATCCCGCCCTCCCAGGCGGCCAGAACGTCGTCGGCTCCGTCGCCGTCACGGGCGGCGAGTGCGAGGCCTTCGCCGAGGTCCAGGTCCAGCGGCGTGGTGCTGCGGAGGGTGGGACCGTCGGGGTTCGCGAGGTCGTCGAGCACCACCAGCTCGCCGACGCCGCTCTCGTCTGCGACGGAGATGCAGGCCACCACCAGCTCGTCCACCCCGTCGCCGTCTACGTCGGCTGGGGTGAGCGCCATGCCGGTCTCTCCGACGCCGGTGTAGGACCACAGCGGCGTGGTGTCGGGCCCGTCCGGGCCGCCGAGGTACAGCCGCAGGGGTCCGATGCGGCCGCCGTACCATCCCTCGGATTCCGCGTCTGGACCGGCGATGTCGGCGTAGCCATCGCCGTTCACGTCGCCTGCTCTGTGGAGCTGTGACCGCTCGGCGGTGGGCAGGGTCGGCCCCTCGATGGGACCGGCTGGGGAGGACAGCCAGGCCGTGGTGTCGAGGGCCAGATCGGCGGCTCCGTCGCCGTTCACGTCGCCCAGGTGGGTGGCGATCTCGCCAGCGTCGCCCAGGGACCACACGGGCGCTGTGGGCCCCTCGGCGCCGCCCGGCCAGCCGACCCAGCGGCCGTCCAGCTGGCGGGTGATGACGTCGGCGAAGCCGTCTCCGTCGAGGTCGGCGGCGAGGCCGAGGCCGAGCAGTTCGTCGGGGCTCGGCATCTCCTGCGCGTCGGGCTCGGGGAGGCCGCCGGCGCGTCCCGCGGCCCAGGTCAGCGTGCCGGAGCTGACCCACACCAGGTCGGCCACGCCATCGCCGGTGAGGTCGGCGGCGTCGTGGAGGGTGCGCCCGGCGGTCCACTCGGCATCGGCGGGGGGCGTGAAGGTCTGGGCGGCGGCGAGGGCGATGAGTGTCCACATGCCTGGACGGATATCCGCCGCCGCGCGTGGGCTGCCACGGTTCGTCAGTGCGCGCCTACGCGACAATGCGCGTTGTGCGGGTTGCCACACCTGGTCCCCGCGGTACAGCTGCCGACCGTCACTGCCGGAGACCCCATGATCCACACTCGCCGCCTGCCTCTGACCTCCGTGCTCCGGTTTGGCACACTGTTCCTCTCCATCGGGGCCCTGTGGGCGCTGATCGTGTACGCGCTGTACGCCTTCGCGGGCTTGCACTTCCTCCGCATCCCATTCCTGCCCCTCGCCACCATCGGCACCGCGGTGGCGTTCTACGTCGGGTTCAAGAACAACGCGTCATACGACCGGTTCTGGGAGGGCCGGAAGATCTGGGGCGGGGTGGTGAACGAGAGCCGGAGCTGGGCGATGTTCGTGGTGTCCTATGTGCAGCCGGGTGACGACAGCCCACAGGCCGTGGCCACCCGCCGCCGGCTGGTGATGCGCCATGTGGCCTGGGTCAACGCGCTGCGGCTGCAGCTCCGCAAGACCTCGCGGTTCTTCGATCGGCCGGCCCGCGGCACCCGCATCCGGCTCGAGAAGCATGCCGAGCACATGCGCAACGACTGGGACCGGGAGGTGGGCCCGTTCCTCGACCCGGCCGAGCACGCCGAGATCTCGGCGATGGTGAACCCCGCCACCCACCTGCTCCGTCGGCAGGGTGAGGACCTGGCGGCGCTGCACAGCTCGGGGCGGATGGACCTGTTCCACCAGATCGCGATGATGGAGGTGGTGCGGGAATTGTACGCCCTGCAGGGCAAGTGCGAGCGGATCAAGAAGACGCCGTTCCCCAGGCAATATGCGGAGTACAGCCGGGTGTTCACCCGGGTGTTCGTGCTCCTGGTGCCGTTCGGCATGCTCGACGTGTTCGGCGACAGCATCGACGTGGCCACCAGCTTCGGCGCCGAGCTCCTGCCGGCACTGCCGATGGTGGCGGCCTCGTCGCTGGTGGCGTGGGTGTTCGTGACGATGGAGGTCATCGGGGATGCCAGCGAGGATCCGTTCGAGCGCAGCATGAACGACGTGCCGATGAACGCGATGGCGCGCGGCATCGAGCGCGACCTGCGCCAGATGATCGGCGACACCGACCTGCCGCCGCCCGAGGAGCCCATCGACGGCCTGCTGTACTGATGTGGTTCATCACCGGCAGCACGGTGTGGGCGCTGAACCGGCTGGGGGAGGGTGCGGGGTGGTTGGGGCTGCGGCCGGGGCTGGATCCGGCAGCGCTGCGGGTCTTGGCGGTGCGGCGGGCGGGGCTTGCTGATGACGGTGCGGAGATCGAGGGGCTGACGGTGGCCTGCGAATCGCTGCCCGAGGCCGACCTGTCCACCTTCGGCACGGCGGCGGTGCGTGAGATCCTGGTGACCATGCTGGTGCAGCGGCTCCGGCTGCTGGAGCTGAGGCGGTCGGACCGGTCGCGGCTGAGGACGCCGGTGCACCGGCCCATCGTTATCGTGGGGCTGCCGCGCTCGGGCACCACGCTGCTGCATCGGCTGCTGGCGGCGGTCCCCGGACATCGGGCGCTGCGTACGTGGGAGCTGGCGGATGTGCTCGGCACGGGAGAGCCGTCTCGCCGGCGCGCTGAGGCGGCGGCCCGGCTCGGCCTGCTCACCCGGCTGGCGCCCGAGCTGGCGTACAAGCACACCTTCGAGGTGGACGGCCCGGAGGAGGAGGTGTCGCTGTTCGACGCCTCGCTGTGCACGCCGACGCTGTGGCGGTTCGCGCGGGTGCAGCGGTACCTGGAGTGGACGCTGGCGACCGATCCGCTGCCCGCCTACCGGGTGTTCCGCGAGATTCTGGGCGTGCTCCAGGCGCAGACCCCCGACGCGCGGTTGGTGCTCAAGCTCCCGGAGCACCACGGCACCCTGGACGCGCTGCGCACGGTGCTTCCCGACGCCGTGTTCGTGCAGCCGGAGCGGGACCCGGTGCCGGTGGTGGGCTCGTACTGCAGCCTGGCAGCGTCGGTGCACGGCGTGTTCAGCGAGCGGGTGGACCGGCGGGCGCTGGGGGATGCGAGCCTGCGGTTGTGGAGCTGGCATGCGGCACAGAACGCGGCCCAGCAGGGGCCGGATGTGCTCCAGATGCGGTACGCGGACCTGCGGGATGACCCGGTCGGTGCGGTGGAGCGGGTGCTGGGGCATGCGGGGTCGGCGCTGGATGCGGATGGGCGAGGTGTGGTGCAGCAGGCGGCGGATGCGCGTCCGCATGGTGGGCGGCACAGCTATGATCTGGCGGACTTCGGGTTGACGGAGGCTCAGGTGCGGGGGGCGTTGGCGGGGACTGGGTGAGTCGGGTCTGACGGCGTCGTGGATGCGGGTGAGCTCGGCCTCGGCAGGATCCGGTCAGCACCTCCGCTCCGGCCGGTTCGTCGTCAGGGGGCCCGACAACGGCGGCTTGGATAGCCTCCTGACCCCCCAGCTTGGTGGACTCGACAGGAAGTGTATGGTGGAATGGAGGTGACAGTGCGATGGAGCGAGCGACGTTGGCGAAACCCCTCCCACTGGCCGCGGCGATGCTCGCAGCTGTGGGCATGGCACTGGTTTGGTGGGCCTTCGTTTGGGAGCCCGACGCACTGGTCGTAGTCCAACAAGAGCTGCGACTGCCAGGCTGGCGGGGGCCCTCGCTGAGGGTGGCGGTGCTGACGGACCTCCACGTGGGGGCTCCCCACATCGATGCGGCCAAGGTCCAGGCGCTGGTCGACGCGACCAATGGGCAGCAGCCGGAACTGATCCTGATCGCTGGCGACTTCGTGATCGACGGCGTGCAGGGGGGCACGTTCATTCCTCCAGAGGACTTCGCACCCATCCTCGGCCAGCTGCGGGCGCCGCTGGGCGTCTTCGCGGTCCTGGGCAATCACGACTGGTGGTTCGATGGCGATCGGGTGACACGGGCGCTCGAAGATGTGGCCATCGTAGTGCTGGAAGATGAGGCGGTGAAGATCCAGCACCAGGCTGGGGGGTTCTGGCTCGCTGGGCTCGGCGACTGGATGACGCGGCCCCATGATGTGGACAAGACCGTGGCGGCGATCACCGACGACGCGCCCGCATTGCTGTTCACCCACTCGCCCGACGCGTTCCCGTCGATCCCGCGCCGATTCGCGCTGACTATTGCAGGCCACACCCACGGCGGCCAGGTGAACCTGCCGGTGCTGGGCCGTTTGGTCGTGCCCTCCGAGTACGGCGCCCGCTACGCGGCGGGCCACATTGAAGAGCAGGGCAAGCACCTCTATGTGAGCACCGGGGTGGGCACGAGCATCCTGCCGGTGCGCTTCCGGGTGCCACCAGAGGTGGCGATTCTAGAGCTGCGGACGGACGCCGACCGCTGAGTCCTTCCCTGTCGAAGGGCAGCGAAGAGCGGGGCAGAAGTGGGGGTCGGGACGCTACCTGTTACATCAACTCCGGTCGTTGCGATCGGGGGCAATGCACGTTGTAAGATGGTAGTTGATGTAACACCTATCGCTCGGACCCCCGTGCTGGCGCACCCATCCTGGCCCCGCCCACGCCGCGCGGAGAATCGCTCATTGTGCGACGGACAGCTTTGCTCCTACAGTTGTGCGGAGCAGGGAGGGCACACATGGACCGACTGTGGGCAGTGGGGCTGGTCGGGTTGTTCGCCTGCGGTGGGGCGGGCGGCAAGCCCGACTCCGGCCCGTCGACCACTGAGGTGCAGACGGACACGGACACCGACGCGGATGCGGACACGGACACAGACACGGACACGGAGCCTGAGGGACTGGCCCAAAATAGATTGTTGCATTCGAGTGCCCCAGGAAGCCCAGTTCTGAGTCGTCTTCCATCGGGATAGCACGCTATCCCCTCCGTCATCCTCCTTGCCCTCTTGCCCTGGACTCCCTGGAGCCCTCTCGGTGCTGCACAACTTATTTTGGGCCAGTCCCTGAGTGCACCCTCCTGGCCGATGGGTCGTGCGTGGTGGAGACCTTCGCCAACCCCCCGGTGCTCGCGCCCGACGCCGACGGTGTGCACACCCTGGAGTTCGGCCCGTATGAGGTGGTGCTCGATGGCCAGCGGCACTGCGTACGCGCCTACAACGGGCTGTATCCGGGCCCGACCCTCGTGACCCCGGCCCGCACGGACGCCCCCCGGCAGGTTCGGGTGGACGCCGTGAACGGATTCCGCGAGCACGCGTTCCGCTCCCTGGCCGGCCAGACCTGCGTCTGCATTGACGACGCCGGGCGCGAGTGCCACACCAACGCCCACGGCGCGTGCCCCGACGCCGATGTCCCCGACTGCACCTGCGTCGACGCCGAGGGCGAGGTGTGCGAGCACGTGTTCGACTTCAACATCACCAACCTGCACGCCCACGGCAGCCACGTGGAGCCCGACTTCGCCAACGGCGGTGGGTGCGAGGCCGACGGCAACCTCCGGTGCCGCGACTGCGACACCGACGTGTGTGATGGCGACCCGTCCGACGACACCTGCTTCTTCTCCGACGACGTGATCAGCCACGTGCCCCACGGCACCGGCAACCAGTACCGGTGGGACGTGGACCAGGCCGAGACCCACCACGAGGGCCTGCACTGGTACCACCCCCACATCCACGGCAGCACCGCGATCCAGGTGGCGTCGGGAGCCGCGGGCGCGTGGATCGTGCGCGGCCCGCTGGATGCGGTGCCGGGCATCGCCGACGCCCGCGAGCGCGTGCTGTCCACGCCGCCCATCGGCACCAACGGGTTCGAGCCCCTGGAAGATGGCGTCGACTGCACCGAGGAGTCGGTCACCTTCGACGACTTCAGTGTGCTCGCCAGCGCGGTCGCGCCGCAGCGCAACCTGATCAACGGCCTGCGCGTGCCCCGGATGCTCACCGCACCCGGCCAGGTGGAGCGGTGGCGGTTCCTCCACGCGGGCTTCCTGGATGAGGTCTTCCTCGGCGTGTTTCGCGGGCTGGACACCTCGTGCACCGACTTCAGCGTGGCGCCGGAGGACCGGCTGACGCTGACCCAGATCGCGCGAGACGGCATCACACTGCCCGAGCCGTACCCGTCCGACTACGTGTTCGCATCGCCAGGGTATCGGGTCGAGGCGGTGGTCGGAGGCGATGACGTCGTCGACGGCGACACGTGGTGCCTGGTGGCCAGGCGAGCACTCCAGGACGGCGGTGGCGATCCGCTGTCGCCGCCGGACGCCCCGTCGGTGGACGACATCTTCGAGCTCCTCGAGGCCGGAGACGTGACCGCCGTGCTCAACGTGGCCGCGACCTACGGCACGGCGACAGCCACAGTGCTGCCAACCCCCGACGCGCTGGCGGCGGTGGCCCCGGTCACCACGCTGCAGGGACGTAGCGCACAGGAGGTGTGCGACGAGGCGGCGTTGGTGGACGCGCCGGCCGACATGGACCAGGGGGCCGTGCTCCAGGTGGGGTTCTGGACCGCCGACATCCCCGACCCGTGTGGGTGCGACAACTACAACATCAACTGCCGCAACTTCGAGACGGTGGACCGGTCGCGCTACCCCGTGGACCGCGATCTGCCCCTCGGCGCGGTGGAGCACTGGCGCCTGCGGGCCTCGGTGGACGGCCACCCGTTCCACATCCACGTCAATCCGTTCATCGCCTGCCCCAGCGACAACGTGTTCGACCCGGTCCCGTTCCCCCGCTGGCGCGACACGTACCTGGTGAACCTGGACCGGGAGGTCGACCTGCTCACCGAGTACGCGACCCACACCGGCACCTTCGTGACGCACTGCCACAAGCTCACCCACGAAGACGACGGGATGATGCAGCTGCTCCGCGTGTGCGATCCGGCCACAGACCCAACCTGTGGCGACAACCACTGGCGTGCGTGCGACCCCGACGACCTGGCCTGTGTGCCGGCGCTGGCGATGACGGACTGCGCGTTGGCGACCGCGTCGGACGTGGAATCCGCCGCGTGCGTGGCCGATCTCGGCGGGCCCGCCGGGGTGTGCGGCGACAATGGGTGCGTCGGCGACGAGGACTGCGGGTTCCCGCTCCGGTGCGTCGATCACGTGTGTGCACCGTGAGGAACGGCCCCCGGGCGTGCTGCGCCCGGGCCCGGTTCACCGCAGGGTGTCGAGGAGGTACACCGAGGAGTTCGACCGCGACGGCTGCTCGAACCCGATGCACACGCGGCCGTCGTCGTCGACGGACAGGTGCTGCAGCCACGCCTTCGCTTCGCGCACCCTCCACCGCCCGGCCCCGGGCGCCCACCTCAGCCTGCGCGTCGAGACCGACGGCGCCGAGCCGGTCGTGTAGTACCAACACGGCAGCACCGCGGTGGTCCGCTAGCTGCTGGAGGGTCCGAACGCGCTGGCAGTGAAGGTCTACAGGGCACGGCCGGCAGCCCTGATCTGCGATTTGACCTGACTTTGGCGCTGGAGCGTCGGGTGCCTGTCGACTGAGCGGGTGCGGCCCGCTCGGGATCTGTCACAGTGCGGCTCCACCCGCGACCGGGTTCCGTCCATGACTGCGAAACACATCGTCGGCTTCGTGCTGCTGGGCATCGTCGCCCTCGTGTTCGGCATGTCGGCGGCCGCCATCTTCATGCGGCCTTCGGCGCCGCCTCCGCCGGTGGAGGCTCCCGCGCTCGTGTCAGGGGCGAAGGTGAAAGCGAAGCCGAAGCCGAAGGCCAAGGCCCCCGGCGATCTCCTGGATCCCACCAACCGTGCGGCGAAGAAGCCGCCTCCGGCGCCGGTCGCGGCGCCGCCGGGGTCCGCGCTGCCCGCCACGAAGTCCAACGTGTCGGCGCTGTTGAAGACGCACACGGTGAGCATCTCGATGTGTGCGCGTAGCGCTGGCCTGCCGGCGCGCGTCCGCAAGGTGGACGTGACCGTGTCCTTCGGTCCCACCACCGCCGGCATGCAGATCACCGAGCTGGTCGCGCGCAGCCCGGAAGACTCGCGCTGGGGCGTGTTCACGGAGTGCCTCGCGAACGAGCTCGGCCGCACGGTGTTCAAGCGCTCGGAGGAGGTGCCTGAGTTCCTGATGAGCGTGCGTATTCCCTGAGGGACCTACCTCGTACGGTGGCGCTGTCGACGACGCATCGGGCGGTCGGGTGGTATGCTCCGCGCGTGCACTCATCTGGAGACCCCAAATGCGCTTCCCGATCCTCCTCGCAGGCCTGCTCGCCGGCACCGCGGCCTCGGCCCAGACCCTCGACATGTCGGGAGATTGCCCCGGCGCTGTGGCCATCTCCGTCTCCGGCGCCACGCCGGGCGCCACCCTCGCGTTCCTTGGCGGCGCCGCCGGCGAGGGCTCCGACGTGATCGGCGTGGGCGGCTGCTCCGGCACTGTCACGGGCCTGGCCGGCATGCGGTTCCTCACCCGCGTGACCGCTGACGGGGCCGGCAACGCCTCGTTCGCGCCCACCGTGCCCGAGGGCCGCTGCGACATGCCGATCCAGGTGCTCGACACCTCCGCCTGTACGCTGTCGAACGTCGACACCGCGGGCGGCGGCGGGCCGATCATCCTCGACGACGTGTACGCGAGCTACGAGAGTGAGGGCCGCATGGTCCACGTGTTCCAGTCGGACTCGAACGCGGCGCTCGACAGCTACACCACCTTCTGCGAGGAGCACGGCCTCGAGTGGTACTACCCGACCTCCGCCCCCGATGCGCAGCTGATGGTGGCCAACACCGCCGCCTATGACGGCTATCACACCTGGGTCATCACCCGCGTTCCGCTGGTGGGTGGCACCCTGGACGGCTTCGATCCTGGCGTCGGTTGCCCCGCCGCCTTCGACGATCTCGACGGCTTCACGGCCCTCCGCAACTGGTGCAGCAGCTTCTGCAACCCAGAGGACTACGGCCTGACGAAGTGCTGGGACGGGGACCACGTGTACGATTGGCTGGTGTGCCAGGGCCCGCTGTAGCGCTCGGGCCTGGCCTGGCCGGGCCTGCGTGAGAGAAGACTGGCCGTTCGGCGTATCGCCGGGCGGCCAGTTCCGATTCTGCCATCAGCCGAGCGGGCTCACCCGGGCGGATTCCTTGCACAGCATGGCTCGCTCGACTGCGACTGCGGGCCGACGGGGCTTCAGCGCTCGGCGTCGGGTGGCGGCTTGCGCTCCGGCGCTGACTTGAGTACCCGGGAGCGCCAAATACTGGAGTTGTCCATGCGTTGTCCGTCGTGTGGGGAGACCGCGATCACCTTCACCGAGTGGGCCTCGGGCTCGAACTGGAGGAAGATGACGTGCAAGGAGTGTGGCACGGCCCTGTTCGCCACGCCGGTCACCTACGTCTCGGCGGGGCTCACGTTGGCGATCGGGCTGTTCGCGGCGATCATGGGGCCGGACCTGCTGGGGCTCGACCTGGGGCGGGGCGGGCGGCGGCTGCTCATCATCCACCCCGTCATCGGCCTGGGAGCGGTCGTGGGCTTCATCGTCGGGGGCTACCGCGTGGCGGACGGGTAGACTCCACCGCGTCGCCGGTGCCTCGCGCCCGTGTCCCACGTCCCTGCCCTCTCCGCGCGCCGCGCGTCTCGACGTCGTGCCCGAGGCACCCGAAGACGCCGTCCTACGCGTAGAGGGCCGTCCCATCCTGCGCGGGCTGCGCGGGGTCACCGGCGATCTGCTCGGCGAGCTGGACACGAACCCAGGCAGGACGGGCTGCATCAGTCTGGCGGTGACAACTGGGCTCGGGTCCCGCCGCAGCAAGGACTCGGAGGGGCATTCGATTGCAGCGATCTGTTTGGGCCGATGCCTCAGGCGTCGGGCGTGGACTCCCACGGAAACACCGCCCCCGTCGCCTCCTTTGCGACGGCCCACAGCCGGCCCTGCTGCTCGGTGTCCAGGGCGTAGGGAAGCTGGGGCACCTTGCCCGGGGGGCCCTTGAACTCCTGAAAACCGGTGGGACCGTAGTATTCGCCGCCTTTGGCGTTGCCGTCGAGCGCGGCCTGGATCTGCGGGAGGGCGCCTCTGTTGGGGGTGTGGGTCAGGATGGGCACGAGCGTCCAGTCCAGGATGGCCTGAAGGGCCTTGGGCCCGTGACGGCCGAGCTCGGTGTTGGACATGCCCGGATGCGCGCTCAGGGATTCGATCGCCAGGCCCGCCTGCTTCAGGCGTCGGTCCAGCGCATTTCCGAACATCAGACAGGCGAGCTTGGTCTGCGCGTAGGCACCCGTGCTATCCCGATGGAAGACGACGCAGAACTGGGCTTCCTGGGGCACTCGAATGCCACATCTTGTTTTTGGACAGTCCCCAGGGTCGGTGGGTGGATTGGCAAGGCCGCTTCGGTGCCAACTGCGCGTCGTAGGCGTGGGCCCGCGCTCCGACCGTCAGCAATGGGACGGGAATCGAGCGACGACGGGTGATGCCGTGGCGCTCCTACCCGCGACGACGCGTGCCGATGGCGGGCGGCGAGCAACATCCCACCCACCGGTGCATACCGGCCATCCTGCCCTCTCAGCGGCCCGTCTGCAAGCCGCCCCACCGATGGCGTAGACTCCGGTCGCACACGGAGATTCGCCATGCGGACGTACCTCGCCCCCCTCCTCCTCGCGGCCTGCGGCACGCCCGATGCCGAGCCCCTGCTGGACGCCGCACTCGAACACGCTGCCCCCGTCGCCGACTGGCACGCCCCCGCACCGGGGGAGCTCGACCTCCGGGTCACCGGAGGCGTCATGGGGGGCACCATCACGTTCGACATCACGGGCGCGAACTACGGCGAGCGGGTGTTCCTCCTGCGCTCGGCCGGGGGCGTGGGCGAGGGCCCGTGCTTCGACATGCTCGGGGGACAGTGCCTGAGCCTGCTCGGCCGCATCTCGCGCCAGGTGACCCTGTGGACCGACGAAGACGGCGCGGCGACCGAGGTGATGGACGTGGCGGACGAGCCGTACCTGGACGGGCTCGAGGCGTGCTTCCAGCCAGTGATCCTCCGCGGGCCCGGCGGGTCGCTGTCAGAGATCGGGGAGGCGCGGTGCCTGGTGCTCGGGCCCGACGCCGACGGTGATGGGGTTCCGGACGGCGCGGACCCGTGCCCCGACGACCCGCTGGACGGCTGTCTCGACACGTGGGTGTTCGGCCTGTACGACGTCCTGCCCTGGCCGTTCGATCCGTCCACCGCGTACAACGGCTACCGGATCGGCTGCCCCGACACCTGCGCCCTGGTGGGCGGGGAGGCGATCGGCGCCCGCATCGTGTGCAACAACACCGCCGGCGGCACGCGCGAAGGCTGCGACGACGCCAACCACGGCGAGTGGACAGACGCGTTCTGCAGCGAGGCGATCATCGACGGCGTGTACGTGCCGGGCCCCAGCCCGACCTGCGGTGGCGAGGGCCGCGTGAGCCCGTTCCTCGAGGGGCCCGTGCTCGAGAGCATGTCGTACCACGCGATCGAGTGCCAGTGTCGCCCGTGCCCGGCAGACAGCGACGCGGACGGCATCTGCGACGCCGACGACGCCTGCCCGCTCGACTCGGACAACGACGGCGACGGCGACGGCCGGTGCGGCGACGTGGACCCGTGCCCGCTCGACCCGGACGACGACGCCGACGGCGACGGCCTGTGCGGCGACATCGACCCCTGCCCCGACGCCCTGGGCTACGAGTGCTTCGGCCACGGCGAGGGCTGGGTGTTCGGCCTGTACGACGTCCTGCCCTGGCCGTTCGACCCGTCCACCGCGTACAACGGCTACCGGATCGGCTGCCCCGACACCTGCGCCCTGGAGGGCGGCGAGGCGATCGGCGTGCGCATCGTGTGCAACAACACCTCCGGCGGCACGCGCGAGGGCTGCGACGACACCAACCACGGCGAGTGGACCCACACCTTCTGCACCGAGGCGATCATCGACGGCGTGTACAGCGCGGGACCGAGCCCGACCTGTGGCGGCGAGGGCCGCGTGCGCGAGTTCCTCGAGGGGCCCGTGCTCGAGAGCATGTCGTACCACGCGATCGAGTGCCAGTGCGGGTGAGGGGGCGGGGGAACCGTCTTTGGGTCAGTGGCGCTGCAGTGGCTCTGGCCACCGCCGTGGGCGCTCGCGATCCCGCTGTGGCTGGCCACCGCCACGCTGGCCTTCGTGGGCGCCGTCAGCACCCACAACGTGATGCACAGCCCCATGTTCTCCCGGCGGTGGATGAACTGCGCGTGGCGCGGGGTGCAGACCCTGTGGTACGGCCAGCCCGTCAGCGTGTTCGTGCCGGTGCACAACCAGAGCCATCACCGTCATGTGCAGTCGCGGCGGGACCTCACGCGGACCACTCGGGTGGACCTCGGCTGGCAGCTCGCGAACCTGGTCGTGGGCACCCAATGGCAGCTGGCGGCCAAGCGTGGGCTCGATGCTTGGTTCGCCACCCGGCCGCGCAGCCGGATCCGCCGCCACCTCCGTCAGGAGGGGCTGCTGCTGATCGCTTTCTATGGGGTGCTGCTCGCGCTGGACTGGCGGAGCACGCTGGTGTTCGTGTGGGCACCGCACCTCGTCGCGTCCGCCGGCATCCGCGCGGTGAACTACCTGCAGCACGACGGCTGTGCCTACGACGCCTCCGGCTTCGACCACAGCCGCAACTTCGTGGGCCGGCCCCTGAACTGGTTGTTCCTGAACAATGGCTTCCACACGGTGCACCACCTGCGGCCGGGCGTGCACTGGAGCCAGCTGCCAGCACTCCACGCCGAGCTGGTGGCCCCCCACATCCACCCGGCGCTTGAGGTTCAGAGCTTCGGACCCTGGTTCTGGCACCACATGGTGTGGCCGGGGCTGCGGATCCGCTACGACGGCCAGCCGTATGAGGGGCAGCCGTCGGGCGAGGGGCCGGATCTGCCGTGGGACCCGATGGTGTGGCGGTCCGAGGTTGTCCCGTGTGCGGACCGCCGACGCAGCGGGTGAGGTCGGCGCGACGGGGTCGGCGGCGTTGGTGACCCGGATGAGACTGTGTTGACGACGGTGGTGACGCGGGAGCGATGAGGTGGGGTGGGGGGCTGCGGTGATGCACCACAGAGGGCACGGAGGCGGCACAGACAGAACAGAGCTTGCGCGGCGGCGGCGCTTCAACCCTGTCCAGCAGACAGGGTTGGACGGGCCGTGTCGGGTCGGCCCCTTCAGCCCGGACCGTCGTTGGAGATCATCGCCCAGGAGCCGAACCCCGCCAGCCACACCCAGGCAGGCGCCGCCGACGCTCCGGGAGCACGGGCGCGGGGCGATGCGGCCCTGCCGCCACCGTGAGATTCTGGGGCGAGCACGCATCGCTCGATGGGCGCTGGTGCGAACCCGTCCCACGGGTCACACGATGCGCCGTCAGGCCCGGCCGGCCTCGAGCCGCGCCTGCAGGCTGCCGTCATCGAGGGCGGCCACGAGGTCGTCGCACCCGCCGATCAACGCGCCCTGCACGAACACCTGCGGGAAGGTGGGCCAGCCCGACCACATCTTGATCGCGAGCCGGGGCTTCCACGCCGAGAAGTAGGAGCCGTAGACCAGGTAGGTGTGAGGCAAACCGGCGGCATCCAGCCTGCGGTGGGCCTTGGCGCAGCTTGGGTTCTGGGCCATGCCTACCACCACCACGTCGGCGGTCGCCACGGCCTGGCGCACCTCGTCGAGCACGTCGCTGTGGTAGCCGCTCTGCCGCTCGCGCACGCCATCGCTCGCATCGCCCAGGATCGGTCGGTCCATGCTGTGTCCTCCAGTACTCCGGAGGGTAGGCACGCTAGGGCATTCGACAACGGCCGCGCTCAGACACGCCCCGGCCGTTCAGCTCCCCTCCACCCTGTATGGGCCGCTCCCGAAGGCCCAGCGCCTCGACGGTGGTGACGGTCTCGCTGGCGTTCGAGAACAGGCAGCGGAGCGGAGCACGAGCCGTCGTCCCAGGCGGCAGACGGGTCGAAGTCCGCGGCCGTCGGGTCGATACATCCCGGTACGCAGTCTACGACCGTGAGGCCGTCCATGCTGATCGGCACGGTGCAGTGCGAGCGCGTCGCTCACGGACGCCCGCTCCAGCTCCGCACCCGCACCTGCTCGCCGGGGTCGGTCGGGCTCGTCGGCGCTACCTTCAGCGGGTGTGCGGGGGTGGTCCGCCATCCTCCGCGCCGACATCTCGCTTGATGGCGGCTCGCATGCGCGTGTACGCCTCTCCCACGTCGGTGACCATGGCTTTGAAACCATGCCTCATCTCGTCGGTGGGGGCTTCGACCTCGTTGACCAGGCGCTTCCACTCACCTTCGACGCGGCTCCACTTGACCTCGGCGGCGGTCCACAGATCGCGGAGGTCTTCCCCGCCGAGGTGCATGCGGACCCGGAGTTGATCCCGGGTTGTACGGAGTGAGTCCAGCTCAGAGGCGATCGCGTCGTGGACCGTCTTGCTGGGG
>JBLFXJ010000173.1:0-16309 GCA_047609825.1 Myxococcota bacterium
GGTGTGGCCGTCGGAAGCGACGACGCTGATCGCGCTGCCGCCTCGGTGCTGCAGCGCGCGGAGGCCGGCGTGGGTGCGCCGAGTGGCGCTCCGATGGCCGACGACCGCGAACAGCGCGCTGCTGTCCCGGAGCCCGACCACGTCAGACCCCGAGGTTCAGGCGAGCCTGCAGCGCCCGGTACGTGTCGCCGAGATCTGCGATGTCGCGCCGGAACACGTCCTTGTCGAACCGGCGACGCGTACCCCGCTCCCACAGCCGCGAGCCGTCGGGCGTGATCTCGTCCGCGAGCAGGATTCGACCGTTCGCCCGCCCGAACTCGACCTTGAAGTCGATCAGGTCGATGTCGTGACCGCCCCAGAACTCGACCAGCGCGGCGTTCAGCGCCAGAGCGGCCTCCTCGAGGAATGCCAGCTCCCACGCCTTCGCCCACCCCATCAGAAGCGCCACGTCGCGCCCGAGGAGCGGGTCGTCGAGCGCATCCGACTTGTAGAAGAACTCCACGAGGGGCCGGCTGAGGGGAGTCCCCTCCTCCACCCCGTACCGGCGGGAGAAGGATCCCGCCGCGACGTTGCGCACCACCACCTCGACCGGGATGATCGTGACGCGCTCGCACAGCAGATCGGTGGGGCTGAGGACCTCGATCACGTGGTGTGAGACGCCAGCGGCCTCGGCCACGTCGAACAGGGCCATGGTGAAGGCGCAGTTCAGTCGCCCCTTGTCGGGGATGCTCGCCTTCTTCACGCCATTGAACGCCGTTGCATCGTCTTTGAACCGGAGGATCACCCGCTCGGGGTCCACCGTGGCATAGACCTGCTTGGCCTTGCCCTCGTACAGAAGCGCGCCGCGTTCCATGTCGCCCTCATGTGGCAGGGCACGCGCCTAACCCACCCTCGGGGGTTAGCGAACCGTATGCACGCGTGGATCCTGCTCACCCTCGCCGGATGCGCGGACGAGAATGTGGTCGGACCGGTACCGGTGTTCGACCCGCAGAGCGCCGTGTTCTTCGACACGCCGTGGCCGGACGACCGTCGCCGTCGCGCCGACGGCACGCTCAAGCTGGGCACCTTTCCAAACCCGCGGTCTGTGGGCATCCTCGACAACTACCTCGCCATCGCGGAGGCGTTGCCTGGGTTCGGCACGAACACACCGATCTACGTCCGGTTCGCCGGCCCGCTCGACACCACCCTGCTCCCGACGCCCGCTCACTCCCTGGCCGACGACAGCCCCGTGCTCCTCCTGGATGTCGGTCCACGCTCGTCACACCGAGGCGAACGCTTCCCCGTGCACTGGTCGTATCAGGAGGAAGGGACCTCCTACACGGCAGACAACCTGCTCGCCGTCGCGCCGCTTCCGGGCTTTCCGCTCCGGCCCGACACAACCTACGCTCTGGTCATCACCACCGCGATCGCCAGCCCCAACCAGCAGGCCAACGCGCCGTTGTCGGCAGACCATCCCGACCACGCGCGCCATGCGGACCTGCTTCGGGAGCTGTTCCTGCTCGGTCTGGGGCCCGACGATGTGGCCATCGCCACGGTGTTCACCACCCGCGACCCGCTCGATGAGATGGCGCGCCTCGCCCGGTTCGTCCAAGAGTCCATCGAGCCGCCCGATCTGGACCAGATCCTGGAGCCTCTGGCATCGTTCACCCACTACGACGCCTGGCGGACCCACTACCCGAGCCCGGTGTTCACCCATGGTGAGCGGCCGTTCCTCGCCGAGGGCGGTGAGTTCCGATTCCGCGACGACGGCCAGCCGGTGATCGCCTGGTGGGACGACCTGCGTTTGTCGGTGTGCACGCCCACCGACCTGACGCAGCCACCGGCCGACGGGTGGCCCGTGGTGATCTACCAACACGGCACGGGTGGCGACTACCGCACGTTCTGCGACAGCGATGCACCGTTGGAGGTCGCGAACCGCATGGGCGCTGCGGGGCTGATCACGGTCGGCATCGACCAGCCCCTGCACGACACCCGCAATGGCGGCCAAGCACAGTCCGACCTTGCGAATTTCAACATCGTGAACCCGGTCTCAGGCGCCACCAACTTCCGGCAAGGTGCGGTGGATGCGCTGTACCTGGCGCGTGCCCTGCAGGAAGCCACGTTCACCCTGCCGAGTGGTCAGGCGGTGCCGATCGACGGCGATCGGGTGCTGTTCTTCGGCCACAGCCAGGGCGGTCTCACCGGCGCCATCGCCGCTCCCTGGCTGGGGCGTGATGCGCGCGCAGCGGTGCTGAGTGGCACCGGGGGCGTGCTCGCGATCACTGTGGTGGAGCGCAAGGACATCCTCGACTTTACCGAGCTGTTGCGGGGCTGGTTGCAGCTGGAGGACGATGACACGGTCACCGTGTTCCACCCGACCGTGGCGCTGCTGCAGACCCTTGTGGAGGAGACCGATCCGGTCAACTACGCTCCGTACTGGTTCTCGGAGCAGGGCGACTGGCCAGACCACTCGCCGCTGCCGGTGATGCTCACCAATGGCACCTTGGATGCGAACACACCGTACCGGTCCGCCGTCGCGCTGGCCGCCGCCGCCCGGCTCCCCGTGCTCGCGCCGGCCGCGACATCACTCGACGCAATCGCCCTCCGTGGGCGCTCCGTGTTGCCCGGCCCGCTGGTCGACAACGCACCGACCTTCGACGGCGGGCTGGCGGCCGCCGCCTTCGTCCAGTGGCTCGACGGCAGCCACTTCATCGTGTTCAGGGAGGAGTCCGTGAGCGACCTCGTCACCGATTACCTGCGGTCCACCGCTGACGGAACGCCGATCATCGGCTGGCGGGGCGGACAATGAAGGTCCTGCTCGGGGTGTCGGGTGGTATCGCGGCGTACAAAGCGGCGGATCTCACATCTCATCTCGTGAAGGCCGGCGCGCAGCTGCGGGTGGTGCTGACACCATCGGCCCTCCACTTCATCGGGCCGCTCACCTTCGAGGCGCTGAGCGGGCATCCGGTGATGGTGGACACCTTCGCCACCGGCGGTGCGCCGGGTGGCGTGAGTGCGGTGGAGCACATCGCTTGGGCGAAGTGGGCCGATGTGGCGGTGCTCGCGCCGACCACCGCCTCTACGCTCGGCAAGCTGGCCAATGGCATCGCCGACAATGCGCTGCTCACCGTGTGGTTGGCGCTTCCGGGCGACGTGCCACAGCTGATCTGCCCGGCGATGAACACCGCGATGTGGGAGCATCCCGCCGTGCAGGACAGCCTTCACACGCTGGAGCGACACGGCCGCTACACGGTCGTCGCGCCCGTGGCCAAGCGACTCGCCTGCGGCGACGTAGGTGTGGGTGGGCTGGCCGAGGTTCCCGACATCGTGGCCGCAGTCCTGGCGGCGAGGCCGCCAGGAGCATCAACGGGGCGCTGACGCGGCCCGAAGCACGACGACCGGCACCAGTGATCGCCGCACGATGGCCTCGGCGACGGAGCCGAGGAAGAACCGAAGCAGGCCGGTGCGGCCATGGGTGCCCACGAGCACGGCATCGTAGCCCTTGCCGGCCTCGACCACGGCCTCGACCACCTTACCGGAGATCACGCGGGTCTCGCCGCGGACGGCCTCAGGCAGTCGGTTGCTGAGCGCTTCGAGCCGAACGGCGTCCTTCGCGCGAGCGCGGTCTGCCTCTACGGCGAGCACCCGCCGCACATTGGGATCGGCGACGTAGTCGAACATGTAGCGCCCGCCATCCGCGGTGATCAGGTCGACTACGCTGCCCGAGAGGGATGCCCATTCGCCGGCTGCGTCGACCACGCTGCCCACCCGTTCATCTCCGATGTCCACCGCCAGTGCGACACGCATCCGCCCTCCCGTTCTCGCGCTCAGGTTATCCGCTCCCGACCTGGGTGTCTCCGATGCGTCTGTCCTTCGTCCTGCGGATTCAGCTCGCCGCTTGCGATGCCGACTCGAAGCCCATCCGACGCAGCTCCTTCGGCACGCGCTGACCGATCCGGACCTCAGGCCTGCTCACCGGCGACATCCCGTTCGATGTAGGCGCGTCGCTGATCCGGGTCGTCGAACACCGCCAGCGCATGCATGAGCTTCGGCACGGCCGCCTCCACGCGCATGGAGCCCCCGCTGATGGCGCCGGCCTCCCTGAGCGTGGCGCTGTTCCGGTACGCGCCGAGGTTCACCCGCCCGCCGTGCTGGGTGACCACGAGCACGTCGATGTCTGCCTCACGCAGCTGGCGGATCGCAGCCCCAAGCGCGGGATCGCGTGTCGGGATGGTGCCCACACCGAAGGCAGCGAGCACGACGCCACGCACGTCGGTCCGGGCCAGCGCGGCCACACCGCTCGCCGAGACTCCAGGGTGCACATACACAGTGGCCACGCGATCATCGAACCGGGGGTCGAACCGATACGCCCCGCGGCCCCGCCGCAGGTGCGCAGTGACGTCCACATCCACCCCCATCCGGGCGAGCGGGGGCATTCCCGGACTGGCGAACGCGCGGTAGCTGAACGCGTCCAGCTTCACGGCGCGGCAGCCCCGGAGGAACAGGCCGTCGAAGCAGATCCCGACCTCCGGGATGCCCCGGGTAGCCAGTTCGACGGCGTCTTGGAGATTCCGTCTCGCGTCGGTGCGAAGGGCGCGGAGGGGGCGCTGCGCACCGGTGAGCACCACCGGTTTTCCCACGTTCTCGAGCGCGAACGACAGGGCAGCGGCCGTGAAGGCGAGCGTGTCCGTTCCGTGCACGATCACGAATCCGTCCACCCGGTCCCGCGCCGCGTCGATGCGGCGTGCCAGCTCTGCCCACTCGTCGGGGCCGACGTCGCTCGAGTCGAGGTTGCACACGATCTCTGTCTCGATCTGCGCCAAGGCGCGCAGCTCCGGGACCCGCGCGTCCAGCGTCGACGCATAGTCCCCGGGCTCGAGGGGAGATCCCTCCATGCCCAGGGTTCCGCCTGTGTGCAGCAGCAACACCCTGCGGGAACCGCGCTCGTGCATCGTGCTCTCCGTGCGCCGCATCGGCGTCCGCGTCGATGATATCGTCCACGCCGACGCGGGGAGCGGGACGGTGGCCGCAGCGCGCGCATGGAGGGGTGTCGATGACGGAATTCGGTGAGTACCGGCCGACCGGTCGTGAGCTTCGAGATCCGGTCGCGCGGCTGGTGGAGCTCCAGACGGAGAGCGGGCTGCACCACACCGCGATCGTCTTCGACGAGGCGTACCGTGAACACGAGGCGTTGAACCTGAACGTCACCCTGGTGGAGAGCTTCCTCGAGTACCCGATGGTGATCGGCCTGGTGGAGCTGTCGAAGCGGTTTCCCGAGCAGGGCGCGTTCATCTACCCAACTGGCCGCGTGTGGACCCTCGGCGACGCTCTGCGCACCTACCGCGACCGGTACAAGCCCATCGGCATCCGGGCAGCGCTGGAGGTGTGTGTGCTCGCCGCGCAAATCCTCGGCGAGGCTGGCGAGACCGGCCACATGCAGGGCTGTTTCTCCCACGGCAACCTCTCGCCGTGGCGCATCGCCTTGAAGACCGATGGCCAGCTCCAGATCTTCGGCTACGGCCTCGGGCACGTGGACTGGCTGATGCATGCCTCTGACGCGAAGCGGCCGATCAGCGCCGAGTCACTTCGCTACGCCCCGCCGGAACGGCTGGAGGGCCAGCCCGAGGACACCTCTGCAGACGTGCACTCACTCGCGGTGATCGCCCACGAGATCATGACCGGCAAGCCGCTGTACGACACCCACGACATCGCGAAGCTCAAGCACATGATCACGATGTCGGAGGGCACCTCGATGCTCACCGGCGGCGAGACCGATCTTCCGCCCAAGCTGGCGAAGACGCTGGCCCGGGCGCTGATCTACGACCCCGACACGCGGGTGGAGGCGGAGGAGTTCGCGGACGAGATGCGCGGCCTGTTGGACGCGCCGTTCGCCACAGGCCCCACGCTGGCCGAGGTGATGAAGGAGGTCACCGATGCCTCCCGAGACGTAAGGCCCAAGGCGAAGCGCCTGAAGGAGGTCAAGTCCGCGACGGGGATCTTTACACCCGGGCAGCTCGCGGAGATGGCAGACGACGACGAGGACGAAGAGGACGAACCGGTGCCGTCCTCAGAGGGGCGGTGGGCGAAGGTCAGCCGTGCCGGTCGTGCTGAAGCGACACCGGCACCAGCTCCGGCGCGGGGCAAGTCGGGGACGCCCGGGGCCTCCGCCAACCCCGAGCCGGGCAAGGATGCTGCCGAGGAGGGTGACGCAGCTGCTGCCGAGCCGGCGCGTAGGCGGCGCCGCACCATCGCCACTCCGGTCGAGGCGGCGAAGGAGGCGCCCGCCCGGCGTCGTCGTCGCCGGGCAGAGGCCGAGCCGAGCGACGCCGCGCCATCGGCGGTGGCCGCGCCCGCCGCCGAAGAGGCCGCACCGCCACGCAGGCGCACGCGACGCACTGCCCCCGAGGCCGAGCCCGAGGCCCCGAAGCCTGCGCCGCCCCCTCGGCGCACACGCCGGACGACCGCAGCCGCAGAGACTGCGGAGGCCGCCGCCGAGCCAGCGCCAGAGCCCGCGGCTCCGAAGCGCCGGACCCGCCGGGGTGCGGCGACGTCAGCCGCATCGGATGCCAACCAGGCCTCCCCTGCTGCCGAGCCCACCGCGGAGGAGTCTGCAGCGCCGCGTCGGCGGCGACGGACCACCACACCGGCTCCGGAAGCGGACGCTGCGCCCGCGGCGGAACCCCGCCGTCGTCGCCGCACCGCTGCATCCACGTCTTCGGAGACGGACTCTCCAGCGGAGCCCGCGACGCCCCGCCGACGTCGACGTGGTGCGACCGCTGAACCAGCCACTCCCCCCGCCGCGGCCGAGGCCGAGGCCAAGCCAGAGCCTGAACGTCGACGACGCCGGCGCAGCACGGACGACAGCGAGGCTGCGCCAGCTCCGAGCGCCGAGCCTGAGGCGGCACCACGGCGCCGGCGGCGAACGACGACTACGGCGGCCCCCGACGCTGACGCCGACGAACCGGCCGCCACGCCGCGACGGCGGCGACGCCGAACCGAGGACTGAGTCCAACGGTCCGGTCGGGGCTGCTGCCTGTCAGCGGCAGCCCCTCGGCCTCTACAGAGCCTTCTCGAGCCGCTCGATCCCGACCACCGGGCCGTGCCCGGACGCCGCGAATGCCGCCACGAGAGCGCCCACGTCCACGGCGAGTGCAACGCGCTGCTCACCCGACGCGAAAGTGACCCGCCAACCCCATCCGCTGCGTGCGGGCGCGGCGGCCGGAGCGAGCGCGACCGGGGCCGCAACGGGCGGCGCAGAGGGCGCCTTGTGGACCACTGGCGCGGGCGTGGCCTTGGCCTGCGGCGTCGGCTTGGCCGCGACGACCGGCTTCGGGGCCACGGGCGCCTTCGCCACAGGGGCAGCGGCTGGCTTCGTCACGGCGGGGGCGGGGGCCGCCTTCTTCGCGGCTGCGGGTGCCTTCTCCGCGGCTGCGGGTGCCTTCTTCGCGACTGCGGCCGGCTTCTTCGCGGGGGCCGGTGCCTTCTTCGCCGGAGCCGGAGACGCCTTCGCCGCGGCGGGCGCATTCTTCGCGGCTGCGGGTGCCTTCTTCGCGGCAGTGGTCGGCGCCTTCACGGGCGCCGCCGCCTTCTTCGGAGCCGCGGGCTTGGATGCGGCGCGGCCAGGGGCCGGAATGCCGTTCTTCGCACGGAAGTTGCGCACGGCCTGGGGGCTGACCCCGGCCAGCTTCGCCACCTCCGAGTCTGGCTTGACCCCGACCAGCTCTCGGAACGGATCGATGCGGCTTCCGCGATTCTGCTTGCGCTCTCGCTTGGGGTCGCTCCATCGATCGTAGCCCACGATCTTGTGCCGGGCGCGGTAGGCAGCCACGGTCCGTGTGCTCACCTTCGCCAGCTTGGCGACCTCGGCGTCTGGCACCTTGCCCAGCATGTGCCCATAGGCCTCGACCAGATGGGACTTCGATCCGGCCCGGCTGTCCTGCGCGGCCTCCTCCGGCTCGGGTGGGAGGGCCTCCGGGGTGGCGCCGCGTGGACGTCGCGTCTTGCCCGTACGCTTGAGGGCGGCGGCGATCTGACCGGCGGGAACGCTGAACTCACGCGCCAGCCCCAGGATGGACTCCTGGTCCAGCCTGGGCTCGAGCTTGACCCAGACGGCGGTGTTTTCGAGGAAGGTGTCACTCACTTCGGCTTCCATCGTCATCCGGACACGACCTCCAGCGCCACTGACAAAGAAGCGCGTCTAGCGTTCGTCATTACCCGTTCCAGCCTTCCATGCACTGTCAGCACGGCCAGTTCGGTCGAAGCGTCACTGAATCCCCCGCAGCCCCTGGCCGGACTTAGAGCAAGCCAATATGCTGCAGGATCGTTGTGGCCTGTCCTCGGTCGATGGACGGGCCGCTACGACCGCTGCAACGATCTTGTTAGAGGTCCAAAGTGGGGGGCAGTCATGGTGTTCCTGGCGATCATGACTGCGCTTGCACAAGAGACCGACTCTCGGACGATCTCGCGACGGCCGGTGGCAGGGCACGCCGTGTTCGACCTGCGGGCCGGTGTGCAGGCCTCGGATCTCCAGCATGCCTACATCTGTGCCGAAGGCTCGCCAACAGCGTGGCTGTCACTCGAGGCCTGCGGCAACGGCTCTGGCGTGCTCCACCAGAGCCCCTCCCCCGACCTCGCGCACTTCCGCTCCCGCGTCCGCGCGGCCGGCGCGTCGGTCGGCCGGCTGGACGCAGACCTGCTCTTCGGCGTCGGGTTTGCAGAGCTTCAGCGGACTGCAGACCAGCCCGGCTTCAAGTTCGGCCGTGCACGGGCGGACGATCAAGTCGAGGGGGCGGGCCCCGAGGCCTCGGTCTCCGTGAAGGGGCGATTCTGGACCGATGCCGGGGGCCGAACCTATGTCAGCGCCGACCTGAACGTAGGAGCGGCGGTGATTCCTGCCGCCACCACCATCCTCGACCAGGATGGGCCGGTCGTGCCGTTCGGCGCACTCACCGTTGGCCTCGGGTTCTGAACCTCACGGCGCAGACCATGAGCCCAAACATCCACCCACCCGTTCCAGGCGCGTGGCCGCAGCCGCACTGCGCGCTCTTCTTGCCGCGCGGTTCGTCGGATCCGGTGTCGTCTTCGGGGCGCCCTCCGCCGGCGCCGGACATGCCGGTGTCGAGGGTCGGGCCTGTGCCGGTGTCCACATCGGTGTCTGTGTCTGTGTCCGTTCCTCCACTGCTGGTGTCGCCGGGCCCCGTGTCGACCGGTGGGTCGAGGAGGGTGCAGTCGAACTGCCGCTTGAAGCCGAATTCCAGTGGGCCGAAGCCGATTTCACCGACGGCCTCCAAGGCTCCTGCGGTGGGTGGAGTGGCCCGGGCACGACCGCACCAGTCGCCGAGCAGCAGGTCGCCTCCGACCTCGACACCGGCCTCGCGCAGCGGGGAATCGAGCGCTGGGAAATAGTCCAGGCCCACGGGATCGAGCCAACACCCGCCCACATCGCATGCCACGTTGCCCGCGGCCGAGGCCTCCGGAGCCAGGGTAAGCGTGCCTTGCAGAGCATTCGACGCCAGCTCATCGTCGCTGGTCCACCCAGAGGTTGCGGCGCAAACCGCTCCGACCAGGGTGTTTCCGATGACCTGTACACCATGCGCTTCGTCGAGGTGTGACCGCAGGGCCGTCTCCTCGCTGAGCACGAGATTATTGCGGATGATCGTTGGGCCTCCCGTGATGGACAGTCCGACCGATGCGCGCACCAGGTTGGAGCTCACGTCCAGCGCGGCGTCACTCCTGCCCGCGATCTGAATTCCCAGGTCCGTGACGTCGAACGTGTTGTCGACCACGGAGCCCGCCGATGTCGGATGCACCACCAAGCCAGTGCCGAGACCGAGGACGAGGTTGTCGACGACCTCAAAGCCCGTGACGGAGCAGCCGCCGTCAGCGCAGCCGATCTCCACCGCCGTGCCGCTGCCAGAGAAGAAGGTGCAGTCGTTCACGAACGAGTGGCCGGCGGCCTTTCCGGCGGAGACCGCGACGCCATCCACACCGGTGAACGTAGAGAACCGTACGGTGGAGTCCTCGGCCTCCACCGAGACGCCGACGGATCCGGCCGGCACTCCGTCGAACAACAACGAGCTCAGCATCACGTTCTGGCCCGTGAGCTCGAGGATGAACTCCCCTCCTCCATGCACCAGCACCGGCGGGTCATACAGGTCGAAGGCCTGCACGGTGAGGATCTCGCCAGGGTAGTCCGGGAGGTTGCCATCCACAGTGCACGGTCCCTCGTATTCGCCTGACTGGAGCATCACGATATCGCCCGTCTGGGCGTCGTCGATCATCCGGCACCAGTCGTCTTCGGGGCCCACCACGTACAGTTCCGGCACGTGAGCCCACGCGAGCGTTGTGCTGAGCAGGACAAACATGCCACTCCCGGTCAGTGCGCCTCGACCTCGCGCCAGGCATCCTGGAACGCGTCCAGCGCGGCCCGCGCCGAGGTCTGGTAGGCGCGTAGTTCGTACAACAGCGTCTCGTCGCCCAGCTGGGAGCCAACCCTGGCGTGCAACGCCTCCAGCTCGTGGCCTCCAGCATCCAGGCGCAGCACCAGGGTTCCGATGTGGTGCTGCAGGTCACCCGCGATCCGGGCTCGCTCGTTGAGCGCGTCGAGCGAACGCCGATGCTCTCGGATGGCGGCCGCAGAGGCGCCGATCATCGACAGCTCCAGCTCCGCGCGCTCCCGGGCGAGGGTGTCCGAGCCGTGTCGCTCGATGAACTGACGCGCCTCGGCCAGCCGGCGCGCCACCGCCTCCAGCGCCCCCACCACGTCAACCACGCGCCCGGACACCTCGGCCACTACATGGGGTGGTGCTCCGCCCCCGACCGTTCGCACATCGTCGAGGCACGCCTGGCCGGCGCGGCGGGCCCGGACCAGCGCCGGCAGGTCGTCGCGGTGAACCCGTGCGGCGTCGAGGGCGGGCAGCCGCGCGTGATCCGACAGCGCCACACGCGTCGTGGACAGCAGTGCGCGTGGCAGGGCGAACAACAGACAGCCGGAACGTTCGCTGGTCACGCTGCCACGTACCACGCCGGGCGGTCACGATCCTATACTCGTGGGCCCAGGAGGTCTGATGCTGACCGACGACGAGCTGGAGCTGGCGTTCGCCTACCACATGGTCCAACGTCTGATCGGCGCTGACGACAATGTGCACCGTGCCGAAATCCAGTTCCTCGAGGACCGGTTTCCCACCTCCGCCCTGCACTCCGCCGGCTTCGTCACGGCGGATGGAACGTACACCGACCGGTGGCGGGCCGCGCTCGACCTCGCCCTCGCGGAGCTCACCACCCGCCTCGATGAGAACCGGAAGGTGCGCCTGATCCGGACGCTGCTGGGCGCCTCGCTCGCCGACGCGGACTTCGATGCGGCAGAAGGGAGCGTCCTTCTCCAGGCGGCCACCCTGCTCGGGCTCGAGGGCGCAGCCCTGGATGCGGCCCTGAATGACGATGACGTAGGCGACGTGGACCTCCCTGAGCCGGAGGCATGACCCGAACCCGGGTCGACCCGCGCTCACCGCTTGACGATCACGCTGCCCCAAGCGGCGTAGTCGTCCAGTGAGTGACACGGCCGGGGCGCCCACCCGCTGAATGGATCCTCGATGCGGCAGGCGATCCCCGCCCGCAGGGAGAGCGCGGCCGTTCCGAGGAACGGGTCCCGGCGAAGGTCGGAACGCACACCCACGCCCACGGCCGATGCGCCGGCCTCGGCCAGGCCGTCATCACCGAGCCGATGACGCACGCCATACACTTCGCCGGCACCGGCCCGGAGCGCGACCTTGGCTTGATCCCGCGCCGACCCGCTCCACGCGCCAACCGGGAATGCCCCGTCCGTGACGCGGGACCAGAGCCAGGGACCGGGCGCCACGGACGTGGCCACGCCCCCCAGGCGGTAGCGGTCCAGCTCTGACCGGGCGTTGGTGAGTCCGTAGGTGTATTCACCCACGACCCCAACCTGCCGACCGAGCCGAACCGCACCACCCGCCTCGCCCCTCGCCCAGGTATCGCCTGCGGTCTGGCCGGCCTGGGCCCGGACGATCCCGGCGATGCCCCACCGCGCACGACGATCATCGATCTGGCCGATGTCCAGCTCGAGGTACCCGAGCTGCCGGTCGCCATCGAGGTCGCCGGGCAGGGGGACATCCACCAGCAGGCCCACGTCCAGGTCGAGTCGCGTCGGTCGGCCCCTGCGCTCGGTCGAGATGCCGACCAGTCCCCCGGCCCGCACCTCGCGCCCAAAGGCCACCCGCACCGCGAAAGCCTCACCGCGTACCTGCACGGGTTCGAGTCCCCAGGCCGAAGACACCAGCCCACCCCGCGCCCCGCCATCGCTGCCATAGGCGCCGATCAACAGATGCTCGTGCCGACCCAAGATGTCGCCGAGCCGCACGCCGGCCTCCAGCTGTCCCTGCCTGCCTGAGAATCCGCCGCCGACTACGGGCGCTACGGACAGGGGGCCTGCCCCATAGGCGCGTCCCTCGACCTCGGCCCGTTCGGGCGGCGGGGGAGCTGGGCGCGATCCAGGCCGCACCACGGGCAGGTCGGAGTCGGGCGGCTGGGCGTGGACAGTCGGCTCAGATGTCGCGAGATGCAAGTCGGGACCGTCATTGTCCCACACCAGGTGAAACAACTGGCCATCGGGTGCCGGCGCTGGGTGCGAGGCAAGACCGCCTGTCGACGTCCAGGTGCGCCCGGGTGCGCCGTCGCCTTCGGACAACAGCTCCCGTACCTCGACAAACCCGGCGACCCCGACGGTTCCGAGGAGAACGGCGCCATCGGAGGACCAGGCGAGCTGGGTCACCTGGGACCCCTCGGGCAGCTCCACCTTGTGGACCTCCCCCGACGCCACATCCCGCACCACCGGCGTCCAGGCGCCACCGCGCTGTTCCAGCCAGGCTGCCCGCGTGCCATCCGGAGCCACACGGGGCTGGGACACGACGTCAGCGGCGCTCGGGACCGTCCACTGCTCGATGGCTCCGGTCTCCAGATCCACCACGACAATCCCCGAGGTGCCCCACCGTGACTGCACCGCCACCGCCCGCTCGCCGCCCGGGAACGGCTCGGCCGCGCGGAGATCCGCGCCCCTCGTCAGGCGCCTCTGCCGACCCGAATCCACGTCCCACTCGACCAAATCGGCGCGCACACGCCCACTCGGTCCCCGGATGTAGGCGCTCACCAGCAGCCGTCGCCCGTCGTCGAACCAGCGCACATCCGACGGGGGCCGTGTGCTGAACGCGCGCTGTGCGACCAGCCGGTGGGGCGGATGTAGCGGAGCGATGTCGGGCACGTCATCGGGGTCGAGCTCCTGGCGGCTCGTGGCGGCCTCCTCCTGCTCGGCCACCGCGTCGAGGTCGACGCCCGTCTCCCACACGCGGATCGTCGTGGGCTGGTTCGGCTCTTGGATGATCACCGCCACCCGGGCCCCATCGGGGGACACCGCCACCGAGCTCGGTGTGCCGACGAGGCGCTCGAACAGTGAGTCGGTGTCCCGCGGCTGTTCGATGGACAGCGCGGCATGGGTGAGTTCGGCCGCGAATCGCGCATACAGCTCTGCGGGCGGGGCTCCCCACATCCCTTCCATCGCCACGTCCAGCGACCGCCCCTCACGTGCGGACATGCGCGCCCACAGGTCGGTCAGGTCGTGCCCGTCGTCCCGCGCCTCGAGCCACTCCAGGAACGCAGACCCCACGAGATAGGCGAAGCTTCCTCCCATGTAGCGATCGACGGCGTTCAGTTCATCGTAGGCTGGCAGACTGCCTTCCTCGGCGAGGCCGCGGAGCAGGGCGGCGCGCTGGTCCGAGTTCGGGCGCCCGCTTCCGGTCAGGCGTGCCTCGATGAGGGTGGCGTAGCCTTCAGCGATCCACCGCGGCGACTTCAGCGCCAAGGGGCCAAGCGGAAGGATGCCTGCGAGCCCGCCGCGCTTCGGGCGGAGCAGGTGCACGAGGTGGGTGTCTTCGTGGGTGACCAGCAGCTCGGTCCATGAACGATAGTGGCCGATGATCGAATCGGAGGCCGGCGGGGTCGCCCATAGCTGCATGCGCGGGCGCTTCAGGAACGGCCAGGCGGATCCGTTGGCGTCGCTGTACGGATCCAGCACGAGCACCCGCACCCTGCGCGTGGGGGTCCATCCCACCTCCGATGACACGCGCTCACGCACGGAATCCAGCTGAGACGCCACGTCCAACGCCCAGGCCTCCGCCACCGCGGGGTAGTGCACGACATAGTGCTCGGTGCGAACGGTGCGCCAGCGAGATTCCGGCGACTGGGCGTGGGCAGGAGCGGCGAGGCACCACCCGAGCAGCGCGAGTGCTGCGCTCGTCATCTCAGGCTCCTCAGCGGCAGACCTGACAACAGGCCCTGCTTGCGGTAGCATCCCCGCAGCCCGTGTGCCCCCGTCCACACACGTGTGCACCCGAGACACATGCGTCTGTCCACACCACGTGACGACGACCCACAGAGGTTGTCGGACGTTCGTTCCCCGCCACGCCCCGAGTGGGCCACGCTTGAGGGGGAGGCGTCGCGTCCCCTGGTGCCATCACTGCGGGCCACACCCGCCCCGCCCGATGACGGTCTGGTGGAGGAGAGGCACTCCAATGGGCAGCCCGCAGGAGCGTGGTATTTCGCGGATGGCGCTCTCAATGGTCCGTTCTCGACTTGGCACGCCACCGGCATGCTCGAGATCGAGGCCGAGTGGTCGACGGGCAGGCCGCACCAGCTGTTCGTGCGCTGGTGGCCCACCGGCGAAGAGATGGTGCGTGGCCGGTTCGAGCACGGTGAGCCGGTCGGCCGGTGGTCCGTGTCCGACGCTGAGGGCACTACGGTCTATTCAGGCCCATGGCGCAACACCCTGAAGAGCTGGCTGCCCCGCATCTTCGCCGAATCGGTCCTGCACCGTCGGCCGGTGCGGGGGCGCTGACGGCGCGAGCACGGCCCGCGCGATCCCTTCCAATCCACCGTGGCCACCGTTCAGGTCGAGCAGCGCTCCGAACAGCGCCGGTCGCGTAGCGAGCTGGCGAACGGCCCATCCCGACAGCCGACGGTGGCGGATGCCCGCCAGCACCACCTCCGTCAGCCGGACCTTGTGTCGCACGTCGCGGGCAAACCGCCGGGGATATGCAGCGAGGCGCTCCCGGGACGCCTCTCCACCCACCATCGCCCTGTCGAGGGTCCGGGCAGCGAGCACTCCCCCAGAGAGGGCCAGACTCATCCCCTCCCCCGTGATGCCATCCAGGAAGAACGCGGCATCTCCGACCAACACTGCGCCATCGCACGCCCATGCGGAGGCGCGCTGGCGGAGGGGTCCGCAGGATGCGGCCACGCTGATTGTGCGGGCGTGCCGGAGCCAGGGTTCAAGCTGGGGGATCGTTCCCGCGACAGCCAGGATCCTGGCCTCCGCGCCGCCCGCGAGTGTGCGCGCCTGAGCGTGCTCGAGCAGAACGGCGATGTTCATTTCCCCCGGTGCGGTCGGGGTGATGTACAGCTCGCCCACCGGGGTGATGTACACGCCCACACGCGCAGGGTCCGGCCCGTCGTGACTGATGTGGACGCGGGCGCCGTAGCGTCGCCGTCCCTCCGCGCGAACCTGCAGCCCGAGCGAGCGGCGGACGACGCTGTGCAGACCGTCGGCTCCCACCACCGCGCGTGCGGTGAGCCGGCCAGAATCGGTCCGCACCTCCATTCTGCCAGCCACTCCCGACACGCTCCGCACGCGGATGCCGGTGCGGAGCTCGATTCGTGGGTGGCTCGCGGCCGCGTCGCCGACGACCCGATCGATCCGCGCCCGCCGCACCCCGAGGCCATGGCCGGACGGGAACGTGCCGTTCGCGACCGACGTGCCCACCTGGTACCGGATGCCTCGAAACGGCACGGGGCGCGTGGCGAGCACGGCAGGAAGAAGGCCGAGGCTGCGCAGGGTTTCGACCCCGTGTGGCATCAACCCTTCTCCGCACACCTTGTCCCGATCCCGCCCGCCACGCTCCAGCACGATGACATCCCGCCCGCACGCAGCCAGCTCCAGGGCCGCGGCGCAGCCCGCCAGGCCGGCGCCCACGATGACGACCTCAGCGTCCACCCCACCCCCGTGCGACGTGCTAACCAGCGCGAGACGGTAGGAGTCCGCATGCCCGCTTCCCTGACGTTCGCAGACCATCCGGACGCCCTCGGCGACGCAGGAACCTTGGTGGTCATCGGGCGCATCCAGCAGCTGCTGTCCGAGCCCGTGCGCGCGCTCCTCCCCGCCGATCTGGATCCAGAGGTGTGGACCCGCATGGTGCGGAGCGGTGATCCCGGCGACAACGGCCGGGTCACGTCCACGTGGCTGGCAGGAGCGTGCCGACAGGTC
>JBLFXJ010000174.1:0-16278 GCA_047609825.1 Myxococcota bacterium
TCATGGTCGCGAGCTACGCGCTGGTCCGGCGCCGCGTGGTCCGGCGGGTGGTGACCGAGACCGGGCGCGGACACGAGGTGGTCGCCGGCTCCGAGCGGGTGTTGCGCTACTACGCCAACAGCATCGAGCACCACCTGCCCCGGCCCTCGCCCGTGGCCTGAGCGCCTGCGGTAGCCTCGTCAACGTCCCCTGGAGGTTCGGTGCGGATCCACTTCACGTTCGACATCGTCTGCCCCTTTGCCTGGGTCGCCTCCCAGCGAGTCCGTGCGCTGGCTGAGGAGGCGGGCGCCGAGCTCGTGCTCCAGCCCGTGCTGCTCGGTGGCTTGCTGAAGGCGATCGGGTCGCCCACGGTGCCGATGGACGCGATGTCGGACGCGAAGTGGCGGATCGTGAGGACAGATGCGCTACGCCAAGGAGCGTGGCACGGCGTGCCGGTGGCGTGGCCGTCGCACCACCCGCAGCGCACGGTCGACGCCATGCGGCTCATCGTGGCGGCGCCGCCAGAGCGCCAGTTCGATCTCGCGACCGACCTGTTCAGGGCGTACTGGGTCGACGGTCGCGACGTGGCCTCTCCGGTTGTGCTCGCACAGGTCGCCGATGCCCACGGTCTCGATCCCGCGATCGGGCGTACGCCAGAGGCGAAGGCAGCACTGTTTACGAGCACCCGGTCCGCTACCGAAGCCGGCGTGTTCGGTGTGCCCACCCTGCGGATCGGCGACGGCCCTGACACGCCGCTGTTCTGGGGTGTGGACCGCCTGGATGCAGCGCGTGCGGCCCTGGGCCTACCGGACGAGCCGCCGCGGGATGGGGGTGTTCGCGGGCGCCGACTGGTGCTCTTTCACGACTTCGCGAGCCCGTTCTCGTACCTCGGACACGTCGCGAGCGAGCGGGTGGCTGCCGCCGCCGGCGCGGAGCTCGAGGTGGTGCCAATCCTGCTCGGTGCGTTGTTCCACCAGCTCGGAGGGCCGCTGGTGCCCATCGCGACGTTCTCTGACCGAAAGCAGCAGTACGTGCACGCCGACCTGGCACGGCTCGCCCAGGCGGCAGGTGTGCGGCTCCGTTGGCCAACCGCGTTCCCGCTCCGCACCGTGGTCGCCCTGCGGGTGGCGGTGCAGGAGCCGGCGACCACGGGTGCGCTCTACGAAGCGGCGTGGTGCGACGACCTCGACGTGTCACGGCCCGAGGTCGTCACAGGAGTGCTACAGCGCGCCGGCTTCGAGGGTGAGCGGTTGGTTGCCGGGGCGGCCGATCCGACCGTAAAGGCGCAGCTGCGGCGGAACACCGAGCGCGCGCTCGCCGCCGGTGCGTGCGGCGCGCCCACCTTCGTCGTAGACGACACCCACCTGTTCTGGGGACAGGATCGTCTGGCGCAGGTGCATGCGACCCTGACCGGCTGGCAGCCACCGACTGCTCCCCGGCTTGACCCGGAGGGCGCGCTCGGCGATTCTCGTTGACCGGCGACCGCAGGGTCACTAAACCCGGTTCGTTTCCCGCCCGTGGCGCGGAATGGAGGGCTCGTGAAGCGGCTCGTGTTTGCAGTCTCCCTGGTCTTTGGTTTCGGCTTCATGTGCGCCTCCGGCGACACCGAGGGGGAGAAGGACCCCGATGTGGTCGTCGTGCCCGTCCCAGATGGCGACGACGACGATGACGACGACGGCAACTGGTGCTGTGAGTACGAAGACGACGATGGCGACAAGCACTTCGCCCTCACCGATGGTGCGGCTGCCTGCAACAACGAGTTCGGCGATCGCGACGGCCGGTGGGTCAGCGACAGCAAGTGCACGCCGTGCTGCTGCAAGGCGGCGAACGACCCCGATGATCGGAGCAAGGGCAACAACTTCGAGCTCACCACCGCCGCGTCCTGCTCTGCGGTTGGCGAGTGCCTGGCCGCAGATGCCAAGCAGTGCGGTGGCGATGACGATGACGATGACGACCGCGGCGGCAGCACCCGTCCCAGCCCGCGCCCGCGTCCGACCCCCGGTGGCAGCGTCGACGATCGCAAGACCCGCCCGGGCGTCGGGAGCGGTGGCGGCGGGACGCCCCCCGCCGGCGGCAACCGGGGCTCCGGCGGTGGAGGCCGCGGCGGCCGCGGTCGCTGACGCCTGATCCGACGCTCTGCGATGCGTACGCTCGTGGTCGGCGACGTCCACGGCTGCGCCGACGAGCTGGCCGCGGTCGTGCGACGCGCGGCCGCTGACCGCGTCGTGCTGGTCGGAGACCTGTTCACCAAGGGCCCGGATCCCGTCGGGGTCTGGGAGCAGATCGCGGCCGGCGGCTTCGAGGCCGTGCTGGGCAACCACGATGCGCGGCTGGTGGCTGTGCTGTCGGGTAAGCGGCCGCGAGACCAGGCCGCCGCTCGGTGCGTTCAGGCGCTGGATGATGCGGACCCGACCTGGCGCGCCTGGGTCCGTGCGCTGCCCGTGTTCCGTCGCGTGGCCGGGTTCGTGGTGGTGCATGGCGGCCTTCATCCGTCCGGTCTGCTCGAGCGCACGCCGCGTCGGGTCGCATTGAACCTGAGGCGTTGGCCGGAGGGGCCGACCAGCCCTCGGTGGCATGAGGTGTACACCGGTGGCCGACGTGTCATCTTCGGCCACGACGCGCGGGGCGGCCTCGTCCGCGTGGAGCGCGGAGGCAGCCCATGGCTGGTCGGGCTCGACTCGGGCTGTGTCTACGGGGGGCGGCTGACAGGCTGGGTGATCGAGGATGACGTCCTGGTGCAGGAGGAGGCGCGCAGGGAATACTGCCCGATCAAGTCCCGCGGATGACCACGCTCGCGGCGGAGGGGCGGGAGAGCCAGGCGGCCGCCTCCTGGACCGCCGGGCGATGGCCGATCTCCGCTGCGCGAGCCCTGAGGGTGCGCCACTGATCCCGAGCCGCGGGGTCGCCCATCGCCTCCATGCGCCACGCCGACAGCTCCAGCGCGCCCAATGCGAGCTCGACCGAGGTGCTGGACTCGGCACGAGTCACGGTGTCGCGCCACTCCAGCTCCGGGAGGGCGCCGGCCGCCCCGAGCACGAGTGCGGCCGCGGTCGTGAGCTCGCCATACCCGGCGGCTTCGGCAGCGCCTCGAGCTGCGGCGGCCTCCTCGATGGCCGTATCGGTGCGGTCAGCGGCGAGGGCTGCCCGGGCCTTCTCGATCCGCCAGCTGATGAGGCCGTACCCCTCCGATGGGGGGCCTGGTACATCGAGCGCGCGCGCGGGCTCGCCACGTACACGCCACCATCGCACGAGGGCGGCTTGCACCTCCTCGTCGCCCCCGAGTCCGGCCAGTGCGTCGATGGCGAAGTCGGCGGCGGCATGGTCGAGCCGCAGGGTCGCGAGCTGGAGCGCGCAGCGCATCGCTGCTGGAAGCAGATGATCCAGGTGCAGGGAACGGATTCGCCGGATGCACTGGTCGAGCAGCCGCCGCACATGCACCACCCCGCCTCGCTCGACCAGCAGGGTGGCCAGCGTGAGGTCGGCCTCGGTCGCCAGGTCGATCCCGCCGGTCGAGGTGAAGGCGTCTTGCGCAGCCCGCACGGTCTGCTCGGACCGCCGGCGTCGTCCCAGCAGGCGCTGGACTTGGGCCAGGCGGAGCGCGGCGTGGCCTGCACCCCGGCTGTAGCCGGCGTCCGTGGCCTGCTTGATCGCCTGTTGGCAGAGTGCCTGGCTCCAGATCAGCTCACCGGAACGCCGCGCCAGCTCGGCCTGCCAGTTGATGTGTTGCACGGTGAGCACAGGGTCGCCCAGGGACTCGATGAGCGGTTGAGTGCGCTCGAGCTCGGCGAGGGCCTCGGCATCCTGGCCCAACGCCAGTCGACAGCGCACGGCGACGAGGCGAGCGCGAGCGGCTTCCCATGGGAGGGTGGTGGCGTTGTGTGACGCGACCGACAGGCTGTGCACCAGCGCACCGCGAAGCTCGCCGCGTCGGATGGCGAACTCCGCGCGAAGGAGTGCGACGCGCTGCTCATCCCGTGGGCTGCGGGCCCGCGCGGCGACCTCGTCGAGCAGCGCGAGCGGTGGCGGATCGGTCTCGGTCCGCAGCGCGACGCGGGAGCGCACCCGGGCGAGTTCAAAAGCGTCGGTGTCGGAGTGATTTGCCGGGTAGGCGTCGATCACCGTCAACCACGCGCGTGCTTCCAGGAACCGGCCGAGGCGATCGGCGGCGATGGCGGCCAGGGCGGCTGCAGGTCGCGCCTTGCTCGGGTTGTCGGCCAGCAGCCACAGCGCCGCGAGATCGCCGGGGAATGTGCCTTCCGGGAGTGTCTCCTCCCACGCGGTAGCGATGAGTGTGGCCGAGTGGGCCAGGCTCGCGAGACGCACCCGAGCCATGCGCCGCGCTCCGGCGGAGGTCAGGCAAACCCCACGCGCGCGTACCTCTACGAGCGGCGTGGATTCGCCACGGCGGCCCACGAGAGCCCGGTACACGGTCACCGGCAGCGGGGCGTCGTGCACGGCCAGCGGCCAGACAGCGGCATTGGGCTCCGGCCATCGGAATCCCCGCCATTGGGCGAGCGCCGACAGGCCAGCCTCGACGGCCAGCTGCGGAGAAACGCCGGCTTCGACGTCGAACGGAGCCTCTGACTCGGGCGATAGCGAGCGGGCGATGGCCTGCACAGCCTCCGCGGTCGGTGGCTGGGCCTGGACGCGGCTCACGCACTCCATCCGGTCGAGGCGCTTCACCAGGTTGCGGGACAGGCGCCGATGCCACCGAGGGTCGACGATCAACAACAGCCCGAGGGCCGGACCTGCATGTTCAGCGAGTGCTGCGAGCACCCGGGCCGTGAGCGGGTCTACTTGCTCGGTGTCGTGGATGACCAACAGGAGATTCCTGGTGGCTGCCAGCTTGGCGATGGTGTGCACCACGGCATCTACGACATCCGTCGCGCGCAGCGGCGCGTCGTCGCGATCCGGGTGCGTCGCCGCGACCGCGAGGTGAGGCCACGCCGCCCGCACGGCTGCGGCCCGATCCCCGACGAGCTCCCGGATCCCGTGCGCGTCGAAGCTGGCGATCAACACCTCCATGAGCTCGAGCAGCGGACCTCCGACCTGATCCACGCGGCAGTGCAGGTGCAGCGTCCAGATCTGATCGAGCAGGCCCAGGCGATGGAGCTGCTCGGCGATCCGACGCCGGCCAGAGCCTGCTGGGCCCTCCAGCACCTGGATCGGCTTGTCGCCCTGCCCGAGACAGCCCTCGAGGGTCGTCCACCAATGTCCGGGATCGACGAACGGCGGCTCGGGCGCCTCGAGGCTGTCCTCACTGGCTCGCAGGCGGCGGAGTTCGGCGGCGGCACGCCTGGCGGAGGGTCGGTCCCTGGGGTCCACCGAGAGCAGCCGCTCCACCAGGTGGCTGAATGCGAGCGGTACCTGGCGGAACCGTGTGGCGAGAGGGGTCAGCTGCTCCACGCATGTACGTGGGATCCAGCCCAGCACGTGCCTGGGGACCTCGCGCGGGCCGGCGATGGCTTCGTGCAGCATCAGCCCAACCGCGAACAGATCTGCGCGCTCGTCGGTAGGGAGGTTGGCGAGTTGCTCGGGCGCCATGTAGGCCACGGTGCCGAGCACGAAGTCGGCAGCCCCCAGTCGCTCACTGCTGCGGAAGTCCTGACCGATGCCGAAGTCGAGGACATGCACGCCACCGCCGGGGTCGACCAGCACGTTCGAGGGCTTGATGTCGCGGTGCGCGAATCCAGCCGCGTGAAGGCCGGCGAGGGTGTCGAGCAGGCTCGTCGCGAGGTCGATGGTGCGGTCCACGCGCTCGGGGATGTAGGGCTCCTCGAGCACGGCCTCTGAGAACGGCCGTCCATGCACCCGGTCCATCGAGAACCAGAGCAGGTCACCATCCACGCCCGCAGAGTGTACTGCGACCACACCCGGCACCCGGAGCAGACGCATGGACTCGAACTCACGCAGGAACCGGCGGTCCTCTTCGGGGTCTCCAGCCCGCCGGACCTTCACGGCGACGGCGCGGCCCTCGGGGTCCTGAGCGAGGAACACCGCGGCCTGTGCACCCTCGCCCAGCCGCTCGGCGAGCGAGTACGGCCCGAGTCGATCCGGCACACCCTCGAGCATTGAGCAGGGTCCTCGCTGGTGGGTCGTGGAGCCGGCATGCACACGGGCATCCTGGCGCGATCAGCTAACCAGCCGGGTCGCAAACGGCGGCGAGGTCAGGCCAGCGTCGCGATCACGCAGGATGCGTTGTCGCCCCCGCCGGCCCGGTTCGCGAGGGCCACCAGCTCGCGTGCGATCTCGTCGGGGTCGTCCATCGCAGCAGCGGCGGCGATCAGGCGTCCGACCTCGGGCCCGGTCTCGGCGGCGTAGTCCGTCACGCCGTCCGAGCACAGGACCAGGTGCTCGCCGGGGAGCAGGGTGAAGGCGGTGTGGTGGGCGGGGAGCGCCTCGGGCTGGAGCAGCTCATTGAAGTGGCCGAGGTAGCCGACAAGTGCGAAGCCGGCGGGTTCCCATCGGTCGAGGAATCGGAGGTGCCACGCCTTGAGGCGCTCACCGGCTTGATTCTCGTCCGATGTGAGCAGGCTCGCGCCGGAGGCGCCCACCAAGTAGCCGCGTGAGTCGCCGAGCCACGCCAAGCTGACATGGTTGCCGTGCACAAGCGCCACCACGACCGTGGTGCCCATCGGGATGCGCCCGTCGAGGTCACCACCGGCGAACCTCAACGCGGCGTCGCACACGGCGGTGTTCGCTGCCCGCAGCACCCGGTCGAGGAATGCCCGCCGCTCGGGCGGTCCCGCGGCGCCGAGGCGGGGCAACGCCTGCTCCCACAGGTTGGCCACGACATGGCACGCGATGTTCGACGCGACGTCGCCGCTACCGGCGTTCGCCGTGCTGATCCCATCGCACACGAGCAGAAGCGAGAGGGGGCCTCGGCTCGAGATGAACACGGCATCCTGGTTCGTCTGGGTGACGAGAACCTTCATCCGTCCGATGTGGGAGTCGTACCCGATGCGCAGGCGTCCGTTCGGAACCACCTTGCCGTACACACGGTTCTCCTCCGACACCGCCGCCGCCTGCCACTGTACCACCCACTCCAGACCGCTGGCGGGCCGCAGCGCGGGGGACGGGTGCAGCGCGGACTCGATCGGGGCGAGCGCTGCTGGCGGCAGGAGGGTCACCACCGTGCGCAGGTAGGGAACGCAGCGGTACGCCGGGATGTCGGCCGGCCACGGACGCCCGAGCAGGAGCTCGACCAGGATCACGGCGCCTGCGTACACATCTCGCGCCTGCGATGGCGGCTCGCCGGCCAGGTGGTACCGGGCGATGTCGTCGTCGCGGAGGTCGGCCTCGATGGTCTGATCCGGAAGGAGGCGGACATGCGGCGCAGACGGGTTCACCACGTGCCCGTCCTTGTGGTGCAAGGCGAGCGCGCGGGCGATGGCGAGCCCCAGTCCAATGAGGTTGGCGCCCGAGCGCGCGGGCAGGTCCGACAGCGCCACTGGCCTTGCACCGAGCGCCGACATGTCGACCTCGGCCGTGTACGCCGTGTCGTCGCTGTTGTCGTCCCATGCAAGTGTTCCCCGTCGCTCCCCGACGCCGACGAACTCGAACCGGTACCACTCGGCGAGCGCTGGGTGTCGCTCGCTGATCCGGGCGGCCATCGACGCGGCATCGAGGAGGGCGAAGCCCAGCAGCTCCCCTCCCAGCCACTGTGAGGTCTGTCCATCTTCGTTGCCCAGCGCGTCATCGAGGAGCTGGAGCCCGAGTGCCTCGGCTCGTTCCGGCGGCATGCTCCCGAACGTGGCCCGCAGCAGTCGCTTTCCTTCCACCGTTGGAGCCACCTCTGCCAGCGCATCTACGATGGGCTCGGGGCTCCATCGGTACAGGACGGACGCGAGGGCGCCTTCGTGGTCGAGGGGGCCGCCGGAGACACAGCCGGTCAGCACCAGCTCCACGACGCCTTCTATGTGCGCGGTCGACAGGTCGTCCGGGCTCCACCCAGCGTTGGTGATCACGTAGCTGAGTGCGGCCAGGTTCGGAGGCTCAGCCACCACCAGTCGCCCGACAATCTCCTCGGCGTGCGCGCGGGCACCGGCGGCGAGCGCCGCGTCCCGGGTCGAGAGACCTCCCGTGCGGAGGGCGAGCGCGAGCTGGTCGAGGAACCCGGCCTCGCCCAACGCCTCGCGCCCGCTGATGGCGATCTCCAACATCCGGCTGGGGGTCAGCTGCGGTGGGCTATCGGGGTCGACTGGCGTGACTGCCCCGGCGGTCATGAGGGCCAGCACGCCATCATGCAGCACCAGGCGGCGGTCACTGGCCAGCATCGGCTGGACCATGCGCCACCAGCGGTCGAAGCCCTCCGGCGTCAACAGGCCTCGACCGACGATCCAGTCGCTCAGATCGCCGAGCCGCTGCGGGCCATCGAGGTCGGAGAGGAGGTCGATCAATGCATCCGCAGGACGGGTCTGCAGCCGCTCTGCGGCGGCGTCGGGCGAGTCAACCGCCTGCTCGAAGAACCCATCCCGCTGGCAGATCGAGTAGACGCGGCGGAGTGTATCTGCCGGGATCTTCCTAGGGAGATCGGCAGTGGAATCCTGCCACTCCACGCTCACCCCGTCGGCCTCGACCGCCGTGATGCGCGCGAACCCGAAGGCCGAGTGGTGGAGCACCGTGCCTCGTGTCAGGTCGGAGATGTCCCGTATGGGTTTCATCGCTGGGTCCCGTTATGGTTGGCCTTCTTGCGATGCGCTGGCCTGCCGCGCAAGTGAATCCTGTGGGGCGGGCCACGATACGGGGGGACGGGTGGAGATCCGCGATCCGGTTTTGGGTGCGGTGTACTTGTCCTCGGACGAGGCAGCGGTGGTCGAGCATCCGTGGGTGCAGCGGCTGCGACACATCGGGCAGACGGGATTCACCCGGCTCGCGTTTCCCGGCGCTACGCACTCCCGCTTCCTCCACAGCCTGGGGGTATGCCACCTGGCAGGTGTGGCGTTCGACAACGCTTATCGCAAGTGGTCGTTCGAGTCGTCGGACGCTCGGGAGCGGTTCCGTGGGGTGGTGCGGGTCGCGGCGCTGTGCCACGATCTCGGGCATCCGCCGTTCAGCCACTGCACCGAGTTCTCGATGCCGTCGCTCGGCGCCCTCGGGGTGAGCTGGTACTCGCGAGCCGATCCGGACCGCAGGGCCACCCACGAGGACTACACGATCGCGATCCTCGAGCACTCGCAGCTCGGCCAGGTGATCGC
Source organism: Myxococcota bacterium (assembly GCA_047609825.1). Classification (GTDB taxonomy): domain Bacteria; phylum Myxococcota_A; class UBA796; order UBA796. The sequence goes on from JBLFXJ010000174.1 coordinate 9,177, forward strand.
CGAGCGGTTCGGATTCACGGCGCGCCATGTGGGAGCGCTCATCGCGTCCGACATCTCCGTCCCCGATGGCTTCTTCCACGACGGTGGCCTGGACCACCGGCGCCTGCTGTCGCAGATCATCAGCTCTGAGCTCGATGTGGACCGGCTGGACTACCTCGTGCGAGATGCCGAATACACCGGCGCCCAGTACGGTCGGGTGGACCGGGACTGGCTGCTCGGCAACCTGAGCGCCCACGTCCGTGATGGCAGCGTCTGTCTCGCGCTGCGCGGCCGCGCCGTGTACGCTTTCGACCACTTCCTGCTCGCTCGCCACCACATGTTCCTGCAGGTGTACTTCCATCACAAGTCGGTGATCTACGAGGAGATGCTCAAGCGTTGGGTGCTGTCCGACGACTGCGACTGGGCACTTCCAGCGGCGCTCGATGCCTACTTTCGCGTGGACGACGTGTCCCTCACCCAGCACCTGCGCGCGGTCACCCACCCCATGGCGCGCCGGGTGGCCGAGCGCCGCCCGTACCGGCGAGCGCTCGAGCGCCACGGCACCCGTCGTGAGGCCGACGTGAGCGCAGACCAGCGGCGGCTGGAGACCCAGGGCATCGACGTGATCTCGGCCGCGAGCACGGGGCGGCTGTCCCGGTACGATGCGTTCGGTCGCAAGCGGCGTTCGGCTCCGCCGATCTACGTCGTAGATGCGTTCCGCGCGGACGGGCGGGTGCGGGATCTCGCCGAGGTGAGCCAGGTGTTCCGCCGGTACGCCGACGAGCGATGTATCGCGCGGCTTTACGTGCCCCCTGAGGGCGTCGAGCAAGCGCGGGCGATCCTCGGTCTCGGCTGACCATTACCGCGCGCGGCCGACCTTCTTGTCATCGACCAGCGCCTGGACCACCTCGGACGGCGCCGGCTCACCCGTGCACCCTCCGAGCGTTGCGGGGTTGGCGCACCAGCCGGTGGCGGGCTGGCCCTTCGCGGCCCACTTCTCCAGCACCCCCTCAGCGGCGGTGAGCAGCGGCGCCGCCACGGCTGCGCGAGCAGCGGCGGTTCGTGCTGTGAGCGCCTTGGCTTCGGTGACGTACTGGGCGAGCTCGTCATTCGATGCGCCCTCCGCGATGGACATCTCGAACTCGGCCCGGTCCCGTGCATCGGCACGCGCGATCTCACGAAGCCCCTCACGCGCCACGGCCCCCACAAAGGTGCGCACGTCGATCCACCGATCGGACGGGCCTACCGTCGTCTGGGGTGCGGCGTCCAGGTCCACCGCGGGCCAGGTGATGGCCACGATCTCGGCGACCGCCTGCTGCAACACCGGGTCGGCATCCATTGCCGCCGCCGCGGTCGGGTTCAGGTCGTCACCCGTGCACGCCGGGTTCTTCTCCATCCGCGCTGGCATTCCCGGGAGCGCCCGTCCAGCGGGGACCAGGCGCTCGCACACGTCGGCGGAGCCGTGGGCGGCGAGGGCGCGCTCCATCGCACCGGTGAACTCGGCGTCGAAGTCCTCGATGACCGCGTCGGCGAAGGCCTGGAGCTTGGCGAACTTGCGGTTGTAGTCGATGCGGAGCTGGTCGAGCCGCTCTCGCTCGGCGGCGGGCGCACGGTCCCCGAGCAGGTCCAGGGACTCCTCGTAGGCCACCAGCGCAGCCGACAGGCGGGTCAGGCTCACGTTGGCCGCCTCGAGCGGGGCCGTGGACCCGGCCGACGCCTTGGCGAAGAGGGTGCTCTCACCAGCGATGTCGTTGGGGTGGTAGAAGCCGCCGGCGAGCGCGGCCGCGGTGAGCAGGCTGATCAGCATCCGCACCTCGAGGGCAATCTTAGGGTCGACCCCTAACCAACCCGCTCGCTTCCCGTCGGGCCTGGCGTGACCGGCCTCGCGCGGCCGGAACCGCCGCGATACCCGCGGCGTCCCGCGTCGACAAAGGAGCACTGATGATCGGATTCGGCCTCAGCGAGGAGCAGCAGTCGCTCCAGGAGCTCGCGCAGCAGTTCGCCAGTGACGTCATGCGGCCCGTGGCGGTGCATCACGACCAGACCGGCGAGTACCCGTGGGGCGTCATCAAGGAGGCCCATGAGCTCGGGCTGATGAACACGCACGTGCCCGAGAAGTGGGGCGGCTTCGGTCTCGGCTGCGTCGACGGCGCGATCATCTCCGAGGAGCTGGCCTGGGGCTGTACCGGGATCGGCACCGCGCTCGAGGCCAACGGCCTGGCGCTCCAGCCCGTGCTCGAGGGAGCGTCGGATTTTCTGCTCGGCAAGTACGTCGCGCCGATGTGCGAGGAGCCGAGGATGGCGGCATACGCCGTCACCGAGCCCGGCGCTGGCTCCGATGTCGCCGCGCTCCGCACCACAGCGGTGAAGAAGGGCGACAAGTGGATCCTGAATGGGTCCAAGATGTGGATCACCAACGGCGGCGTCGCCGACTGGTACTTCGTGTTGGCCTACACCGACGCCGAGAAGAAGTACAAGGGGATGACGGCGTTCATCGTCGAGCGTGGCTGGGATGGCGTGGAGGTCGGCAAGAAGGAGAAGAACCTCGGGCAGCGCGCCAGCGACACCCGAGGCCTCACCTTCACCGATGTCGAGGTGCCCGATGAGAACGTCGTTGGGCAGGTCGGCGGTGGCTGGATGCTCGCCATGGGCGCCTTCGACCACACGCGGCCCTTGGTCGCCGCGGCTGGCGTTGGCCTTGCCCGCGCTGCCTACGAGCACGCCGCGACCTATGCCATGGAGCGCAAGACGATGGGCGTGCCCATCGCTCGCCATCAGGCCATCTCGTTTATGATCGCCGACATGGCCAAGGACATCGAGGCCGCTCGTCTGCTGGTGTGGAAGGCTGCTTGGCTCAAGGACAACGGCCATCGCAATACGAAGATGGCGTCGATGGCGAAGGCGTTCGCGGCCGACTCCGCACACCGGATCGCGTCCGACGCGGTGCAGGTGTTCGGCGGCTACGGGTACTCCCAGGAGTACCCGGTGGAGAAGCTGCTCCGTGACTCGAAGATCTTCCAAATCTACGAGGGCACCTCGCAGATCCAGCGGTTGATCATCGCCCGAGAGCTGTTCTCCGGCCGATGAGCCTCGAGGCCGGTCATCGGCCTCCATCCCAGTCGAGGGCCTGTTAGGGGTCCGCGATCCCGCCCCGAGCGTCCAATGCGCCCCATCTTGCTCGGCATTCTCCTGATCACTTCGATCTCCGCATGCAAGCGCACGCCGACTGAAGTCCGCGGCCGCGCTGGTATGGGTGACGATCTGCCAGCGCCGTCGATCGAGTCCGGGCTGCACGTCGTGGTGATCTCGCCGAGTCGGGTCGCGCCGAACACCCCCACAGCGGCCAGCGTCGTCGGCGCCGGGTTCATGCCGGGTGCCACGGTCCGCATAGGCGCCTACGCGATCCCGGGCGTCGCGCGGGTAGACGAGAACACGCTTCGGCTCACCCTTCCCGGCCTGCCCCTGGGCACCTACGATGTCGCCGTCACCAACCCGGACGGCCGAAGCGCCACGCTGCGGTCCGGCCTTACGGTGGGCGGCGTAGTCGCAAGCGCGACCTGCCCCTCCGTCGTCGTGCACTTCGACCTCGACAAGTCCATGCTCAGGCCTGCCGATCGGGCGTCCTTGGATGCGGCCATGCCCTGCTGGCGGAGCGCTACGGCGCCTGTTCGGGTTGAGGGGCACGCCGATGAACGCGGCACCACCGACTACAACCTCGTGCTCGGGCAGCGCCGCGCCGACAGCGTGCGCATGCACGTGGCTGCTGGCGGTGTCCCGGGGTCTCGGATCACCACGGTGTCGTATGGCGAGGAGCGCCCGGTCGCTCGCGGCGCCGGCGAGGGGGTGTGGTCGCAGAATCGGCGTGCCGAAGTGAGCCTCGTCCGCTGACCGAACCGTTGCTTAGGAGTCGCCGATGTCCAGCACGATCGCTGATGTGCTGACGGCGCTGGTGCAGGAGGCCGCCACGGCGGCAGGCCACGCCGACGCGCCCGTTCCGCTCGAACCCTGCGTGCCCACCAAGGAGGCGTCGCACGGGGACTATCAGTCGAACTTCGCCTTCCGGCTGGGCCGAGCGCTACGAACCAACCCGCGGGCGATCGCCCAGGCGTTGGTGGATGCGCTGCCAGCGAACCCGGTCGTGCGCAAGGCCGAGGTCGCGGGTCCCGGGTTCATCAACTTCCACCTCGACGAGGCGTGGCTCGCGTCCAACCTCGAGACCCGCGCCGATGCAGAGCGGTTCGGCACGCCGCAGCTCGGCGCCGGGAAGACGCTTGTGATCGACTACTCGTCGCCCAACGTCGCCAAGCGCATGCACATCGCGCACCTTCGGTCCACGGTGATCGGGGGCGCGCTGCACGCGCTGTACGCGTTCCTCGGCTGGCGGGTGGTGGCGGACAACCACATCGGCGACTGGGGCACACCGTTCGGCAAGCTGATCGTGGCGTGGCGTGGCTGGCGCGACGATGCCGCGTACGCCGCGGATCCCCTCGGCGAGCTCCAGCGGCTGTACGAGAGCTTCAAGGGTCGCGCAGCCGCAGAGCCCGAGCTGAACGACCAGGCTCGAGCCGAGACCGCCAAGCTCCAGTCCGGCGATGCGGACAACCTCGCGCTGTGGCGGCGGTTCGTGGCCGTGTCGATGGCGGAGTTCGACACGCTGTACACGCGCCTGGGCATCGAGTTCGACGTGGTGCATGGCGAATCGTTCTACGCCGACGAGCTCGGCGATCTGGTCGACGAGCTGGTGACCAAGGGTATCGCCGAGGTCGAAGAAGACGGGGCCGTCGTGGTGCGGTTCGACCCGTCGGAGGGGAAGGGCCTGGGTAAGTCGCCGATGCTGATCCGGAAGAAGGATGGGGCGGCGTTGTACGCCACGACCGACCTCGCCACGATCCGGCACCGGCAGCGTACGTGGTCGCCCGACGTGATCTGCTACGTCACGGACCTTCGGCAGAAGCTTCACTTTCGGCAGGTGTTCGCTGGAGCGAAGCGGTGGGGTTGGGGCGATACGCGATTCGAGCATGTACCGTTCGGCATCCTGCGGTTCCCCGACGGCGCTCTGATGTCGTCGCGGGGGGGCGGCGTGATCCGGCTCGCCGAGGTGCTCGACACCGCACGCGACCGTGCTCTCGCTCTGGTGCGCTCCAAGTCTCCGAACCTGCCCGAATCGGAGGCCAACGCAGTGGCCGAGGCCGTCGGTGTCGCCGCCGTTCGGTACTTCGACCTGTCGCAGAACCCGCAGAGCGACATCACCTTCGACTGGGAGCGGAGTCTGGCGCTCGACGGCAACACGGCGCCGTACCTGATGTATGGCTACGCCCGGTGTCAGAGCGTGCTGCGGCGAGCTGGGAGCTTCACGCCTGGTGGGCTCCGCCTGGACCACTCGGCGGAGCGGGAGCTCGCGGTGAGCGTGAGTCGAACGCCGGAGCTGATCATGGCGGCCGCCTCATCCTGGCGCCCCAACCTGCTCTGTGAGCACCTGTACGGCATGACCCAGAGCTTCTCGAGGTTCTGGGAGCAGTGTCCGATCCTGAAGGACGACGTGAGCGCTGAGGTGCGGCAGAGCCGCCTCACACTGACCCACGCGACCGCCCGCGCCCTCGAGCATGGGCTGGGGATCCTGGGGATCCAGCCCGTCGATCGGATGTAGGCGCGTTCGCGCCGATCCCGGCCGTCATGGTGACGACGGAGAGCTGCGCGGGCCTGGCGTGCTACGGTGTCGGGCGGGGGAACGACGCCGGATGCAACGCAACCCGGATGCACCGCGGCCGGCCGAGCTGAAGCGTCTCGGGCGGTACCGCATCGTGCGACCGCTGTCGAAAGGCGGCATGGCGCTGGTATACGAGGCGCGGCGCGAGTCGCTCGCCGGCGTGTCGCCACGGGTTGCGATCAAGCTGATCCTGCCAGAGCACAAGGGCAGCGAGACCTTTCGGCTGTTGTTCATCAACGAGGCCAAGCTCGGTGCCCGCATGGAGCATCAGAACCTGGTCCAGATCCAGGACTTCTCCTGCGAAGACGACACGTACTTCCTGGTGATGGAGTACGTCGAAGGCATCACGCTCCGGCGCGTGATCAGCCTGTGCCAGCGCCACGATATCCCCATTCCAATGCGCTTCATTGCCGAGGTCGGGCGCCAGGCCTGCGACGGCCTGCACTATGCGCACACGGCAGGCGATGAAGAGGGGCAGGCGCTGGGCCTGGTCCATCGCGACGTGAAGCCGTCGAACCTGATGTTGAACCCGCACGGCGTTGTGAAGGTGCTCGACTTCGGCATCTCCAAGGGCCGGCTGCTCGAGGAGCGTGAGGGCTCGGTCAAGGGCACCTGGGGCTATATGGCCCCTGAGCAGGCGGCAGGTCGCTCGGTGGAACCCACCGCGGATGTGTTCGGTCTGGCGGTCGTGTTGTACGAGCTCGCTGCGCGGCGTCCGATGTTCAAGGACAAGAACAAGGACGAGATCAAGCGATTGCTCCGAGACGACCACGCTGCACGCATGGCCACCACGCTGGACCGCAGCTACGGTCCGTTGATGAGCGTGCTCGTCCGGGCGCTTCAGCGGAGCCCGGAGGCGCGGTTCTCATCGGCGGAATCATTCGGCCGCTCGTTGTCGCGACTGCTTCCGGATCCGATCACGGCCCGCGACGAGGTGGTGCGGTTCTACCGGATCATCGATGCGCTTGGCGCCGGGCGCGTGTCGGAGGCCAAGGAGGAGCTGACCGGGTCGCTGGTGCTCGGGCCACCCGAGTCGCCCCCCAATTCAAGTGGATGGAAGGGGCTGTTGTTGCCCGCGCTCGCGGGGGCGGGCGTGGTGGTGATCGGTGCCGCGACGCTCGTGGGCCTTGGGGTCGCCGCAGTGTCTGTGCTCGATGCGCGATCCCGGGTCGAGGACGCAGATGCGGCGCCTGGTCTTGCCGAGGTCGTGGGTGTTCCCGTGCCGTCGCAGATCGTCGACCCGCCCATCGAGCTGGAGGCTGTCGAGCTCGAGCCGGTCGTGGTGCCGGTCGTTCGTGAGGTGGCTCAGCCGGTCCAGCCGGTGGAGCCGGCGGTCGCAGATGTGCACCCGCCACCGCCCGAGCCGGTCGAAGAGCCTCCTGGGCCTGCCGCCTCGATGCCTTCGGTGGTCGACCC
>JBLFXJ010000175.1:0-16268 GCA_047609825.1 Myxococcota bacterium
AGCGCCCCGGGGCGCTCGCGCAGGGCGACGCGTTCGCAGCGCTTGTCATGGACTACGCGCGCGCGCCGCTGGTTCGCGTGCTCGAGCCCGAGCTCGGCAACGCCGACCCGGTGGTCGCGGCCGTTGTCGACCACCTCACCGTCGCAAACCTGGTGGCGGGTGTGGCCGTGCACGACCGTGTGCGACTCGATGCCCATCTCCCGGTCGCCCTGCTGTCGGTGAACGACGCCGCCGAGAGCCAGCCTCCCGCCGCGGGAGACCTCCGACTGACCGCCCTCGGGCTGTTGCTTCCGCCCCAAGGCACAGTTCCCGGCGTGGGGCTCGTCGCCCATCTGGATGCGCCCACCGGGGTCGCCGAGCGCTACCTCGGTGTTGGGGGCATCGCGGGTGGATTCCGCCTGGCGGGCACCCTCGAGCTCGATTCCGTGACCGTCTCCGCCAACGCCGGCATGCAGTTCGACCCTAACTCCAACCTCGACAACCTCGTGTCGACCGACCGATTCGTGGCGTCTGCGGGAGTCGGCTGGCTGGCGACCGATGTGGTCGGGCTGCAGCTGGAGGCGGTGGCCGAGCCGGTGCTCCGCGCAGCGACGGCTCCTGGCACGGGCGTTCCGCTGGAGGCGGTCGTGTCCATGCGAGCGCGCTCGCAGGATGGCCCCTTCCTCACCGTCGGACTGGCCGGCGGGATCACCCGCGGCGCTGGCGTGCCCGCATACCGGGCCTTCCTCGGGGGCGGGTTCGGACAGATCAGCGCGTCCGGTGGAGGCGATATCGATCGGCTCGGGCAGCTCCGGATCCTCGACCAGTGTCCGGATGGGCTGGAGGTGATGAACGGCTGGCTCGACGACGACGGTTGCCCAGACGAGCTCGGCACTCTCAACCTGCGCGCGGAGCGTCGGGGCCGTGCCATGGAGGTGCGGGCGACGGTCACCGGTCCAGACGGTCCGTCCGACCAATGGATTCCGGTGAACGGTCTCGCGCTGGATGCCGCGCCGGGCACCCGATGGGATGTCGTGGTCTCGGACGGCTGCGTGTCGGGCGCGGCGAGCGCCATCGCACTGGACGGCGGCCGGCATGTGGTGGTCGAGCTCCAGCTCGCCGAGGCGGGCTCTGCCAGGATCGAGGTGGTGGATCCCGAGGGTGTGCCGGTCCGGGACGCCACGATCGCGTGGTCCAGCGAGACGCCGGCCTGCGTGCCCGATGACGTCCAGGAGGTGGACGGCAGGGGGATTGCCCTGGTCGGGCTGGGCATCGGCACCCACGAGGTGCTGGTCGCGGCACCTGGCTACGCGATCCACCGGCAGTCGCTCACCGCGGTGGCCGGCGATGAGGTGTCCCGCCGGGTGGTGCTCCAGCCGTCGTCCGTCCGCCTCACGGGGACCGCCATCGAGATCACCGAGAAGGTCATGTTCGGCAGTGGCAACGCCGTGATCTCGGGGGAGAGCCACGCGCTGCTCGACGACGTGGCGTCGGTGATCCAGGCCCACGCCGCCGTGGGTCGGATCGAGGTGGCCGGCCACACCGACGGTCGCGGCTCCGATGAGCTGAACCTGGCGCTGTCCCAACGGCGGGCCGATGCCGTGCGCGACTACCTGGCGTCCCGTGGCGTCGACCTCGGCCGCCTGCTCGCCGTCGGGTACGGCGCCGCAGACCCCATCGAGAGCAACCGCACCCCGGAGGGGCGCGAGGCGAATCGGCGGGTGGAGTTCCGCCTGGTCGACAAGGCGGCGCCATGATTGCGCTCTGGCTGGTATTGGCGGCGTTCGCCGAGGGCACCGACGAGCTCGGCGCCACGCAGCGCCTCGGTCCGGCCACGCTGCTCAAGGTCGACATCCTGTCGCCGGGTGAGCGTGCGGTGTGGACGGCGGCCGTCATCGACGGCCTCGGGCGCGACACGCCGGTGGATGTGGAGGTCGAGGCACCCGATGGGTCCGACCTCGGTGTGTACAGCTCCGGCGAGGTGCTGCCCTATGTGGGAACGGGAACCTACCTTCTGCGACCGGTGGGAGTGGATGCCTACGGTCCGCCAGCGCTCGAGGACGATCCCGCCGACAGCGGCCCGCCGGACGGCGTGATCGATCCGATCACCGAGTTCGACGTCACGGTGAGCGGCTCACCGGCCGGCGAGGGGCGGCTGTGGAGCTCCCGGTGGCGGTTCGACACCGGGTTCTTCCGCGAGGCGTATGCGCTGACGGGCAGCGTGTTCGTGCTCGCTGACGGTGGCGGCCCGGGTCGAGACACAGTCATCGAGCTGGCAGCCGATGGGCTCGCCGGCAACGAGTACGTGCTCCACGCGAACGCGGTGGGGGCCACACTCGACGCGGATCCTGCGATCACCGCCGACGGGCACAGCGTCCCGCAGAGCGACTGGACCCTGCGCGACGGTCTGCCGATCTACCTGAACCCACCGAGTGTCGCGTCATACAACCCGGTCGTCCCGCGAGTGTCGGCCGCCATGCCCTCGTGCGAGGCCATCGCCCCCGGCGTCGCGTCTGGCGGGGTCAGCTTCGAGTCGGATGTGAGCGGCGTCGCCCATGTGATCTGCGACGCCAACGGCGATGGCGTGCTCGATCCGACGAGCCCAGAGGACGTGCACGTGCTCGGCCCGGCCGTCGACGGCCTGAACCTCCTGCCGGTGAGCGGCTTCACCCCCGACGGCAGCCCGTACCCGGTCGGTGACCACCAGTGCGTCGTGCGACTCACCACCGGCGAAGTGCACTACGCCGCCGAAGACATCGAGACCTCGTTTGAAGGCGTGCGGTTGTTCCGGGTTGCGGCTGACGGCAGCCGGCTGGGCATCCCGATGTTCTTCGACGACTCCCTGGTGCAGGACGCGGCCGTTGTGATGCCGGACGACGGCACCTCCGCTGAGCGCTCCGGTCCGCTCGGCCTCGACAGCGGTGTGCACGCCGACGCCGCTGTGCCGAACGTGAACGCCCGCGCGTGGGGGAACTGGACCAGTCGGTCCAAGGGGCAGGCCAGCTACCTCGACACCTGGACCTTCGTGCACTCCGACGATTCGGTGCCGTTCGATCTCGTGATCGTGCCGCCGGAGCTCGACTCCGATCGGGATGGTGTGGGCGACGCAGAGGAGGCGTGCATCCACGGCTCCGACCGGTTCAGCAGCGACACCGATCGGGACGGCGTGCCCGACGGGGTGGAGATCCTGCTCGCGGGCAGCGACCCCACGTCCGTGGACTCCGATGGCGACGGCGTGCCCGACCCGTTCGAGATCGGCGACCTCGAGGCCCCGCGTGACACGGACGGTGACGGTCTGTCGGATGCGGCGGACGACGACGACGACGGCGACGGTCTGCCCACCCGGGACGAAGATCCAGACGGCGATGGCGATCCCACCAACGACGACAGCGACGGTGACGGCCTGCCCGACCACCGCGATGCCGACGACGACGGTGATGGCCTGCTCACTGCGCTCGAGGACGTGGACGGCGACGGCGACGTGCGAAACGACCGGTCGGACGGTGATGGACTGCCGGACTACCGCGACCCCGACGATGACGGCGACGGCATGCCCACCGCGATCGAGGACATCGACGGGGATGGCGTGTGGGACGATGACGCCGACGGCGACGGGCTGCCCAACCACCTCGACCGCAACGATGACAACGACGGGATCCCCGCGGCCAATGAAGACCCGCTCGGCGCCGGGATCGACACCGACCTCGACGGCGTGCCCGACTTTGCGGATGCGGACGACGACGGCGATGGCGTACCGTCGGCGGACGAAGGCACGGGCGATGTGGACGGCGACGGACGGCGCGACTTCCAGGACGCCGATGACGACGACGATGGTGTCCCTGGCATCGACGAAGACCACGACGGCGACGGCGACCCCCGCACCGACGACACCGACGGGGACGGTGTGGCGGACTGGTTGGATCCCGACGACGATGACGACGGCATCCCCACGCTGCGCGAAGATCCCGACCGTGACGGCACGCCCTGCTGCGACGATCCCGATGGCGATGGACTGCTCAGCTACCTCGACCCCGACGACGACGGGGATCACGTGCTCTCGGCACTGGAAGATCACGACGGCGACGGCGACCCGTCCACCGACGACACCGACGGCGACGGCCAGCCCGATCCCTACGACGTGGACGATGACGGCGACGGCATCCTGACCGTGGACGAAGACCCGAACGGCGATGGTGACCCGTCCAACGACGACACCGATCGGGACGGCATGCCCGACCACGCGGACGCGGACGACGATGGCGACGGCCTGCCGACCATCCGTGAGGTGGGTGACACCGACGGCGATGGCGTGCCGGACTACCGCGACTCGGACGACGATGGCGACGGCATCCCCACCGCGGTCGAGGACCGTGACGGCAACGGCAACCCGCTGGACGACGACAGCGATGGCGACGGGCGCCCAGACTTCGCAGACACCGACGATGACGGCGACGGCGTGCCCAGCCTGCTCGAGGGCAACGGCGACACCGATGGCGACGGCATTCCGGACGCCCTCGACCTGGACAGCGATGGCGATGGCGTTGGCGACGGGGAGGAGGGGACCGGCGATTTGGACCGCGACGGCGTGCCCGACTTCCAAGACGCCGATGACGATGGGGACGGCCTGCTGTCCATCGACGAAGGGGATGTGGACCACGACGGCGACGGCCTCCCTGACCGCCTGGATGCTGACGATGACGGCGATGGCGTGCCCACCGCGGTGGAGGGCGCTGGAGATCCGGATGGGGACGGCGTGCCGAGCCACCTCGACGACGACAGCGACGGCGATGGCATCAGCGACGCGGTGGAGGGAGCGGACGACGTGGACGGTGACGGGGTGCCGAATGTGCTGGACATCGACGCCGACGGGGACGGCGCGCCGGATGCGGTGGAAGGAACCGTGGACAGCGACGGTGACGGCCTCGCGGACTTCGTGGACACGGACGACGACGGGGACGGCGTGCCGACCCTCGACGAGCCCGGCGACACCGACGGCGACAGGACGCCCGATCGGCTCGACCTGGACGACGACGGCGATTCGGTCCTGACGGCACGGGAGTGGGCCGATTCGAAGATCGTGGGTCCCGACCCGGACGGCGATGGGCTGCCCAGCTGGCGCGACACGGACGCGGATGGTGACGGTGTGCCGGACGGCGACGAGCTGTCGGATATCGATGGGGATGGACTGGTGGACTACCTCGACCCGGACGGTACCTGGAAGCCCGCGTATCGGGGATCCGGAGCCTTCGGCTGCTCCGTCGGTGGAGGGGCAGCGCTGGGCTGGGCGCCGCTGGCGTGGTTGTTCGCGCTGGTCCGGAGACGCCGACTCGGCGTGGCGCTGCTGCTCGGGTCGTCGGCCGCTGCGTCGGCCCAGGAGAGCACGGTGAGCCGCTCGGCAGGGCACCGCGACGGCATCGTGGTGCTCTGGCCGCGGGTCGTGCCTCCGACCGACGATGCCGCCATCCTGTCGCTCGCGCGTTCGCTCCAGACCCGGCTGTCGAACGTCGCCGCGACCGCTGTGGCCGATCGCAAGCGTCTCGATGTGCGCCCGCCTTCCGAGCGTGCGTGCCCGAAGAAGGGCTGCAAGGGCATCAGCGTGGGTCTGGTGCTCGGCCATGCGGGCACGGGCTGTGCGGCGGTCGTCACCATCAGCGCGCCTGGGGAGTCGCCGCAGAAGCTGGTTCCGTGGGCGGGCGAGGTTACGCTGGATGCGCCCACCGCGCCGTTCCGCCGCGCGCCGGAGGACCTTGTGGTGGTCCGCGAGTTGGTCCCATGCGACACCCTTCGCCGCGAGGTCCGCAACGAGCTCGTGGAGCTCGCCATCCGCCAAGCCAAGGAGTAGCTGTGTCGACCCGCAAGCGGTGGATCTCGGCGTTCATCGTGTGGCATTGGGCGCTCGCGCTGCCGTGGATGTTCCCGTTCCACGACGCGATCAACCTCGCCCGTGTCTTCGCCGACATGTACTACTTTACCACCGGCACCTGGCAGGCCTGGTACATGTTCGCCGGCGCCCCGCGAGGGTCGTCCCACCTGGTTAGCGATGTCGAGTTCGCAGATGGTCGATCGGTGCGGTTCGAGCTGCCGCGGGTCGCCGACATGGGGCACATCGAGGCGTGGTGGGGCTATCGCTACCGCGAGTTCGAGCACCGCCTGATCACCGGCCACCGGCTTCATGTGGTGCTGCCCGAGCGCGCGTGGTTGGCGTGGGCCCAGTATGTGCTCGAGCAGGTGGACACCGGGGGCGACGAGCCGGCGCGCGTCGTGCTGTCGAGCTGCGGCCTCCCTACGCCCAGCCTGGCGGAGACCCTCGCCGAGACGGAGTGGGTCGACTACACGGCCCGCCTGCGCAATCCTGCGAACTGGACCTGTGAGGCGTTCTACACCCTCGACCTCGAGGCTGTGCCGTGAAGGACCGTCTCGTAGCGGCCTGGGATGGCTTCTTCTTCACCCCGCAGAGCATGGTGGCGATGGGGCTGTGCCGCGTGGCCACTGGGCTGGTCACCCTGTACTGCCTGCTGCTGATGCTTCCGTTCGTCGATCTGTTCTTCACCGACGCCGGGTGGATCACCGCGTGGGAGCACCTCGGTTCGGTGTTCCGCCCGGACCCCACGCTGTTCTTGTTGATCGGCTCATCTCCCGCGGTGGTGTGGGCGGTGTGGGTCGCGGCCATCGGGCTCGCCGTGAGCCTCACCGCCGGGTACCGCACCAAGCCGACTGCGATCCTGCTGTACATCCTGCTGCTGTCGATCCACGAGCGGGACACATTCCTGATCAACGGCGGCGACCTGGTGATCCGCACGATGGTGTTCTGGCTCGCCCTCATGCCGTACGGCGGCGGTGCTGTGCTGTCGGTCGACGCCTGGCTCCGGGAGCGGGCCGAGCCCGACGCCGCGCCCCTCGAGGCCTGGCCCTGGGTGCAGCGCATGGTGCAGATCCAGATCGTGGTGCTTTACCTGATCACCTTCTCGTGGAAGATGAAGTTCCCCCGCTGGCATGACGGATCTGCGATCCACGAGGCGATGGGTGCGGTGGAGTTCATCCCGCCGGGCATGGAGCTGATGCTCAACTACCCGACGGTGACAGCCGGGCTCACAGCGGTCGTCGGCCTCAGCCAGGCGCTGTTACCGCTGTGCCTGATCTTCCGCCGCACCCGCGGAATCGCGTTCCTGCTCGGGCTGTGCCTGCACGGATGGATCATGGTGTTCATGCGCATCCCGGTGTTCGGGCTGATCATGTGGGCGTCGTACCTGGCGTTTCTCGACGAAGATCAGGCGCGCCGCGTCGTGGGATGGCTCCGGCGGCTCGGAGTGCCGACGCCAGGCACCTGACCCCAGGTCGGCGGTCCAGGCCCGAGTCAAGAGCCGGCCCGATCTGCGCAGGTACCCTGCGCTACACTCGGGCCGGTTCGCAGACGAGCAGACTGGACCCCCAGGCTGAAGATCAGTTCTCGGCCAGCCAGTCGTCGGCCGCCTGGAAGTTGTTGTCGATGCCGCCGCGGGTGGTGCCGATGACCACGTCGTCAGACACCTTGAGCCCGAACTCGGTCTCGGCCCACAGGCAGAGCATGCGCAGCGACCCGCCGCCGGAGCTGTCCGACTCGAACTCGGCCTTCTTACCAGCGATGTAGCCCTCGCCATCGCGGGGAACCCAGATGTCGATGCTGAACGACTGGTAGATCCACGCGTTGTCCTTGCGACCGGAGAACGACTCGGCGTTGACGGCGCGGGCCATGAACGCCCAGCGCGGCTTGCCGTCGTTCACCGCTTCTTCGCCCTCGGCGAGCTCGGACGGGTCGGGCAGGTTGAGATCGATCCATCGATAGTCCTTGTTGAACCAGTAATCGACGGTCATCAGCGCGTTCTCTTTCGTCAGGTCGTTCCGCGTGCGGAGGTAGTCGCAGTCGCGGTCGGCCCAGCAGTTGCGGCCCTCGACGAACTCGCGCTCGTAGTACTTGGGCGAGTAGGGCTCGACGGGCGTGTGGTCGACGAGCAGGTGGATCGGCGTGTGTTCCTTGGGGGAGAACGGCGACAGGCCGGCCACCGCCACGGGCAACGCATCGCCCACGGGTCGGTTCGGCCGGTCCAGCCCCGCCACGTCTTCGGTGGTCAGGCGCTCTGGGAGCAGGGCGCGGTCGTTCACCGACTTCGCGGACACGTCCATCGACTGGTAGACCTGCGCCTCGAGCTCGCGGATGGCGAAAGCGACCGTGGCCGGGTCGTCATCGAACGCGCGGAACAGGAACCGCACCGCGTCGCTGAACTCGGGGTCCGCCGCGGGGACCTTCACGCATGCAGCCAGCGCAAGCGTGGGAATGAGCATCCAAGGTCGCATCGCAGCCTCCAGGGAAATCGACCCGCAATGATACCCGCCCCCGCGGCGTACGTCATCCCCTGTTGGGATGGCAGCGGCGGCGAGACGTCTGCCCTGCACGGGACTACTTCATGGGGCGGGAGGGCGAGCATGGCGGTCGCGGTGTGGATGTGGCTGATGATGGCCGGGACGGCCTTGGCCCAGGAGACCCCCGCGCCTGTGCCTGTGCCTGTGCCTGTGCCTGCGCCTGCGCCCGTAGCCGAGCGGCCCAGCGCCGCCGAGGTGTTCGCCGACGAGGCGGTGGAGGAGGTCATCGTCTACGGCGACCTGTTCGCCCGGTGGGACGGCACCCGGTGGATGATCACCTCCGAGATGTCTGTGCCCTACGCCCTGCCGATGCTGGCCGACGAGAACATGGGCTTCCGCACCAACGCGTTCCAGCTGCGTGCGGTGCTCGGGTGCGAGAAGGACTGGAAGCTCGGTAAGCGCAAGTTCGAAGTGCTGTGCGAGATCGAGGACTTCGGCATGCAGGCCTCGGTGCAGCGCGGCGAGCGCGGCACCAAGCCGCTCGACAACGCCCAGAGGACGCTCGACCAGATCGACGCCAAGCTCACCGGGGCCAAGCTCCAGCTGCAGGTGCTCGACGACGGTCGCGTGGCCCAGACCCAGATCGAGGGTCTCGAGCGGTCCAATCGGCGTGAAGGTCTGCAGCAGGAGATGCTGCGGCAGGTGCTCGACCGCCTGATGAGCGGATTCCACCTCAAGCTGCGGAAGTTCAACCAGCTCAATGAGGGCGAGTGGCTGGAGTACAACTCCAACCTGATGAGCATGCCGTCGCCGTCGAACATCACGCCAGCCGGCACCAACATGGTGAAGCACTACCTCAACCGATTCGACGGCCACACCCTGGTGCAGAGCATCGGCCGCGGCATGGTCAGCGTTCCGATGACCACCATGACGAGCACGTCGGGGCCGGACTACACGAAGACCTACAAGCTCGACTTGATCGGCGTGTCGATCTTCGACATCGACGAGGGGTACATGACCGAGCGCGTATGGGCCATCGAGGGTCTGATCACTGCAGGAGCCTTCTTCGACGACGGCGGGTTCTGGTACGCCGGCCGGATGGAGCTGCTCGAAGAAGACGAGCGCCCGGACGTGGGCCCCACACGGGTGATCAATGCCCGCGGTGAGGAAGATCCGAAGCTGCCCGCGTGGGTGCCGATCGAGCGCTGAGCCGTGATCGCCTGACACCGAACTGGCGGTCAGCGGTCTGCGACAGTCCCGCCGTTTCGGTGCGCTCGGGCGATATTGGCGGTTCTTCGGGCGTCATCAGTGGCACTCCGACGGCGTTGGCCGGGTGGTGCGTGGGGTGCCGAGCGGCTCGCGGCGCCTCAGGCACGTCCGCGAATCTCAACACGGTCAGCCGCTCGTACGTCCGCATCGCAAGTTTACCCCTCGGGTCTCGGGGTGGAACGATGCGGACTTCTCGCTGGAATCGATCCGTGGTTCACCATTCTGGACGGTCGGTCAGTTTGACGCTATGCTGATTCCGGACGATGGGTCAGAAGTGCTCGGGCGTCCAGGAGGGATCATGCTGACGGTTCGCGACGCACTCGACGACGTGTTCGGCTTCCTTCTGTCCGCTGGCTCCGAAGCCAGCAGCACGGTGCTCGCCGATCTCGGGCTCGCTCATGCGGCCGAGGCCACGGTCGCACTGTTCGAAGGCGATGTCACGGTGGCCGAGGCGCTGGACTACGCCCGCGTGCTCGTGGAGCATGGCCGTCCGGTCGAGGCGGAGGAGGTCTTCCGCCAGGCGCTGGCCGTGGCCATGTCAGCGGTGCCACAGGGCGCGCAGCTCCGCTGGGTCACCTGGGCGCAGGGAGCGCAGGCAGAGGCCTGATGGCCGCGAAACCTGGTGCTCAGTCCCAGGGGATGTCGAGCACGACCGCGGTGACGTTGTCGCTGCCGCCGGCGTCGTTGGCCGCGCGGAGCAGACGGTTCACGGACCGTCTCGGGTCGATGTCGGTGCCGAGGATGCGTTCAATGTCCTCGTCCACCAGCTCGCCCCACAGGCCGTCCGAGCACATCAGGATGCGATCGCCCGGGTCCACGTCGAACCCCTCGATGTCTGGCTCGAGATCCTCGGAGTTGCCGAGGAAGCTGAGCAGCACGTTGGATTTGGGGTGCGTGCGGGCCTCGGCTTCCGTGATCTTGCCGGCGGCCACCATGGCTGCCACCATCGAGTGGTCTTCGGTCAGCCGGCGCAGCTCGCCGTCTCGCAGCAGGTAGGCTCGGCTGTCGCCGGAGTGCCCGATCCACACCTTCGACTTGCCGTCGATCACGACATGCAGCGCGCACACGAGGGTTGTTCCCATGTGGCGTCGGTGTTCGTGGGCGTAGGTGCACACCGCCAGGTTGGCCTGCTCGAAGCCCTCGGCGAGGAGCTTCGGTGCGTCGGCGAAGGTGCACTGGGTCTTGTCGCCGAACTTGCGTTGGACCGCACGGCAGGCGGACCGCGTCGCGAGCTGGGACGCAACCTCGCCGCTGAAGTGCCCACCCATGCCATCGGCCACGGCGAACAGGCGCGCGTTGGTGCCCAGGCGACGCCACTGGAACGCGTCTTCGTTGAGTGCGCGCACCATGCCGGCGTCGGTCATGCCGGCGGCGGTGGACAGCCCGGTGAAGCTGCCGCGGCGCCGGGTGGAGAACTGCGTGGCTGCGCCGGCGAGCAGATCGGCGGTCTCCCATTGGCCGCGGCGCGCGTTCTTCAGGAAGGTGCGCAGCTCTTCGTCTTCGACCGGGCAGTACTGGCCCAGGATCTCACACACGTCGCGCAGGTCGCGCAGGGGCGGCTGCGTGAAGTCTTCGCACGGACGGATGGGTCGATCCGACAGGCGCTCCACCTCGAGATCGAACAGCCTCACCTGGCCATCGGGTGCCAGCAGGATGTTGCCGGGGTTGATCCGGTGGAGGATCACCCCGTAGTTGTGGAGGTGAGAGAGCGCATCTGCCAGGTTGAACGTGGCGCGGAGCACATCCTCACTCGTGAGCGGCGACGGCTCGCCGAGGAGGAGGGTGTCGTGATTCCACGGGTACACGGCGAGGAGTTGCTCGTGGTAGCGGTACAGCGCCACCGGCGAGGCGAGCGCGTCGTGCACCAGCCGGCGATTGGCGTAGCCCTCGAACGCCTCGCACGAGGCGGGGTGCCACCGCGAGGTCATCAGGAACCGGCGCGTGCCCAGCGGCGCGGAGCAGTAGGTACACGCCTGGGCCGTGGGGGGGCTGTGCTTATTGCCGCACAACCAACACTTTCGCGTGTACCACCGTGGCGCTTTGTTGTTCACCAGGTAGTACGTGCGGCTGTGATTCACGCGGATCAGGCGCTCGACGCGCAGGTGCAGCCCGATCGGCGTTCCGCGTGGGAACGGATCGGGTCGCGGACCGAGCTCGTCGTCCTGCGGGCGAGGGATAGCGTTCGATAGATTGAACATGGATGACAAGCGGGCTTTGAGGAGAAGAGCCGGCAGGGGCGGATGCCCCGGTCAGGGTCGGGTCGGCGCTGGGTCGGGGATGGAGGAGAGCCCCCATCAGATTGACGGCGCCGGCCACACAGAGGGTGTAGCCGAGTTCACGCATCCTCTCACGATCCGTGGTGCAGTCGTCGCACACCGTGCTCGGCGGGCACGGATTGTCGCGTGTGTCGGCCCACGCTCAGTGGGGGAGCGCCTCGCAGTCTCCTTGCACGTAGCCGAGCTCCCGCAGCGCGATGCAGTCGTCGTATGTGATCTCGACACCGCCTTCGGAGCAGGAGAATGGGCCGTCGTACGCCAGCGGGTCGCCCTCCTCGGGCAAGCGACAGTCCTGGCCGAGGGCTCGGTAGGCATCCTCGATGCCCTCGATGCGCAGCTTGCCGTCGAGCGGATGCACGGCGAAGCGGTCGCCGGCGGTCACTTCGATTCGCTGCTTGTTTCGCTGAATGCCGCGATATGCGTAGGTGCCCTTCGGGAGATCGACGGTCCCGTCCTGCTCGGCGATCCATGGCTGGCCGAGGTGATCGGACAGTTCCTGGAACATGGCCTCGCCGCGGGTCTTCCGCTTTCGGTACAGGTTCTCCTGGCAGCCAGGGTCGGAGCTGAGGTCACACAGTCGCCGTGCGGCACGCCCCATGTCCACGATCAGGTCGTAGGGGGGGTCGTGCCAGCGGTACTGCAGGGTGTCGAACCGGCTGGTGTCGGCGTAGCGACCGGGGACCGCCGACTCTCGCACGGGCTGACCGGTGCGCAGGGTGCGCGAACGATCCACCCCATCGCCGGCCGGGAACTGCACCCCCGCCAGGCCCGCGATCGTGCCGGCCAGATCCTCGCCGCCTGTGCGGTCTCGCACGACCTGGCGCTGGATGCCTGGCCCGTTGACGATCAGCGGCACGTGGAGCTGCTCATCGAACAGGGTGTGTGCGTGGCCCCAGCTGCCGCGTTCACCGAACTCCTCGCCGTGGTCTGCCGTGACCAGCACGATCAGGTCGCGCCCGGATGCCCGCCACCGCTCGACGAACTGCCCGAGTTGGTGGTCTACGTACGCGATCTCCTCGTCGTACTGCGCGACCTGGTGGGCCAGCTGCTCGTCCGACACCATGCGCTTCTTGTAGTCGGTGTAGGACTTGTAGATCGCGTCGCCCATGCGCGGTGCCCGATCGAACTTCTCGTTCCACGGCGGGGGTGGATCGTAGTGGTAGTGCACGTCGTACACGTGGAGGAAGGCGAAGATCGGTCGCCCGTCGTCCTGCTGCTGCGCCCAGTGGTAGGCGGTGTCGAACACATGCTCGGCGTCGACAGTGGACTGATTGTTCGTCTTCTTGTCGTTGACGCCGAAGTCGAAGAAGTCCACATCCACATCGCCAAAGCCGCGCTCGAAACCATATTTACTGGACACGAACATCGTCGCGACCACGCCGACGGTGAGGTAGTCGCTCGCCGCGAGGGCCTCTTGTACCATCGGCACCTGGGCCCGGATGCGGGTGTGGTCTTCGATGGCGCCGTGGTTGTTGGGGAGGAAACCCGAGAGCATGGTGGTGTGGGACGGCAGCGTCCACGGGGCTGGCGACCAGTGGTCCATGAACACCGTGCCCGTGCTCGCGAGCTCGTCCATGAACGGGCTGGTGTCGCGGTCGTATCCGTAGGCGCCCAGGTGGTCGGCACGCAGCGTGTCGATGGACACCAGGACCACGTCGGGGTGGTCGGCGCTGCCAGGGGGCAGGGGTGTGCGCGGGTTGAAGTCGTCGGGGGATTGGTCGCGTTGGCCGGGCCGCACGTGGCGCTTGGCCCGAGCGACACCCGCCGCCATCTTGTCGATTCGCGCACGGGTATCGGCGACGTCGGCCTCGAGGAGTGCCAGCTGCCTGTCGAGCTCCTCGACCCTGGCGTCGTTGCTGCAGGCCGCGAGCGCGACGACGAGCGTGAGCACCGCACGCATCACTTGGCCTCCTTGTTGAACGCGCGGGGCCCGGTGACGACACGGGCGTACTCGGCATTGCCCACCGTGAGCAGGTTGACGATGGCGTACGGGCCGTCGGGCGGCGAGGCCAGGGTGATCCCCCAGGCACCCTGCTGAACGTCGGGCTCGGTGCTGACCACGAGGTCTTCACCGGTGATCTCGAACTCTTCGTCGGCGACGGTGACCGTCAGTGGGCTCGCGGCGATGCTCGCCACCCGGCCAGCGAGGTCGACGTGCATCTCGCCCCAGGTCTCGTCCCACCCCTCGGCGAATTGGACCGTGAGCGTGGTGCCCGGGTAGATCCAGTACATCTGGCGGCCATCATCGCCCCTGCGGAGTGGGACATCCGGGGACAGAACGAGCGAGTATTCGTGGGTCCCGAACGCACCGGCATCCGTCCCGCTCGGCGAAAATAGAAGGACGAAGCCGGCATGCCGGAAGGCGCCTGCGCAGCGCTGCTCATACTGCTTGGGAAACGCGTGCGCCGGCATCGGCTTGCCATCCTCCAGCAGGAGGAGCGGGGATGACTTGCCGAGGTCGAGCTTGTTCAACACGAAGTCGCTCAGCGGCTTGAGCTCCTCCACCTTGAACTTGAACCCGCAGGGCGTGTCGGTGCGCTCGGCCTCGGGCAGCGGGGGCAGCGCCGGCGGGTCGCCCGTGCGCGACAACGTCACTGGGTAGGTGCCGGCGAGCGGGGTAGCGGGAAGCTGATGATCGTTGAGCTCGCTCCGAGGCCCGGGCGGCTGTGCATCGGGCTTGTCCCTCGCCACCATGCCCAGCTCGATCATCGAGGTGCGGAGCTCGTCGGTCTGTGCCGCGATGGCGCGCTGCCGGTCGTCCAGCAGCTCCTGTGCGGTCTCGAGCTTTGCGAGCTCGACATTCTGGCAGGCGAACAGGGCCGCAAGCAGTGGAGCGTGCATGGCGTCCTTGGCTGGCACGGGTGGACGGGTTCGGGCTTAAGCCCCAGGGGACGGTGCGAACCGGGCAGGCCCCCCCGCCGGGTAGAGGCCGGACTAACCGGGGAGCCGGGCTGTGGCCCGGATCGGGATGTTCACGCGTTGGCGCGACGGATGCGCCAGGCCTGCACGAGGCACCCAGCAGCGATCAGGCCGAGGCCGAGGCTCTCCCGCACGATCTCCTCCGCCAACAGGCCCGACTCGAACAGGCCGGACGGGCCTCTCATCGGGTTGGACTCGGTCACGCCAGCGGCCGCGATGGTGGCGGCCCAGAACAGGGCGCCGGCTGCCCACAGCGCCGGCAGCCAGTAGGCGAGCCGGTCGGCGATGGCGGCAGCACAGAGCGCCGCCGGCACCGAGTATGCGACCACCCACACCAGGGGGTCGGGGTCGTTGAGCTGGACCAAGGCCCCGAGCAGCAGCAGCGCGCCCCACACCGCGTTGCCGAGCCGCCAGGCTGTCACTGCCACTTCGGGACGCGCTCGAGGAATCGCTCATCTCCCAGCCGCGCGCACAGGTCGCCCAGGAGTTCCCGGTCGGCCCCCTGCCAGCGCAGGTCAGCCAGGTCTTCCGCCAGCGGCACATCGGTGCGAAGCATCGCCAGCGTTCGGTACAGCTCGGCCTCGCCTCGCCGATCGGAGAGGTTTGCCGCGAGGGTGCTAGCGCCGCGCACCTTGACCTCCCACATGTCGGCCGATTCCGGGATGGCGTCGATGGTGCGGTAGTGGGCGAGCATCGTCGAGGCGGACTTTGCGCCCCAGCGGGGGATGCCAGGGATGCCATCGGCCTTGTCGCCGACGAGCGCCAGCCAGTCGGGGATCGACGCCGGAGCGATGCCCCACTTCTCCCACACGCCAGCTTCGTCGTAGGTCTTCTTGCGGATTCGGTCGTACAGCACCACGCGGTCGCCCTCGACGCACTGGGCGAGGTCCTTGTCGGGCACACACAGTCGGATGTGGTCGGCCTCGTCCTTCCACCGGTGGGCCGCGGTGGCCAGCGCGTCGTCCGCCTCATGCGTGATCATCGGCCAGGTGACCACGCCGAGCGCTCTAGCCGCCCGCTCGCCCAGCGGGAACTGGCCGAGCAGGTCTGGATCGATGCCCGCGCCGGTCTTGTAGCCGTCGAACAGGTCGTTGCGGAACGACTCGATCACCCTGTCGAAGGCGACGGCGCAGTACGGCTCCTCGTCTTCCTGCAGCAGGCGGAGCAGGGTGCGCAGGAGCGCCCGCGTGGCACCGACCTCCATCCCGTCGGGCGCGGAGACCTTCGGCGCGCCGTAGTAGCAGCGAAACAGCTCGAACGTTCCGTCGACCAGGTTGATCCGCACCGTCCCTCCGTCGGCCGACCCTAACAGACCGCCAGAAGAACCCGCTGGCGCGAGTTCGTCGGCGGTCTGTTCCTTCAGTCCATCGCTCGCCGCGGGGGGACGCCTGTCGCTTCCTCGCTTGTTTACTTCGCTCGCAAGCTCACTTCGCTGCACGCGCTTCGTCGTGCCAGGGACCGCCCCCCGGGGCTGCGCTCGCGCAGACC
>JBLFXJ010000176.1:0-16268 GCA_047609825.1 Myxococcota bacterium
ACCGCCGACCCAACCCCCGGTCCGTCTTGGTGAGCGACCGGCCCCAGGCGCCGCCAGCAGCGGACGGAGGGCAGCCCCCCATCCGGCACCGGCTCTCCCGCACTCTGCCCGAGCCACGCCGATCCGGATCCCCAGCTGAGCCTCCGCCAACATCGCGACCACGCCCGCAACACGTAGCTTCCCCGCAGACAGTTGATGTAACACCTATCGTCCAGACCCCGTCAGGCACCCGTCGCGTGGCAGCGCAGCGACTTGACGCCGCCCGGACCCGGGCCCGCCGCGGTGCCTGACCCCGCCCCGGACCCCAGTCTTCCCCCGGCCACAGCCGATCCGGCATCACCAAAGGCTACCCGGCAGCAACCGAATCCACGACACCGCTCGCCTCACCACCACCGCCCCGAACCCCCACCCACCCCACCCTCCCTGGCCCAACACCCCGCAGTCGTCCGGACCCACGCGACCGAAGAGGCCGCGCAAGTGGGGGGGACTCCAGACGCCGCCAGCAGGGGACTCCGCGATGCCGCGGATGGGGAGGACCCACGCCAGCAGGCACCGGCTCTCCCCGCACACGTCCGAACCCGTGATCCATGGCCCCGCCCAAACCACGCACCACCACCGACCCGTCCCGAACCCAGATCCATCGGCCACCCGACCCACAGAACAATCATATTCCTTATCAAACCTACGTTCTCCACCAACCCTCACCACCACCCCTCACCAACCCCGCCCAATCCCAGATCCCACGAAAGCAACGTCCCAGCCCCCTCAGATGCCACTCCCGATCCTCCGGGCTACCCTCCTCACCCATCGACGAAGGTGTCCATGAGCCAGGACGGCGCGCCTCCCCTCTCTCCCCTCAAGAAGGCCCTGCTCGCTGTGCAGGGCCTGAAGACCAAGCTGGCCGAGGCCGAGGGGGCCCGGCGGGAGCCCATCGCCGTGGTCGGCGTGGGCCTGCGGCTGCCCGGCGGCGCCACCGATCTGGCGTCGTATTGGCAGCTCCTGCGCGATGGGGTCGACGCCATCTCCGAGGTGCCGCCCGACCGGTGGGATGTGGACGCGCTGTACGACCCCGACCCGGCAGCACCCGGCAAGATGATCACCCGCAACGGCGGCTTCCTCGGCGACGTGTCCCGGTTCGACGCCGGCTTCTTCGGCATCTCCCCCCGCGAGGCCGTGGAGATGGACCCGGCCCAGCGGCTGCTGCTCGAGGTGGCCTGGGAGGCGCTCGAGAACGGCCACCTCCCGGCCGACGGGCTGGCACGCTCGAAGACCGGTGTGTTCGTTGGTCTTGGGCTGTCCGACTACGGCCGACGCCACTTCCTGGGCGACCAGCCCGAGGTGATGACGGCGTACTCCGGCACCGGCGCCTTCCTCTCCGTCGCCGCCGGTCGCATCGCCTACACCCTCGGCCTGCAGGGCCCCGCGGTCACGGTCGACACCGCGTGCTCCAGCTCGCTCGTCAGCATCCATCTGGCGGTCCAGTCCCTCCGCAGCGGCGAGTCCGACCTGGCCCTCGCCGGCGGCGCGAACATGCTGCTAGCGCCCGAGCCCACGATCTACTTCTCCAAGCTGCAGGCCCTGGCACCGGATGGCCGGTGCAAGACCTTCGACGCGTCGGCCGATGGCTACGCGCGAGGCGAGGGCGCGGGCATGGTGGTGCTCGAGCGCCTGTCGGATGCCGTGAAGAACGGGCGACGGATCCTCGGCGTCATCCGCGGCACCGCCGTGAATCAGGACGGCCGGTCCAACGGGCTCACCGCACCCAGCGGCCGCGCTCAGCAGCAGGTCGTCCGCCAGGCCTTGGAGAACGGCGGCCTCACGCCCGCCGATGTCGACTACGTCGAGGCCCACGGCACCGGCACCCCGCTGGGCGACCCCATCGAGCTCGACGCGCTGAAGGCCGTGTTCGGCACGCGGGATGGCGACCGACCGCTGTTCGTCGGCTCGGCGAAGACCAACTTCGGCCACCTCGAGACCGCCGCTGGCATCGCCGGGTTCGTCAAGCTGCTGCTCACCCTCGACGGCGAGGGCGTGCCGCCGCACCTGCACCTCACAGCACTCAACCCGCGCATCCAGCTCGACGGCACCCCGCTGCGCATCCCCACGGCCTTCACCCCATGGGAGGGCGAGCGGCGCCGGATCGGCGGCGTGTCGTCATTTGGATTATCCGGGACGAACGCCCACATCGTCGTCGAGTCGCCGCCCCACGTCGAGGCCCCGGAGCCCGTCGCCAGCCCCGCGGTGCTCACCCTGTCGGCCCGGAGCGACGCCGGGCGGCGCGCGCTGGCCGCGTCCTACGTCGACGCCTTGTCCACCGACAGCTTGCCCACGCTCGCCCACGGAGCCCTCGTCGGTCGCTCCCACCTGTCGCACCGGCTCGCCGTGGCCGCATCGGACGCCGCCGAGGCCCGCGACCGATTGTCGGCCTGGATCACCGATGGCCAGGCCGTCGGCGTCAGCACTGGCGAGGTCGCCGGCCTGCCCCCGGAGGTGGTGTTCCTGTTCACCGGCCAGGGGAGCCAGTATCCGGGCATGGGTCGCGCACTGTATGCTTCAGATGCCGTGTTCCGCACAGCTTGGGACGAGGCCGCTGCCGCGGTGGACACCCACCTGGACGTTCCGCTCGCGAGCGTCGTGTTCCCCGAGTCGGATGACGACACCCGCATCCACCTCACCCAGTACACCCAGCCCGCCCTGTTCGTGCTCCAGGTCGCCCTGGCCCGCACCTGGGCCGCCCGCGGGGTGACCTGCGACGTGGCCGTAGGGCACAGCATCGGCGAGCT
This sequence comes from Myxococcota bacterium, assembly GCA_047609825.1. Taxonomy (GTDB): domain Bacteria; phylum Myxococcota_A; class UBA796; order UBA796. The sequence continues at coordinate 2,784 of JBLFXJ010000176.1, forward strand.
CGCCGCCGCCTACGTGGCCGGCGTGTTCTCCCTGGAAGACGCCGCGAAGCTCGTGGTGGAGCGGGGCCGCCTGATGGGCGCCCTGCCCCGCGACGGCGCGATGCTGGCCGTGTTCGCCGACGAGCCCAGCGTGGCCGCGGTGGTGGCCGACCACGCCGGCGACGTCGACATCTCGGGGCTGAACAACCCCAGCGAGACCGTCGTCAGCGGGAAGATCGCAGCGATCGATGCCATCGAGGCCCACTTCGACGCCGCCGGCGTGAAGACCCGCCGCCTGCGGGTGAGCCACGCCTTCCACAGCCCGCTGATGGCGCCGATGCTCGACGCCTTCGAGGCCGTGGCCCGGTCCATCACCTACAGCCGCCCCTCGATCCCCGTGGTGTCGAACCTCACGGGCAGCGAGGAGACCGAGGCGCTCACCGATCCGATGTACTGGGTTCGGCACGTGCGTCACGCCGTGCGGTTCGCCACCGGCATGGAGACCCTGCGGTCCCAGGGGCACAGCCTGTTCCTCGAGCTCGGCCCCAGGCCGATCCTGAGCGGCATGGGCGCCCGGTGCTACGACACCACGCCCGCCACCTGGCTCGCCTCCCTCGACCGCGCCGCCCACGATGGGCTCACCCTGCTCGCCGCGGCGGGCGGCTTGCACACGGCCGGGATCGAGGTGGATCTTGGCGTGCAGCCCGCGCCCGCGGTCGACCTGCCGCCCATGGCCTGGCAGCGGGAGCGGTACTGGCTCGAGCCCTTGGAGCGCGCCGCCACCACCTCCGACCCGCTCGCCGAGATGGTGGTCGTCCTGAAGTGGAGGCCCGCGGCGGCCGCCGTGGTGCCGCCCGGCGATGGCCTGTGGGCGGTGCTCGGCGATGGCGACGCGCTGGCGGCGGCCCTGGAGGCCCGTGGCCGACGGGTCACCCGCACGGTGACGCCGGACGTGGAGGGCGTGGTGTTCAGCGCGCTGGACGCCAGCGCCGACCACTCCCCGACCCTCGCTGCGTTCGCCGCCGCGAGGGCGATGGCCGACACCCAGGCTCGCTTGTGGCTCATCACCCCCGGCGTGCACGCGGGCTCCGAGGCCGGCTTGTGGGCGTCTCCGCTGTGGGGGCTCGGTCGGGTGCTGGCGCTGGAGCAACCCGAGCGGTGGGGCGGCCACGTAGATGTCGCGGGCCCGGTGGACGCTGGTGCGGTCGCCGACCGGCTGCTCACCGGCGGAGGACCCTTCCTGTTGAAGGATGGGCGCGCGCTCGAGGGCCGGCTGGCGCGCAGCCGCGGTGCCCTCGGCGCCACCCCGCCCACGCTGGACGGAACCTGGCTCGTGACCGGCGGATACGGCGATCTGGGCCGCCGCACCTGCACCTGGCTCGCCGACCAGGGCGTGCGCACCCTGTGCCTGTTCTCCCGCTCGGGACCGGGCTCCGAGGCCGCCACCGCCATGCTCGACGCGCTCGCAGCGCGGGGCGTGCGGGTGCACCAGGCCAACGGAGACGTGACCAACCCGAAGGCCGTGCAGGCGGTGGTGGCGCGACTGTCCGAGCTGCGCGGCGTTGTGCACGTCGCAGGCACCAACGACGACGCCCTCCTCGCTGATCAGACCGACGAGCGAGTGGAGCGGGTGCTCGCCGCGAAGGTCACCGGCGCGTGGAACCTGCACCAGGCCACGGCCGAGCTCGACCTCCAGGCGTTCGTGTGCTTCGGATCTGCCGCGGCGACGCTGGGCGTGCCCGGCCAGGCGAACTACGCCGCCGCGAACGCGTATCTGGACGCGCTGTGCCGCTACCGGCGCGCCAGCGGAAAGCCTGGCTTGTCCCTCGGCTACGGCCCATGGACCGAAGGCGCGATGGTCGAGGGCGTGGGCGATGCCGTGCGGGCTCGGTGGGCCGAGGAAGGCATCCGCCTGCTCGACGCTGAGGATGCGCTGGCCGTGCTCGGGCGTGCGCTCTCCGCCAGCGTCGCCGATCCGGTGGTCGCGCCGTTCGACTGGGTGGCCTACGCCGCCTCCCGTCCCGCTCCGCTCCCCCTGCTGTTCGACCTCGGCGGAGAGCCCGAGGCGGTGGATGGCGGCTTGGTGGCCGAATTGCGGGGCACGCCATCGGGCGCACGCAGGGCCCGGCTGTCGGACGTGCTCGCCGGCGTGGTCGGCAAGGTGCTCGGCTTCCCCGCCGGGCAGCCCATCGACCCGAAGCGCGGGTTCTTCGACGCGGGCATGGACTCGCTGATGGCGATGGACCTGCGCACGCGGCTGCAGAGCGCCGTCGGGGTGCCACTGTCGGCGACGCTCGCCTTCGACCACGCCAACGTCAACGCGCTGGCCGACCACCTGCTCGGCGTGCTCGACCTGGTGGACCCGTCGGCACAGGTGGTCACCGCCCAGACGGTCGCCCGCGACCTGGGCGAGCCCATCGCCATCGTGGGCGCCGCATGCCGGTTCCCTGGCGGCGTTACCGATCCCGAGTCGTTCTGGGCCATGCTCGCGTCGGGCACCGATGCGGTGCGCCGGGTGCCCACGGACCGGTTCGACGTGGACCGCTACTTCGATCCCGCGCCGGCCACCCCCGGCAAGCTGTACGCCCGAGAGGGCGGCTTCGTGGATGGCATTGAGCTGTTCGACGCCGCCCACTTCGGCATCAGCCCGCGAGAGGCCGCATCGCTGGACCCGCAGCAGCGCTGGCTCCTGGAGACCAGCTGGCACGCCCTGGAGCACGCCGGCATCGCTCCCGCGTCCCTCGAGGGCTCCGCCACTGGCGTATACGTCGGCATCGGGTTCGCCGAGTACGGCCGCCGGTTCGAGCCCACCGCCACCGCCGTCGAGGTGGATGCCTACTCGGGCACAGGCAACGAGACGAGCTTCGCGGCCGGCCGCGTGTCGTATGCCCTCGGCCTCCGCGGCCCGGCGATGGCCGTGAACACGGCCTGCAGCAGCTCCCTGGTGTCGCTCCACATGGCGGTCCAGGCCTTGCGCGCTGGCGAGTGCACGCTCGCCCTCGCCGGTGGCGTGAACGCCATCGTCGGTCCCGAGACCACCATTCAGATGAGCCAGCTTCGCGCGCTGGCGCCCGACAGCCGGTGCAAGAGCTTCGACCACCGGGCCGACGGCTATGTGCGTGGCGAGGGTGCGGGCATGGTGGTGCTCAAGCGCCTGTCCGACGCCATCGCGGCAGACGACGCCATCCTCGCCGTGATCGAGGGCTCCGCGATCAACCACGACGGCCGCTCCTCCGGCCTCACGGTCCCCAGCGGCGCCGCCCAGCAGGCCGTGCTCCGCTCCGCCTGGGCCGACGCCGGGCTCGACCCGGCCGACGCCGACTATGTGGAGTGCCACGGCACCGGCACCAAGCTCGGCGACCCCATCGAGATCCGGGCGCTGGGCGAGGTGATGACCGCCGGCCGACCCGCCGACCGCCCCCTCGGCGTGGGCTCGGTGAAGACCAATGTGGGCCACCTCGAGGCCGGCGCCGGCATCATCGGCGTGCTCAAGGTCGTGGCATCGCTGCAGGCCGGCCGCATCCCGCCGCACCTGCACTTCGAGGCCCCAAACCCCGCCCTCCCCCTCGACGAGTTCCCGATCCAGGTCACCGCCGAGGGCCGCGACTGGGCTCCGGGAGAGCGCCGTCGACTGGCCGGCGTGAGCTCATTCGGCATCTCCGGCACCAACGCTCACATCGTGCTCGGCGAGGCCCCGACACGCGCCGAGGTGGACGCGTCCACCGACCGGCCGCTCACCCTGCTCACCCTCTCCGCCCGCACCGACGCCGGCGTGGTCGAGCTCGCCCAACAGGTGCACGACCGGCTGGCCGAGGGCGGGACCTCCCTGGCGGATGCCGCCTACACGCTGAACGTGGGCCGCTCGCACCTGGCCGCCCGAGCCGCCGTCATCGGCGCCGACCGTGACGCCGTGCTCGCCCAGCTCGCCAAGGTCGCCGCCGGCAAGGCCACGATCTCCGGCAAGGCCGAGGCCGCCCGGCCGGTGTTCCTGTGCACCGGCGCCGGACCCCAGCGGGTGGGCATGGCCCGGTCGCTGTACGAGACCGAGCCCGTGTTCCGCGCCGCCCTCGACGAGTGCGCCCGCCTGCTCGAGCCGCACCTGGAGCGGCCGCTGCTCGACGTGCTGTACAGCGACGAGACCGATGCCGAGAGCCCCCTGCACAGCCTGGCTTACACCCAGCCCGCGATGTTCGCGCTGGACTGGTCCATGGCCCAGCTCTGGGCGTCGTGGGGCGTGGAGCCTGCTGCGGTGATCGGCCACAGCACGGGCCAGTTCCCGGCAGCGGCGCTCGCCGGAGTGTTCTCGCTCGAAGACGGCCTGCGCCTGATGGCGATCCGGGGTCGCCTGATGTCCAGCGGGCCCCCGGAGGGCTCGATGGTCGCCTGCTTCACCACGCCCGCGCGCGTGGCCGCCGCCTTGGAGGGCCACGAAGAGCGCGCTGGTGTGGCTGCGGTGAATGGCCCGGAAGAGGTCGTGATCTCCGGCTACAGCGACCCGGTGGACGGCATCGCCGCAGCGCTGGAGGCCGAGGGGATCGAGGTTCGGAAGCTGAACATCAGCCACGCCGCCCACAGCATGGTGATGGACCCGATCCTCGCCGAGTACGAGGCGGTGGTGCGCTCGATCACCCTGCACCCGCCCCGGCTGCCGCTGATCGAGAACGTGCGCGGCGCGGTGGCCGGCGACGAGGTGACCGACCCGGCGTACTGGGTGCGCCACATGCGCCAGGGCGTGCAGTTCCTCGCCTCGATGGAGACGTTGGCCGAGCTCGGCTACCGCCACTTCCTCGAGCTGGGCAACCACCCCATCCTGTCCGGCAACGGCGCCCGCTGCCTCGAGGGGCAGGTCGAGGCCCGATGGTACCCCTCCCTCCGCCGGAAGACCGACGACTGGTCCCAGCTGCTCGAGACCGTCGGCCGGATGTACTCCGCTGGCGTGGACATCGACTGGCAGCGCTTCCACACCCACGCGCCCGGCCGCGTGCAGCACCTGCCGCTCACGCCATTCCAGCGCAAGCGCCACTGGGTGGACCGTCCGCAGACCGCCGATGAGGCCGCCGGCCGGGTGGGCGACGACTGGCTGTACCGGATCGACTGGGAGGGGCTGGAGCCTGCCGCTGCCGGTCGGCACGGCCCTGTGCTCCTGGTGGGCGAGGGCGACTGGCTCGCCGAGGCGCTCGCCGCCCGGCTGGACCGTCCGGTCGTGTGCGTGAGCGACGCCCGAGAGCTGAGGGCAGAGGGCGAGAACTGGACGGCAGACTTCGGAGAGCCGGAGCACCTGGCGGCGGTGGTCGAGGCCAGCGGCGCCGAAGATGTGGTGTGCCTCGAGGCCCTCGGGCCGTGGCTGATCGACCCCATCAGCAGCGCCACTGCGGGCACCCGCGCATCCCTGCACCTGATCCAGGCCGCGGCCGCCCGTCGCGGCGTGCGGGTGCTGTTGGTCACCCGGGGTGCACGCAGCGTCGCCGGGGAGGCCATCGCCAATGTGCACCAGGCGCCGCTGATCGGGCTCGGCAACGTCGCCACCGTCGAGCTGCCCGATCTACGCGTGGTGCGGGTCGACCTCGATCCGGCCGGCGGCGACGACGTGGGCAACCTGCTCACCGTGCTCGACTCGGACGACGCCGAGGATCAGGTCGCCTTCCGCAAGGGGCTCCGGCATGTGCCGCGCCTGGTGCGCGACGACGCCGTGCCCACCGACCCGCCCGAGCTCCGCCCAGGCACCTGGTGGATCACCGGTGGCTACGGCGCACTGGGCCTCCGGGCAGCCGGCTGGCTGGTGGACAATGGCGCCACCCACCTGGTGCTCACCAACCGGTCCGAGCCGAGCGAAGAGGCCGCAGCCGCCATCGATCGGCTGCGCGAGAAGGCGGTTGTGTCGGTGATCCCCGGTGATGTGGGGGCGGCCGGCGAGGTGCCGCGAATCCTCGCCGCGTCGGCCGAGGCGGGCAACCCCGACCTGGTGGGCGTGGTGCACGCGGCCGGCGTGCTGGACGACGGCTCGATCCTCCGCTTCGACTGGGACCGCTTCGTCGGGGTGTGGGGGCCGAAGGTGGCCGGCGCGTGGAACCTCCACCGCGCAACCCTCGAGCTCGACCTGCAGGCGTTCGTGCTGTTCAGCTCCGCCGCGTCGATGATCGGCAGCGCTGGCCAGGCCAACTATGCCGCCGGCAACGCGTTCATGGACGCGCTCGCCCACCACCGACGGGCGCTCGGGCTGCCGGCCCAGTCCCAGTGCTGGGGCCCGTGGGGCAAGGTCGGGCTCGCCACCGAGACGAAGCGGGCGTGGGAGGCCGGCGGCGTGTTCCCCTTGGTGCCCGCGCAGGGCGTCGCGGTGATGGGACGCCTGCTCGGACACACCTCCGCCCAGGTCGGCATCACCCACCTCGACTGGAACACCTTCGGCCCACACCTGGTCTTCGTGCCCGGCTATCTGTCACTGCTGGTCCCGAAGGTCGAGGCTGCTCCGGCCGCCGCCATGGCGGACACGCTGCGCAGCACCGAGGTGTCGGAGCGCAGGCGCGTGCTCGTCGACGGTCTGGCCGAGCACGTCGGCGCGATCCTCGGCCTCGAAGCTCACGAGGTGGAGCCGTCGCTCGGGTTCTTCGACGCCGGCATGGACAGCCTGATGGCGGTCGAGCTGGTGTCCCGGCTCAAGGGCGAGCTGGGTGTGTCGCTGCCCGCCACTCTGGCGTTCGACCACCCCACTGTGGACCTGCTCGCCGACTACCTGCTCGCCGACGCCCTCGAGCTCGACGCGCCCGAGGCAGCGCCAGTCGTCGCTGCCTCCGCCGCGGTCGACGAGCCCATCGCAGTTGTGGGCATCGCCTGCCGCATGCCCGGGGGCGCCTCCACGCCAGAGGCGTTCTGGGAGCTGCTCCGGTCCGGCCGCGACCCTATGATTCCGGTGCCCCCAGACCGGTGGGATATCGACGCCTACTACGACCCCACGCCCGCGACTCCGGGCAAGATGTACACCCGCGAGGCGTCGTTCATCGACGGGGTAGACCAGTTCGATCCCGAGTTCTTCAACATCTCGCCCCGCGAGGCGGCGAGCATGGACCCGCAGCAGCGGCTGATGCTCGAGGTGAGCTGGGAGGCGCTGGAGCGGGCCCGCATGGCCACGCCGCAGCTCAAGGGCAGCCGGGTGGCGGTGTTCGTGGGCGTGGGCGACTCCGGCTATCTGCAGCGGTTCCAGCGGCCGGGCGGCGCGCTGTATGCCGACACCTACGCGGGCACCGGCTCGCTCTCCGCGTTCGTGTCGGGCCGGGTGGCGTATGCGCTCGGCGTGCACGGCCCGAACCTCGCGCTGAACACGGCCTGCAGCTCGTCGCTGGTGGCGAGCCACCTGGGCGTTCAAGCGCTCCGGCACGGCGAGTGCGAGGCCGCCCTGGTCGGCGGCGTGCACCTGATGCTGTCGCCCGAGAACTTTGTGTACGTGAGCCAGCTCAAGGCGCTGGCGTCCGACGGCCGGTGCAAGACCTTCGACGCCTCGGCGGACGGGTATGGCCGCGCCGAGGCGTGCGGAATGCTGGTGCTCAAGCGCCTGAGCGACGCCCACCGCGACGGCAACCCGGTGCTCGCGGTGATCCGCGGCTCGGCAGTGAACCACGACGGCCCGTCTTCGGGCCTCACCGTGCCCTATGGCCCCGCCCAGCGGATGGTGATCCGTGAGGCCATCACCCGGGCCGGCGTCGACCCGCTCGACGTGACCTACCTCGAGGCCCATGGCACCGGCACCGTGCTCGGCGACCCCATCGAGGTGCACGCGGTGGAGGCCGAGTACTGCAAGGGGCGCACGGCGGACAACCCGCTGCATCTCGGCGCTGCGAAGGCGAACATCGGTCATGCAGAGGTCGCAGCCGGGGCCGTGAGCCTGGTGAAGATGACCCTCGCCCTCCACGCCGGTGTGATCCCGCCCCTGGCCCACTTCACGGCGCCGAACCCCGATCTCGACCTCGAGGGGTCGCACCTGCAGGTCGACACGGTGCCGGTACCATGGACCACCCGGGGTCAGCCGCGGATGACGGGCGTGTCGAGCTTCGGGCTCGGCGGCACCAACGCCCACGTGGTGCTGGCCGAGGCGCCCGACGCCCCCGCCCTGCCCGCGAAGGGCGACTCCGACCGCACGGCACACCTGCTCACGCTGTCGGGCCGCGACGCGGCCGCGCTGCGCGACCAGGCCGCCCGGTATGGCGATCTGCTGTCTGGCGGCGGCGATCTGGCCGATGTGGCGTGGTCGGTGCACACCACGCGCATGCCGTGGGAGCACCGGCTGGCCGTGGTGGCGGTGGATGCGGCCGACGCCGGGCGCAAGCTGGCCTCGTTCGTCGCCGAAGGCTCGGCCCAGAGCCTGACCACGGGCGTGGCGCGCACCCGGCGGCCCCGGGTGGCGTTCCTGTTCAGCGGCCAGGGCAGCCAATACGTCGGCATGGGCCGCGGCCTGTACGACACCGACCCCACCTTCCGCGAGTCGGTGGACCGGTGTGCCGCGATCCTCGATCCCCTGCTCGATCGCGCGATCCTCGACGTGATCTTCGCCGAGCCGGCCGACGAAGCGGTGAACGACACCCGCTACACCCAGCCCGCGCTGTTCGTCATCGAGTACTCCCTCGCCCAGGTCTGGCGGTCGTGGGGCGTGCAGCCCGACGTGGTGATCGGGCACAGCATCGGTGAGCTCGTCGCGGCCTGCGTGGCGGGCGTGTTCTCCCTCGCCGACGGCCTGCGGCTGGTGGTCGCCCGCGGGGCAGGCATGGCGGACCTGCCGCGGGACGGCGCCATGTATGCGGCGTTTGCCGACGAAGACGTCGTGCGCGCTGCGATGGAGCCCCACGGGGACGCGGTGTCGGTGGCGGGCATCAACAACCCCACCGAGACGGTGATCTCAGGCCGCACCGAGGCGGTGCATGCCGTGGCGGACGCCCTGAAGGCCGACGGCGTGGACGGCCGACACCTGACCGTGTCGCATGCGTTCCACTCGGCCCTGATGGACCCGATGCTGGACGCCTTCGAGCGGGTGGCGGCCAGCATCACGATGCAGCCACCGGTGCTGCCGCTGATCAGCAACGCCGACGGCCAGCTGGCCGGCGACCGGGTGACCGAGCCCAGCTACTGGCGGAACCAGGTGCGGCAGGCGGTTCGGTTCCTCGATGGGGTGCGCACCCTCGACGACATGGGCATCACGGTGTGCGTCGAGTGCGGGCCCCACCCCACGCTGTGCGGCAACATCCGCCGGTCGCAGCTCGACATGGCGCTGCTCCCGTCGCTGAAGCGCGACGCGGATGACACGGCCGTGGCGCTCGGTGCCCTCGGCGCCCTGTGGGCCCGCGGCGGCACGGTGGACTGGCGCGCCTACGACGCCCCCTGGACCCGGTGGACGGTGGACCTGCCCACCTACCCGTTCCAGCGGCGCCGGATCTGGATGGACGCCGAGGAGTGGCCGGGCCGGAAGGCGGCCTATGGCGACTGGCTCGTCGCCCCCACCTGGCTCCGCCGCGACGCCCCCGGCGTGAGCGCGCCGAGCGGTCGCTGGGTACTGCTCGCCGATCCTGGAGGCGTCGGCGCCGCACTCGCCGAGGTGCTCCGCGCGCGGGGCGCTGCCGTGGAGGTGGTGCAGGGCGTGCCCGATGACCTGTCGCTGCTCGTGGGCGCGGCTGCCGTCGTGTACCTGGCCGGTCTCGGCGCCACCGAGCCCGACGCCACCGCAGTCGACGCCGCGTGGGGGCTCACCCGTGTGGTGCAGGCCCTCGATGGCACCTCCACCCGCCTCCGGGTGGTGACCCGCGGCGTGCAGGCCATCGGCGATCACGCGCCCACCTTCCCCGGCCAGGCCACCCTGTGGGGACTGGCCCGGGTGGTGCGACTGGAGCACGGCGCGCAGGACTGCCGCATCGTGGACCTCCACCCCGAGCCCGGGACCTCCGGCGAGTCCGAGGCCCTGGCGGACGCACTGCTGTCCGCCGACGACGAGCCGGAACTCGCGCTGCGTGACGGGCGATGGATCGCTCGCCTCGCCCCGGTGGACGACCTGCCCAAGCCGATCGATGTGTCCGGCGAGGGGGCCTGGCTGGTCACCGGCGGCCTGGGCGACCTGGGCCGCGAGGTGGCGCGCTGGCTGTCCGGACGCGGTGCCTCCCACGTGGTGCTCACCAGCCGCCGTCCCCCGAGCGACGCTGCCAAGAGCGTGATCGCCGACCTCGAGGCCGCGGGCACCACCGTGCTCGTCGCCCAGGGGGATGTGGCCGTGGCGGAGGACGTGGCGCGCATCCTCACGGAGGTGGACGCCATGGGCGTGCGGCTCCGCGGCGTGGTGCACGCGGCCGGAGTGCTGAGCGACGGGCTGCTGGTGAATCAGGAACAAACCGGCTTCGCTCGCGTCTTCGGGCCCAAGCTCCACGGTACGATGGCGCTGCACGCGGCCACGGTCGACCGCGACCTGGACGCGTTCGTGCTGTTCAGCGGAGGGGCCTCCCTCATGGGCTCGCCGGGCCAGGGCAACTACGCGGCGGCCAACGCCTTCGAGGACGCGTTCGCCCACTGGCGGCGGGCGCAGGGCCTGCGGGCGGTGAGCCTGAACTGGGGCGCGTGGGCCGAGGTGGGCATGGCGGCCCGGCTCGGCGTCACGCACGCGAAGCGGCAGGCCGCCGAAGGCATCCGGCAGATCCCCGTGGCCGACGGCATGGCGGCCCTGGGCGCCCTGCTCGACCATCCCTCGAGCCAGATCGGCGTGCTGCCGGTGGACTGGCCGATGTTCGTCGAGGTGTTCCACGGCGGCAAGCCTCCGCCGTTCCTCCGCGGGCTCGTGCGCGGCACCGGCGCTGTGGTCGCTGCGGCCACCGCCGCTGGGGCGAACACCGAGACCGCGGCACCGGCCGAGGATGGGTTGCTGGGCGAGGTCCAAGGCCTGTCCGAGCCAGAGCGCAAGGCCGCGGTGGATGCGTTCGTACACCGCAAGGCCATCGAGGTGCTCGACCTGCCCCGCGACCGCGTGATCGACCGGGAACAGCCTCTGATCGAGCTCGGTCTGGACAGCCTGCTCGCGGTGGAGCTGAAGAACGCGCTGATGGACGGCGGGGTGGACCTGCCCGTCGCCCGGGTGATGACCGGTCCGGCCATCGACACCCTCACGGCGATGACGCTGACCAAGCTCGAGGAGCTGGAGGCGGAGTCGACCCCCGAGCTGTCCGCCGCACCCACCATGCCGTTCCCGCAAGACACGGACGCCCCGGTTCGGGTCGCGCCGCCGCCAGCGATGGTCGCAGAGGGCCATGTGGTGCCGTTCAACCCGATCATCAGCCACCTGGTGGTGTTCGCGCTGGGCATGGTTGTGGTGGTGGTGCTGTACGTGGTCGGCGGTGAGGTGTTCAAGGACCCCACGGCGGTGCGCACCGACACCGACATCGAGGCGCCGGCCGCGCCGGCCGCACCGGCGAAGGTGAAGACAAAGGCGCGGCGACCGCGGTGAGCCGCGGGCTCGCTACAGGAACCGCGCCACGCCCGTGATGCCGTCGTCGGCGTCGTCGGGCGCCCAGCCGTGCTCGGGGTCGACCAGCTCCGCCACCCGGTCCATCAGCACCGCCGTGCGGTCGTGCAGGGCCTCGATGTGGGTTCGCTCCGATGCTGGCACGAAGGGCGTGTGCCCGTCGATGGGCCGCACCCGATATGGCTCGCCGAACCGCACGGTCACGGTGCCGCCCCCGGGCCGGCCCATGGGCTGGTCCTTCACGAAGGACTGTGGGGCGCCGCTGATGCCCACGGGCACCACCGGCAGGTCCAGCGCGAGGGCCGCCTGGACCGCACCGGGGTGGCCCTTGGTGAGCCGGGTGGAGAATACCCCCTGGGGGAAGATGTTCAGGTCGAGCCCGCCGGAGAGCAGCGACCGGGTTCGGGCGAGGGTGGCGGCCATCATGTCGGCGAACAGCGCCTCGACCGCCTCGCGCCAGGACTCCCGCGCCGGGTCGAAGGCACGCCCCAGCAGGTCGCGGGGACGCTGCTGCAGAGCGACCATCGGCACCGTGTCGGGGAGCTGCCGGCCGTGGTCGAGGTGGTCGCGGAGGGTGCGGTACTCCTGCTCGCCGGGCGGTCGGCCGTTCACCTCGGCGAAGTCGGCGGCCAGGATCCATCCCCGGGAGGCCAGCGGCACGTTGCCGGTGACGTCGAGGAAGGTGGCCCGCCACTGCACATCGTAGCTCCGGGGCTTGACCCAGTTCACCAGGGAGCGCTGGCGCTGGTGGCAGACCCAGCGCATGGCGATCCAGTCGTGCCGGTGGGTGTGGTTCGTGGCAAACAGCACCGGCGCCCGGGGCACACGGTCGAAGCCCTCCACTTCGAACCGCACGCGGCGCCCCGGCAGGCGGGTGACCGCCGCGATCAACCCGGCCACAGCCGCGATGGCCGGGCCGACCGGCTCGCGGTTCCGCTCCACCAGCGTGTCCAGGGTCACGCGCTGCGCCACGTCGCCTCCAGGCGCCAGTGTACGCTCGGTCAGAGCGGATCGCCGAGTGACCCCACCTCCAGCGCACCGATGTGGTAGCCGTTGTAGCCCCCGAAGGCGTAGATCTGGCCGCCGCGCACCGCAACGCCGAGGTTCGTGCGCTCCACCGCGAGGGGATCCGAGGTGGCCCAGGCGCCGGTGGAGGTGTCGAGCACGTCCACCTCGGTGGTCCGCCACGGCCACATGTCGAGGCCGCCCCCCACCAGGTACACCTGGCCGCAGGCCACCACCGCGCCCGCATGCATCCGCGGCGTGGGCGGCCCGTCGAGCATCGACCAGCTCCGGGACCCCGTGTCATACACCAGGGTCTCGCCGGCCAGCGCTACCCCATCGGGAGATCCGCTGACCACGAAGATGCGCCCGTCCACTGCGACCGCCGCCGCCGCCGTGCGCGCCAGGGGCAGGTCGGGCAGGGCCGCCCAGCTGCCGTCTCCGTCCAGGTCGAGGACCCATGCGTTGGTCCGGCCGGAGATGTCGCCGCTCACCTCCACGGCGCCACCGAACACATACAGCATGCGATCCGCGAGTACGGACGCCGGGTATGAGCGTGGCTCCGGCAGCGGCGCGAGGGTGGTCCACGCATCGCCCACCGGGTCGTACCGCTCCACCGTGTCATGCACGTCGAGCCCCACATGTCCGCCCACTGCGTAGATGCCATCGTCATCGGCGGGGAGATTGCCGGGCAGCTCACGGGGACCGGCCGGCATCGGTGCCAGCGGCACATGGGACTCGCCGTCGGGGTGGTAGCGGCGCCACGGGTGCTCCACGCCGTAGCTGGCCTGCATGTAGTAGACGCCCTCTGGACGCCCCGCAGCGCCGGTGTTGTAGCCGTGGGGCATATCGGGCCGGGTCTCCCACGTGATGTGGCGCGCGGCGTCGGGGCCGCCCGGGCAGTCCAACCACGCGGGCGGCGTGCCCGGCTCGGTGTCGGTGTCGGTGTCCGTGTCCGTGTCCGTGTCCGTGTCGGTGTCGGCGTCCGTGTCCGTGTCTGTGTCTGTGTCTGTGTCTGTGTC
>JBLFXJ010000177.1:0-16231 GCA_047609825.1 Myxococcota bacterium
TCTGTTCCCCATCCATCGACCGGGCTCCCGAGCGCACGGCGCGGTCGAGCAGGGCGGGGTCCTCGAGCCGGGTGGTGACCCAGGACGACACCCACTGCCCGCCGGCCGTGATGCGCCCCAACAGCGCGGACAGGCGCGAGCCCACGATCCGCCGGGTGGCGGACAGGCCGCTCGTGATGCGGGCCACTGAGCTGCGCGGGGTGAGCAGCGCACGCAGGTCGCCTTCGGTCTCCTGTTGCTCCGACTCCAGCAGCTCCCGGCTCACCCGGATCGCCTCCACGAGCTCCGTTCGGTACAGCTCGAGCCGCCGGATCGACCGTTCGAGGGCCTCGAGGGCGGACGCCTTGGCGCTGTCCGGGTCGCGGGCCGCGGTGGACAGGCCGTAGCTCGCCACCTCGACGCACTCGGCCACGAGGCTGTGGCAGGAGACGAGCTGCGGCGTGAGGTGCTCCAAGGCCCGGCACAGCTCGGGCACCCGCGCGTCGAGCAGCAGGGTGCGGAGCGTGGCGGCAACATCCAGTGGGTGGGTGTCCACGTCCTTCACATCGCCGACGGTCGACACGGGGAGCCCGACCACGCGCAGCCGCTTGGGCAGGTTGTCGAGCACCGCCTCGAGCTCCTCCGACAGCCGCGCTGGCTGCACCCGCTGGCGGAAGGTCTGCGCGGCGAGCCGCAGGTCGAGGCGCGCCCTCACCGGGAACACCTTCTTCATCTGGGCTTCCCACGCCGGAAGATCCGGAGTGGTGGACGCGGCCACCGTGCCCTTGAGCGCCGTCAGCCGCTCGATCACAGCACCGGTGGACCGCTCCAGGTCGGCCTCGAAGGCGTCCAGCGCGTCCTGCCCCCAGGACTGGTGCAGCTCGGCGGTGCGGTTGAGCAACACGGCCACGATGGACACCAACCGCAGGTGCTCTCCCGCTGCCTCCACGGCGTCCTGCCAGGCCGGCTCGTCTGTCACCCACTCGGCCCGGGCCCGCTCCACCGCGGACTCCACCTCGGAGTACCGCGGCGTACGCGGCCGCCCGAGCGGGCTGGCGCACTCCACCAGCGCGTCCATCAGCACGGTGGTGCCCTCGAGCAGGGCGTCCTCGAGGGCCGTGCGAACGGAGTGGACCCATTCGGCTTCGACGTTGCCGATGTCGGTCCTGGCCAGATCAGGCGACTCGGCGCCGAGCAACCCGGGCGCGGCCGCTTCACACATCGCGGCCTGGGCCCGGTGCCAGGTGGCGGACAGCTCGAGCACGGCCGCCGCGAGCCGGCCCTCCAGCGCCTCGCGGGCGAGCATGCCCACGGGCGGCCGACGCCAGGACCGCCCCTCGGCGAGCCACCGTGCCCGCCTGCCGAGGGCCACCAGGTTGCCCTCGGGGTCGCGCGCTTCGTGTGTCGGCGGAGGATCCTGCGGGGCCAGCGTGAGCTCGTGGGGCAGGGCCTGCACGATGCGCGCGAGGTCGTCATACAGGGCGTTCACCTGGTCGAGCCACGCCTCGTGGGTGAGCTCCACGGGCGCCAGCGCCGACTCTCGGAGCCCGCCGAAGAAGTCGCCACCGGCGTCGGGCACCCGGGCAGCCAGGTGCACCCGGACCGCGTCTGCCGCTGGCCGCGCTTCGTGGTCGACGAAGGCGTCGATGCGCGCCTGGAGGTCCGCCACCAGGCCCCGCACGGTGGAGGCGGCCTCGGGGTCGGCCACGCCCGTGAGCACTTCGGACATGGGACGCCGCGCGGCCGCGACCGGCACCTCGGCGGTCGCTGGCACCTCTTCGGTGGGCTCGCTGGGGTGCGCCTCCTCGCTCGCCGCCTCCCCCTCGACGGGGCTGTCGTGTGACCCCTCCGCGTGCGCATGCGGGTCAGCGCCGGCCTTTGCCTGGCCCATCTCGCCCGCGCGCCGCAGTCCGAGACCGAGGGTGACCGGACCGACGAGCAGGTGTATCGCCACCAGGGCCATGCCGATGGCGGTGAGCGGCTCTGCGAAGTCGGGCAGCGCCTTGGCGGCGAGCAGCACGAGGCCGAGGGTGACACCGGCCTGGGGGAGCCAGGTGAGCCACGCATTGTCCACGACCGCCGCGCCCTCGCCGGCGATGGCCCCGCCCATCCGGCCCGCGAGGTAGAACGCCAACGTCCGCGCAACCACCAGGCTGAGCGCCAGCGGCAGCAGGCCCAGGGTGCCGATCAGGTCCACGCCCGCGCCGGCGGTGGTGAAGAACACCACGAACACGGGCAGCGCGATGCGCTCCAACGGGTGGAGCAGGTCGTGCTCGAGGTCGCTGAAGTTCCGAACCAGGAACCCGGCGACGATGAACACCAGGAGCAGCTCGAGGTGCAGCGTGGCGCTGATCTCCGCCACGACCAGGATCGTGAGCAGGATGAACAGCAGCATCTGCTTGTGCACGTACCGGGTGTAGGCGATGAGCAGCACGCCGAGCACGGCACCCACGGCGATGGAGCTGCCCAGCTCCTCGGCCACATGCACGAGCACATGGGCGTCGAGGTGGGCGGTCGGGTCGAGCATGGCCTTCGCCAGGGCCAGCGCGATGGCCAGGCTCACCACCACCACCAGGTCCTTCACCACCGCCATGGCGAGCAGCAGGTCGGTGAGGCGCCCCTTGGAGCCGCCCTCGTTCACGACGGCCAGCGCGATGGCCGGCGACGTTCCGATGCCCAGGACCGCGACGATGAGCGCGACCGGGGCGATGGCCTCCGGCGGCAGACCCAGCGAGGGCAGGCTCGACTCGATCGCGTAGAATGCACCGCCAACCAGCACGATCAGCAGCGGGATCTTCAGAACCACCATGGCGGTGAGCGCCTTCCACACCCGGCGGATGGACTTCAGGTCCAGCTCGAGGCCGGCGGTGGTGGCGATGAGGCCGAGGGCGAGGGTGTTGAACACCCGCATCTCCTGCACCACCGAGGTGGACAGGATGTCGGCGGCCTGCGGGCCCAGGGCGAGGCCGGCGACGATGTAGCCGGTGACCTTCGGCAGACCGAGCCGCGCGCCGAGCTCGCCGACGGTGAACGCGGCGAGCACCACGAACCCGACGGCGGCGAGGGTGAGCGGGTCGGGACCGGCGCCGCCGGTTGCGCTGGGCAGGCCACGGAGGCCCCACATGATCGTGAGGGCGGCGGCGAGGACGAGTAGACGCCTCATGCGGCCACCTCGGCTTCGACCGACACCCGTCGCAGCTCGCCGGCATCGCCCAGGAGTCGTCTCAAGCTCTGGCTCGCCCCGACCTCGAACAGCAGCACCCCCACGAGCACCGCGTCGGTGACCACGGCGTGCTCGGGGTAGGCCAGGTCCAGGCTGACCCCGATGGCCACCGCGATCACCCCCTGGCTGCGCATGCCGGCACCGAGCCGTCCGGCGTGGGGCACGCGGACCAGCGGCTGAACCAACAACCGGGGCCAGACGAACAACGACAGCGCGCGGCTCGCCGCGTACACGACCGGAAGCAGCCAATACACGCCCTCCAGGGGCACGAACAGGGCGCCGGCGAACAGCAGCAAGGCGATGGAGACCGGCCGGTCGAGCAGCTGGAGCTGGGTGCGGAGCTGGCCGGCCTGGGACGACAGGACCGACACCGTGACCCCGGTCACCAGCCCGACCAGGAGCGGGCTGCTGCCGAGCGCCTCGGCGATGCCACTGGCGAAGATCACCACCCCGATGGTGGCGAGGAAGGTGCGCTCATCGTTGGCTTCGCCGCGTTGGAACCACGCGAACAACACCCCGCAGGCCACCCCGACGAGCACGCCCATGGCGAGCCACAGCTGGTGCGGGAGATGGAGCGACTCATACAGCGCCGGGGAATCCGTCGCGCGCTGCCAGTCCTCCATCAGCCCGGCCACCACCACGGCCAGGGTGCTGCTGGTGACCGACGCCAGCCGCAGGGTGTCGATGATCGGCCCGCGGGCCCCGAGGGCCTCGACGGCCGACCGGTGCAGTCGGGTGCCTCCGACGGATCCGGCAGCTCCGAACACGAGGATCGGCAGCCACAGCTGACTGGGGTCGACCACATCCTGGGCATACATCAGCACGCCCGCGCCAGCGGCCCCCACCGTGACCAACGACGCCGCCCCCAACAACACGCCCGCCGTGGCCCGGGAAGCGCTGGCGGTGAGCAGGTCTTGCAGGCGCAGGCCCATGGTGAACCCGACCAGCCCGATCATCAGCCACACCGCGGGCTCCATCACGGTGAGCACCTGCTCGGTGAGCATGCCGGCCCCGAGGGGCCCGAGGAGCACGCCGATGACGGCATACTCGACGCCCGACAGGATCACGCCCCGGCGGTGGGCGAGCCACCGCAGGCCTTCCCCTGCGGCGAAGCTGAACGCCACCACCAGAACCACGCTCATCGTGACGGACATTGCCACCTCTGCAGAAGGACACCGGGCGCGGACCGGCGGTCACATCACACGTTGATCGCCGGGAGGTGGGAGAAGTTGTCGCGGAGGGCTCGGTGCGGGTCGGTTGGCTGCCAACATCACGTGCGCGCCATGCAACGGCCTAAAACGATCCCCGGTGAGAAGTGTCTGCGACAGCCGCATGGGCCGCTCGCCGCGAAGCGCGGACATGTCCAGGAAACGACTTGCATGTTGCCCCTGCCGATGGGATCTCTCTCCCCCTACTACCGAGGACTGCAAATGCGAAGAGTGATTTTGGTTGGCCTGATGGTGCCCGGGCTGGCGCTGGCTGGCGGCCCCACCTTGAGCGTCGAGGGCGAATGCCCCGGCCCCGTTGATATCTCCGTGGCAGGGCTCACCCCTGGCGGGAACTACGCGTTCCTGTTCAGCATGCTCGGTGAGGGCTCCACCACCATCCCGAGTGGGCCCTGCGCTGGCACCGTGGCCGGACTGGCCGGGGCGCGCCGCGGCTTCGGCGGCGTGCTCGATGGGGCCGGCATGGCGAACTTCTCGCCCGACGTGCCGGATTCCGCCTGCGGAATCTCGATGCAGGTGCTCGATGTCTCCACCTGCACGCTCACCAATATCGCCGACTTCTCCGCTCCCGGTGGGGCCGACGACTGCTTTGTGGTCGACGACCAGGACTACAGCAGCTTCTACGGCCTGCAGCCCTCGGTCTATGTCGGCGATCCCGGCACCTACGAAGCTGGCAACTGGTCGGGCCACGCGACTGACTCGTCCGGCTACGACTACACGTTCCCCGGCATGGCTGCCGGTGACTACTACGTGTGGGTCCACGCATTCGACCACGAGGGCGGTGGGTACACCGACAAGTCCTATGGCCAGTGGGACGATCCGGGCACCTACGACGACACCGACCCCGCGATCGTCTGGTCGCGGTGGGATGAGTTCGGGTGGATCCGCAGCGAAGTGCAGTACCTCGATGCAGGCGACCACACCTTCAGCTTCGGCTCGCGCGTGGATGGCAACTACTACACGATCAGCTGGGATCAGCTCGTCGTCACCACCAATGACGCATACACCCCCGTGGGCATCGTCGACCCCAGCGCCTGCTCGGTCGCACCCGAAGACAGCAACATCTGTGCTGACAACCCGCAGTGGAAGCCGGTGGAGTGCGTCACGGGTGAGTGGGTGTGGTCGAGCAACCGCTCCTACCTGACCGTCGAGGCGGCTGACGCCGCGCGCACGCTCTGGGCCCACTACACCGACCCGAACTGCAGCCTGGATGGCACCGGCTGGGTCTCGTTGGACACGTTCGAGATCACCACCTGTGACACCGACTGGTACCATATCGGTGGCCGATACACCGGCGACTGCGGTGGTCACGACGGCAACTTCGTCCAGCGCCTCACCATGGGCGACGACACCTGCTTCAACGTGTTCGCCGAGTAAACGGCTCACTGGATCAGGCGCCTGGCGATCGCCAGGTGCTCGTGGCGCCGCGTCCGACCGGACGCGGCGTCGGTCGTCTTGCGCTGCCGGATTGTGCCACGCTCACTCACAGCCTGGCGGCGCCTCCCCGACCACCACCTCGACCTCCGGCGTGATCACCGCGCCATCCACTACCGGCGCTGGCCCATCAGTGAGCAGCAGCACCGTCGCCCTCACCCCGCCGCCATCGCCTCGAGCTGACGCCGCACCAGCACGCCGATCAGCCGCTGCCGGTAGCTGGTCTCGTACAGCACATTCGGCAGCGGCTTGGACTGCTTGGCAGCCAGGGCTCCCACCGCACTCGCGGTCTCGGCGGTGAGCCGGTCGCCGATGAACCCGTCGAGCTTGCGGATCGACTTCGGCTTGGGCCCGAGAACCGAGATCACCACCTTCAGGTCGGCGATGCGGCCGTCATCGTCGAGCTCGCACGCCACCGCAGTGCCCACCAGCGGGAAGTCCACCGCTCCGCGCACGGCCCACTTCGCGTAGCTGCTGAGCCGCCGCCGGGAGGTGGCGGGGATGCGCACGGCCACCACCAGCTCCCCTGGCTCCAGCGCCAGTGGTGCGGCGCCATCCGTGGTGCGCAGCGATGCTACGTCGAGAGTACGACGCCCCTGCGGCCCCTCCACCAGCACGTCGGCCCCGAGCGAGACCAACGGCGCCACCGTGTCGCCCGACAGCGCCGCCACGCATCTGCGCCCGCCCGGCACCACATGGCACACGTCGGTGCCGCTCTTGATGCAGCCGTTGCAGCTGTCCCGCCACGCCTCGGTGCGGTTGATGTACTGGCAGCGCACGTCGAGGCAGAGGTTGCCGCCCAGGGTGCCCATGCGTCGCAGCTGCGGCCCGGCCACCCGACTCGCCGCGTGGGCCAGACTCGGCGCGTGCGTGAGCACCGTGGGGTTGATGGCGAGCGAGGCCAGTGTCTCGCCGGAGCCAACCACCACCGCTCCATCGTCGTCGATGCACACCCCGCGGAGCGCCCGGATCCCGCCCAGCGACACGAGCAGCCGTGGCGGGTGCAGCCCGTGCTTCAGGTTGACCAGCAGGTCGGTTCCGCCCGCCAGGATTCGCCCTTCATCGCCCGCTTCCGTGAGCAGGACGACGGCCTCGGCGGCGGTGCTCGGGCGCTCCACCTCGAACCGCGGCAGCGGCATCATGGGGCACCCCCGGCGAGCGCGTCCAGCGCAGCGAGCACCTTCTCCGGTGTGATCGGCAGGGTGTCGATGCGCACCCCCACCGCGTCGAACACCGCGTTGGCGATGGCCGGAATCACGGAGTGGAGCGGCCCTTCTCCGGCCTCCTTCGCCCCATACGGTCCGTTCGAATCGGGTGCTTCCACGATGTAGGCCTGGATATGAGGCGTGTCGACGGCGGTGGGGATGCGGTAGTCCAGCAGCCCGGGAGCGACCAGCCGGCCCGTCGCCGACACCTCGTGGTTCTCCATGATCGCTTCGCCCATGCCCATGTAGGTCGACCCCTCGATCTGCCCCTCCACCAGCTGCGGGTTGATCGCCTTGCCGCAGTCGTGGGCACACCACAGCCCGAGCACCTTCACCTCGCCGGTGTCTACGTCCACCGACACCTCGGCCACGTGGGCCGTGGTGGAGAACGCGGGGGTGGCGCCGATGGTGGCGCCTCGGTAGTCCCCGTGCAGCGCTTCTTTCGGCGTGTCATACGCACCCGCGCCCGACAGCGCGCCGCCGGCCACCTCCGCGAGCACGAACGCGTCCACGATGGGCATCGACCGCGACGGATCGGGCACATATACAGCGACCCGGTCCGCCAAGGACACGTCCCCTGGCTTGCACTTCCACTCGGTGGCCACCGCCTGGCGCACCCGGTCGGCCACCTGGCGGGCCGCCTCGATGCACGCGCTGCCCGCCATCATGGTGATCCGGCTCGAGTAGGCGCCGAGGTCCACCGGGGTGAGGTCGGTGTCGGCCGACACCACGCGGATGTCCTCCAGCGCCACGCCCAGCTCATGGGCCGTGATCGCCGCGAGCATCGTGTCGGACCCCTGGCCGATGTCGGATGCGCCGCAGAACACCCGCACCCGGCCGGACCGGTCGGCGCACACCTGGACCGAGGACTGGGGCAGATCGGTGGGGTAGATGCAGTAGGCCGTGCCGCTGATGTAGGCGCTGGCCGCGACCCCGAGGCCGTGGCCCCGTGGCAGCTTGGCCCGCCGCTCCTTCCACCGGCTGCCCTCCTCCACCCGGTCGAGGCACTCGAGCAGGCCGAGGGAGCCCACCCGCAGGCCGTTCACCGTGCGCGTGTTCTCGCCGATGAAGTTCTTCCGGCGGAGCTCGATGGGGTCGATGCCGAGAGCCACCGCCGCCCGGTCGAGCTGGACCTCCACCGCGAACCGGGGCTGCACCGAGCCGTGCCCCCGCTTCGGGCCGCAGGCGGGCTTGTTCGTGTACACCCGCCGGCTCCGGTAGGCATAGGCCGGGAGCGAATACGGCAGGGTGGTGAGCTGGCCTGCGTAGTAGCTGGTGACCAGTCCAAAGCTGGCGTATGCGCCGCCATCGAGCAGCAGATCGGCCGTATGACCGCGCACCCTGCCGTCCGCGTCGAAGGCGGTGCGGCAGTCGATGAGGATGGGATGGCGGCCGCGGTGAGCGAGGAAGACCTCTTCCCGGGTGTACAGCAGCTTCACCGGGCGGCCGGTGCGCATGGCGAGCAGGCAGACCACGAACTCGAGGTCGAACGGCTCGGACTTGCCGCCGAAGGCGCCGCCGACTGCGGGCTGGATCACCCGGATCGCCCGGGGTGGCAGCTCGAGGACCCGAGACAGCGCCCGGTGTACATAGTGGGGCACCTGGGTGGCGGACCACAGGGTGAGCAGGCCCTCGCCGTCGCGGTGGGCGACCGCGCAGTGGGGCTCGATGGGAGCGTGGGTGGTGCCGTGGAAGTAGTACTGGTTGTCCAGCACCAACGCCGCGTCTTTGAACGCTGCATCCGTGTCGCCGAACGCCAGCTTCACGTACTTGGTGATGTTCCCCGGCCGCTTCAGGTCGTGCAGCACCACGTCGCTGCGCTCGGCGGCCTCGGCCGGGTCGAACAGCGGCTCGAGCACCTCGTACTCGACCTGAATCGCGGCGGCGGCTTCGGCTGCCGTGCGCTCGTCCACCGCGGCCACCGCGGCCACGCCATCGCCCACGTACCGCACCTTGTGCAGCGCCAGGGCGTGCTCGTCCTGGGTCCACGGCAGGATGCCGTATGGGATCGGCAGGTCACCACCGGTGATCACCGCCACCACGCCAGGCATGGCCTCGGCGGCCGAGCTGTCGATGGACACGATGCGGGCGTGGGCATGCGGCGAGCGCAGGATGCGGGCGTGCAGCATGCGGGGCAGCGCGATGTCGTCGGTGTACCGGGCCTCGCCGGTCACCTGGCCCCGGCCGTCGATCCGGCCGCCGCGGTGCACGGGTGTGTCGGTCACGGGGTCTCCGCTGCGGCCGACGCCACCGCGTCGATGATCTTGGTGTAGCCGGTGCACCGGCACAGGTTGCCGGACAGGGCGTGGGTGATCTCGTCGCGGGTGGGCGTGGTGCCGGGGGGCAGGCCGTCGAGGAAGTGGGCGGCACTCATCAGCATTCCCGGCGTGCAGAAGCCGCACTGGCCGGCCCCGAACGCCGCGAACGCCGTCTGGGCGCGGTGCAGGCCGGCGGCCGTCGCCAGCCCCTCGACTGTCTGTACCTGTCGGCCCTCGCAGAGCACCGCCAGGGTGATGCAGGACAGCACGGGCTGCCCGTCCAAGAGCACTGTACAAGCGCCACAGTCGCCCTTGTCGCACCCCTGCTTCGTGCCGGTCAGCCGCAGATCATACCGCAGCAGCTCGCACAGGGTTCGGGTGGGCTCGATGGCCGCCATCGCGGGCTCTCCGTTCACTTCGAGCTCGAGCAGGTGGCTCATGCGGCATCCTCCCCGGCCACGATCAGACGGATCTCACGGTCGGTGAGCGAGCGGGGCGACTGCTTGGCCCGGGCGAGCACGGCCCGGGCGGTGGCGTCGCTGGTCTCGATGCCGTGGGTCGACAGCCAATATCGAACGTTGGACAGACCGCTCATGGGGCCCACCTCGATGATCTGGTGCTTGCCGAACATGCTCGCCGGGATGCCCGAGTAGATGCGGTCGGCGAGCCAGTCGTCGCCCTTCAGCTGGGCCTTGACCACCGCTGCGGCGTGCACGCCGGTGGCGGTGCGGAACGCGTCGGCGCCGAACACCGGGTAGTCGATGGGGATGGGCACCCCGAGTGCGGTCGACGACAGCTCGCAGAACTCGACCAAGGCGGCCAGCTCCTTCGGCTCTACCGCCCCCAACAGCACCAGGTTCACCAGGAGGAGGTCCAGCGGCGCATTGCCCACCCGCTCGCCGATGCCCAGCGCGGTGCCGTGGATCCGGTCCGCCCCATACTCCGCGGCCCGCAGGGCGTTGGTGAGCGCGAGGCCCCGGTCGTCATGTCCGTGCCAGTCGATGCCCGCGTCGGACCCGATGTCGTCGAGCAGGTTCCGGGTGAACTGGATCAGCCGCCGGGCCCCGGACGGCGTGGCGTGTCCGCAGGTGTCGCACAGGCACAGCCGGTGCGCGCCGGCGTCGATGGCGGACTTGAACAGCGTGTCGAGGGTCTGGGGCGCGCTGCGGGTGGTGTCTTCGGTGACGTAGGTGACGGGCAGCCCCTCGCTCACGCCGAACTCGATGGCCGTGCGGCTGAGGCGCTCGATGTGGTCGGTGGTCCAGCCTTCCACGTATTGCCGGATCGGGCTGGCGCCGACGAAGGCCATCACCTCGATCTCGATACCCACCTGCTGGCTCACCTCGACGATGGGGCGGATGTCGTCGCGCAGGGTGCGGGCCGCGCACGAGGCCTTGATCGTCAGCTTCTTGTCTCGGATGTGCTTGGCGAGCTCCAGCGTGTCTGCCCGCGGTCGCGGTCCGGCGCCCGGCAGGCCGATGTTGATGCTGTAGACGCCCAGCGCGTCGGCCAGCTCCACCAGCCGCTTCTTCTCCTCGATGGTGGGGTCGGTGACCGAGGGCGCCTGGAGCCCGTCCCGCAGCGTCTCGTCGTGGAGCTTCACCCGACCGGGTGCGAAGCTGCCGTCCCGCGGTCCTGAGTTCCAGTCCCACACGAGCTGATCGCGGTTCGACTCCGGCTCCATCACCACCCCCCCCTCACTGTGACGAGCATACCCCGCGGGCCGAGCGTGCCACGGGCCGCAGTACCCTGGGTCCCACAGCGCGAGACCGCACCGCGGCATCCGGCTAAGACCTCCACAGGCGCCGACTGAGGCCCTGGGGAGGACGCGTGAAGCTGACCGGTCGGATCCTGCACCTCGTGGATGACGCCGTCGCCGTCCAGTCCCAGCTCGACGGCGCTGCCCCTCCCGCCGCACCCACCGACTACGTCTACGGCGTGAACACCGACGCGATGATCTCGGGGCGGGCCTGCACCCTTGGTTATACGCCGGAGATCCTCGGCCCGTACTTCCTCGAGAGCTTCCTCGACACGGTGCCCACCCGCGGCGTGCTCGACGGCGGGTTCCAGGTGATCGTTGGCGGGCATGCCTATGGCAGCGGCTCGTCCCGCGAGGTGGCGGTGGTCGCCCACCAGGGTGCCGGCATCGAGCTGGTGGTGGCCGACTCGTTTCAGAGGATCTTCCAAGAGAACATGGTGTATAGCGGCGTGCCGTTCACCACCGATCGCGGCGTTCTCGCCCGCCTCGAGGCCGGCGAGGAGATCGACACCGACGCCCTCGCCCACGCGCTGCCACCGTTCTTCAGCGCTGTGGCCGCTGCGGGCGGCCTGCTCCCCTACGGTACCCGCCTGCTCGCCGGTGAGCTCGAGCCCACCTACGACCTCGACCGCACCTCGGTGCCGATGAATATCGCCGAGAAGCTCATCGCGGCCCGGGTGTGGACCGGCATCGATTCGCCCGAGGGCGTGGGCGGGGTGGCGCCCGGCGACCAGGTGCTCTGCCGCGCCGGGTTCCGCGGGATGCACGAATACACCACCGGCATGGTGATGGCGCTGTACCGCGAGGAGTGGGGCGACACGCCGGTGGAGAACCCTGCCCAAGTGGCGGCGTTCGAGGACCACTTCGTGCTCATCTCCCACCCGTCGGTGCCGGAGTTCGCGAAGAAGGCCCGCCTCGCGCCAGCGATGAAGCTCACCGAGGAGATGGTCGAGGCCTGCGAGCGCGACGGCATCCGGCTGCACGGTCCGGGGCGCGCCTACCCAGCCGGCGTGTGTCACCGCATCGTGGTGGAGGACTACGCCCTGCCCGGCGACATCGTGGTGCTCACCGACTCGCACTCGCCCACTGCCGGTGTGCTCAACGCGTTCGCGTTCGGCGTCGGCTCCACCGCCATGTCGTTCGCGCTGCGCACCGGCCTGGTGCCGGTCACCGTGCCCAAGGTGGTGCGGGTCGAGATCACCGGCGACGCCGGCGACACCCTGTCGCCGAAGGATCTCGTGCTCCACCTGATCGGCGACCCCTACTTCCGCGAGGAGCACTGGCGCGAGAGCCCCACCGACACCTGCGTGATCGAGTTCGGTGGCGCCGGCCTCGAGCAGTGGAACGTAGACGAGCTGTCGGTGCTCACCAACATGACGGTCGAGGGCGGCCTGATGACCGGCGTGGTGGAGCCCTGCGGCCCGATCGTCGAGTTCCTCAAGGAGCGTCGCGGGATCGACGTGACCGATCGCCTGGTGCACGCCGACGCCGGCGCCAGCTACGCCCGCGTGATCTCGATTGACCTCGCCGACGTGCCGCTCACCGTGGCTACGCCGGGCGATTCCCGCAACCGGGCCTCGCTCGCCGACCACACCCACGTGCCGGTGCACAACGTGGTCATCGCGTCGTGCACAGGGGGCTCGCTGTCTGACCTCCGGGCCGCCGCCGACGTGCTCCGCGGGCGCACCCTGGCGAAGGGCGTGCGCCTCACGGTCACCCCGTCCTCCCAGGCCGTGGCCACCGCCGCCGAGGCCGAGGGCCTGCTCGCGCTGTTCACAGCACTCGGCGCCGACGTCACCCCGCCGGGCTGTGGCTCGTGCATCGGCAATGGGCCGGGCATCCCGGAGGATGGCGAGACCACGGCGTCTACGACCAACCGCAACTTCGCCCGCCGGATGGGCGCACCTGGGCCCGTGTACCTGGTGTCGCCGGCCGTGGCGGCAGCCTCCGCAGTCACCGGCCATCTGACGGATCCGCGCCGGATCTGACCGCCCTGGGCGGCGATTGGGTTCGGACGTCACAACTCGACTCAGACACACGCCCGGTCGACGGGTACATCGGGCCTCTCGGAGGTCCGATGTCCCGACTCGTCCCCCTCATGGTCCTGTTCGCCTGTGGCACCCCCACGACCGGTGAGGTGCAGTGTAGTGAGGGGTTCTCGCCCGACGCCGACGGCGTGTGCCAGGAGGTGGATGACAGCGCGCCCGCGGGCGGTGGCGGCACGGGCGGCGGCGGTGGCGGCACGGGAGGTGCTGGCACCGGCGGTGGAGCCGGCACGGGTGGCGGAACCGGTACTGGCGGTGGAACCGGGACCGGCGGAACGGGCACCGGCAGCCCGCCCGCGTGTGAGGTGGATGAGCCTGCGGTCGACCTGGCGGGACTGCCGGGAACCGGGCTGCTCCTCGATCTGGAGGACGCCACCTGGGTGGAGCCCGCAGGGCTCGGCCCGTTGATCCTCGACTCGCTATCCTACGATGTGTTCGTGGGCATCGACGGGGCCGATGGGGCCGCGCTCGATGTGTTCATCGGCTCCACCCATCCGGACGACCGCGACGCCCAGGACTGGTGTGCGTCCACCACCGAGATCGTCCGCGCGAGCTGGTCCAACCCGTGTGTGGAGCTCGAGCTTCGCAACCTGGTCGTCACGATGGACGGGATCGATGTGCTGTACCCGGAGGTGTACTACTCGGCGACGCTCACCGCCGACGGGGGTGTGGATGGTGTGCTCGACGTGCTGATGGACGTGAGCGCGATGGACGAGCTGATCGGCGGCGAGCCGGGTGACACCTGCTTGCTGGTCGACAGCATGGGCCTCGGCTGCATCCCGTGCCCCGACGGCCGCGAGTCCTGCCTTCGCACCCGGATCGAGGATGTTCGGGCGGTGCGCATGGATGCCGAGGTCCTGCCGCGAACGGTGGATGATGTGCTCGATGATCCGGCCTGCGAAGGCGAAGATGGCGGTCTGGGCGGCTTCGCTTGTGCGACCTCCGGGGTGGCCCTGGTGGCGTGGCCCCTGTGGGTGCTGGCCGGTGTGCTGATGCGTCGGCGTCGGCGCTGAGCCTGTGTCAACGGATCGTCCAGGGCTGACGGTCGCTCCATCGCTTGGGCATCCCTCTGTACCAACGAGGAGTGACCAATGCTGCTGATCGCCATGCTGCTGGGTGCCGCCCAGGCGCAGTCCCTCGCCACGGCCGGCACCTGCCCGGGCGCCGTCACCATCAACGTCGACGGCGCAACGCCGGGCGGCCAGGTGATGTTCATGGGCTCGTCCCGCCTGGGCTCCACCCCGGTGCCCATCGGGTCGTGTGCCGGGATCCCGACCGCCATGGATGCGGGCTTCCGCACCATGGGGCCGTTCGTGGCCGACGGCGATGGCGTCGTCACCCTGTCGCCCTCCGTGGGCGCACGACTCGCCGACCTCAGCGTCCAGGCGCTCGACCTCGACAGCTGCGGCCTGACCGATGCGGTCGCCTTGTGCGGCGATGGCGCGGGCGTGGTCGAGTTCGACGCCCGACACGAGCGGGTGGACGTGGCGATGCTGATCGACACCACCTGCTCCATGGCCGGTCCGCTCGCGAACTGGACTGCCGCATTCCCGACCATCGCGTCAGAGCTGAACGACCTCCACGAGTCCGTCACCTTCGGACTCGCGAGCTACGATGACTACAACGACGCCTCGTTCGGCTCGGGCGCCGACAAGCCGTTCATCCTGCGCCAGCAGCAGACCTCCGACTCGCTGCGGCTGCGGGTGGCGCTCGCCGACACGGTGCTCCACGGGGGTGCAGACGGCCCTGAGTCGGGTAACGAGGTGCTATACCAAGCGCTGGTGGGTGCGGGCTATGACCAGAACTGCAACCGTGCAGCCGACGCCGAAGACGACGTTCCGCCGTTCCGCGCCAGCCCGTCGGATGCATTCGGCGGCGTGGTGTTCGGGGTCGACGACCCTGGGACCCCAGGAACCGGCGAGCTGGGCGGGCTCGGGTTCCGCGAGGGCGCCCTGCCGATCCTGGTGATCACCACCGACAACCAGCTGCGTGACCCGGAGGAAGGCTACGGATCCCCCGGCGGCTGCGCCCTGGACGCCGCCGCGTCCGACGTGGTGAGCGCCGCCAACGCGATGGGCGCCCGCATCGTTGGGGTCAACACCAGCGACTGGAACGACGTCGGGCGTGAGCAGCTCGAGTCGCTCGCCAACTCCACCGGTGCCCTGGTGGACCGCGATGGCGACGGCGTGCTGGAGCCGGCGGTGATCGAAGGGTTTGACCGCGCCGATATCCAGAATGGTGTGCTCAACGCGGTCACGCAGCTCACCACGCCAGCGTCGTTCGACGAGATCTCGCTGGTGGTGACTGCGGATGCGTTCGGATCGGTGCAGGCCGTGGTTCCTGCCGCCTACGTGGGCGTGGAAGGCGGGAGTGCGGTGCCGTTCACGCTGCTCACGGTGGGTGAGCTGACCGAAGAGGTCACGTTCTACCCGATCACCGTCCAGCTGCGTGCGGGCGACTACGTGCTCTCCGAGCGCACCTTGTACGTCGATCGCTGAGGCACGCGGCCCTCGGGCGCGTTGCCCAGGGGCAGCGAGCGCCTGTTTGGCGACCCATCAGGCGAAGAGAGCGGGCAGGTCGTGGGGCCAGATCCCAGGCTCGCCGCCTCGGAGAATCGCGTCGAGGTCGCGGTCGATCCACTGCACGGCGTCGCGCACGCGGGGCGTGTTGCGCTCGGCGACGACCTCGGCGAGCGCGAGCCGCACCTCGTCATCGGGCGGAGGCCCAGGAAGCACGGGCGCACACCGCTGATGCATCGGCGCCATCGTCGGCGCGGGTGGTCGGTACGCGAGCAGCGCGTCCAGGGCCACGAGCTGAAGCGCGCCGTTGGTCCTGAGCCAGCCCGCCAGATGCGGCCACTCCACCCCGAGCATCGCCGCTGCGACTCCCCACTCGGTGTGCACCGGTGCGCTGGCGTGGGCAGCGATCCACTCCAGCCCGCGCCTGTCGCCGGTGAAGGCGAGGTACAGGCTGTTCGCCCCGCGCAGCCGGGCAGGCTGTGCTGCGAGGATCGGCGTGAGCCAGTCGAAGGTCGCCGCAGGCCCCACCGCCGCTAGCTGGTGGCGGAACGGGCGGTTGAGCGCCCGCGCGTCGGCGGAGTGC
>JBLFXJ010000178.1:0-16138 GCA_047609825.1 Myxococcota bacterium
CGTCGAACGCGATGATCGTCTGCCCGGATGACCGCGCTGGCGCCTTCGGGGGATCTGGAAGCATCGGCGGTGTAGGCGGCCCACCTGACGGGGGCGGAGGCGGAGGCGGAGCGGATGGCGCCCGCCGACCGAGGCCGGGTGGGGGCGGGGCAACCACTGTGGCCATCTCTTCTTCGAAGTCGTCGTGGTCCAGTGCCGCAGGCAACGGCGACGGTGGGGGCGGAGGAGGTGGCGTGGCTGGCTTGTTCTCGAGCGCTGGCGTCGCGCGGGCCGTGGGTGTCGCCGACGCGGCAGGGCTGCCCGAAGACCCGCCCATGCCACGGAGCGCGAACGCCAAGCCGCCCAGGATGACGACGAGCGTGAACAGGCAGCACCCCATGCTGCACAGGAACGACACGATGGTGATCAGATCCACCGGCGACTTCTCCTCGAAGACAGGAGCCGCATCGTGGTTCGATTCCACCGGCGCGTCAAGGCGGGGGGGCCTGTGAGCTACTCCTCGTCGTCGAACGTCACCAGGGTGGTGCCTTCACGGCCCCACCCGAGCTCCTCCGCCACCAGCCGCTCGAGGATGACCGGATCCCTGTCCATCAGCCGCATCTGCCTCAGCAGACGTTGGTTCTCACGCTGAACCCGCCCCAGCTCGGCGCTGGCATCTGTACGCACGCCCTCCAACCGCTGCCACTCCAGCACCCCGTTGTCACCCCAGACCGACGACGCCATCACGCCGATGAGCAGACCTGCCGGCACGCCGGCATACATCAGCCGAAGCAGCCACACGCGTGGAGTTCGCTCGTCGGGCATGAGTTCGGGGGGGAGCGAGGGAGTGGGGAGACACCTGTGGGCACCCGATTTTAACGCCACCCGCAGTTGCGAGCAGAGACGCGAATCCCCCCTCCGCCAATTACCCGGGTCAATCCCCCGCCTTCCCCTCTGGCACTTCCGTGGCGATCGCCAATCGTGTGAGTCCCACGGCGCGCGCCATGTCGAGCACCGCCACAACACGACCGTGCGAGACGCCTTCGTCGGCCTTGATCACCACCAACGTGTTCGGTTCGGACTTGGCCCGGGACTGGAACAAGCGGTTGAGCGCAACTGGATCCACAGGGGACTCGTCGACATAGACCGCGCCCTCTGCCGTCATCCAGACGTTGATGTCCCGGTCCTCCGACAGGATGGTCTGTGCGGACGACCGAGGAAGATCGACCTGGATCCCCGGTGACGACACGAAGGTGGTGCTCACCATGAAGAACAGCACAAGTTGGAACACCACGTCGATCATCGGGGTGACGTCGATCAAGGGGTCGGGGCGTCGGAGGACACCGAACCTCACGTGACCTCCTCTCCCGCCCGCGCCTCATCGAGGAGCTGCACCACAGCCAAGGCGATTTCTTCCAGCTCGAGCAGCATCGAATCCACCCGTGCGAGCAGGTACCGGTTCGCCACGAGTGCTGGGATGCCCACCGACAGTCCAGCGAACGTCGTGATCAGCGCCTGTGAGATGCCGCCCGCAAGATCGGCCACATCCTTGACGCCCTGCTGCTCGATGACCTGGAAGGTGAGGATCATGCCGCCCACGGTGCCGAGCAGGCCGAGCAGTGGCGCGATGGACGCCACCGTGCCGAGCACGGGGATGTACCGCTCCATCTCGGCAGCCTCACGCCGACCCACCTCTTCCACGCGCTCCTTGACGACCGACCTGGGCTCGGAGCGCACCTCGAGCGCCACCTCGACGACCCGCGCGACGGCCACTGGACGCTTTCGACACAAGGTGATGGCGTCGTCCCAGCGACGGTGGCGAATCAGCTCGGTGAGCTCGACCACGAACGACTGAGGCGCCACGCGATCCGCACGGAGCGTCCACAGGCGTTCGAGGAAGGTGGCCACCGCGACGATCGAGCACAGGCCGATCGGAACCATGACCGGGCCACCCGCCCATAGGTACTCGAGCACTAGTCGCCTCCTCGCGCCGCGGGAAGGTAGCCCACCCCAGAGCCCCACGGCAGGCACGACATCCACGTCGCGGTGTCTCCCATGAAGTGCTCCGGTCACATTCCCATGTGTTCAAGAATCTTTGACACCGTCCGACATCTGGCCGCTCATCTTCACGAGTTCTTGAACAAGAGGTGCCCGGTCTGCGCCTGGAACGTTCCGCCAGGGACGGATTGTGACGGATCCAGATGGTTCCCGATGGGTCACTCGCCACATCCACTCCTTGGCACGGGCATTGCATGTGTTGTGGGTATTGCCTACTGGAGGACGCACATGGCCACCGCCACCGCCCGGAAGCCCCGACGCGCCCGGACCATCAGCCCGGCCGATCGCGCCAAGGAAGCCCTCCTCGACAAGTACCTTCGAAGCATGGGGGCCATCCCGCTGTTGTCCGCTGCTGACGAGGTCGAGGTGGCGCGGCGCATCGATGATGGTGGACCGGATTCGTGCCTCGCCAAGACCGCCTTGATCAAGGCGAACCTCCGACTCGTGGTCTCCATCGCGAAGCAGTACGGCTACCGGGGACTTCCGCTCCCCGACCTGATCCAGGAAGGCAACATCGGCCTGATGAAGGCCGTCGAGAAGTTCGACTACACCAAGGGCTTCAAGTTCTCCACGTACGCTTCGTGGTGGATTCGGCAGAGCATCGTGCGCGCAATCGAGTCCCAGATCCGGACCATCCGCATCCCGATCTACAAGCTCGAAGTGGTCAATCGCGTGAGCCAGACCCAGAAGTTGCTGTTTCAGCAGAAGGGCCGCGAGGCGACCGTGGCCGAGATCGCGAAGCACCTCGAGATGCCTGACAGTGACGTGGAGGACCTGCTCGCCCTCATCCGGGAGCCGATGAGCCTCGACCAGCAGGTGTCGGACGACTCTGAGACGACCATCATGGAGTTCATCGAGAACACGGATGCGCGCGTACCGTCCCAGAGCGTGGAAGAGACCGACCTGCGGGAGCGAATCGACGACGTGCTGGCCTCACTGAGCCCGCGCGAGGAGAAGGTCATCCGCATGCGATTCGGACTCGGCGAGCCCACGCAGTACTCCCTGGAGGAGATCGGCTCCCGGTTCGCCCTGACGCGGGAGCGCATCCGCCAGATCGAGATCAAGGCGCTCCGCAAGCTGCGCAACGCGAAGCGCAAGAATCAGCTCGAGGCGCTGCTGTACGCGTAGGTCACGGCACCTCCGCTAACGCCGGGGCCAGGCGCCCCCGAGCCACCGCTCATGACGCGGTGTTTGGCCACGCATCGCAGCTGCAGATCAGGTTGCGATCGCCGAACGCATTGTCCACGCGGCCAACCGTCGGCCAGTACTTGTGCTGACGGGTCCACGGAGCAGGGAATGCACCCTCCTCCCGTGAGTACGGGCGGTCCCACGCGCCGCGCAGCACGTCCGCCGCAGTGTGAGGCGCGTGGCGCAGGGCGCTGTCCTCGATGGCGTGGTTCCCGGCCTCCACGGCCCGGATCTCGTTTCGGATGGCGATCATGGCGTCGATGAACCGATCCAGCTCGGCCTTCGACTCGCTCTCGGTCGGCTCCACCATCAAGGTGCCAGCGACCGGCCACGACATGGTCGGCGCGTGAAATCCGAAGTCCATGAGCCGCTTCGCGATGTCGTCCACCAGCACCCCGGAAGCCTTGAATGGTCGCGTGTCCAGGATGCACTCGTGCGCCACCCTGCCCTGCGTCCCGGTGTACAGAACGTCGTAGTGCCCGCGCAGGCGCTCGGCGATGTAGTTCGCGTTGAGGATCGCAATGCAGCTGGCCCGCCTCAGCCCGGGCTCTCCGAGCATCCGGATGTAGGCCCAGGTGATGGGCAGGATGCTGGGGCTACCCCATGGGGCTGCGCTCACCGGCCCCTCGGGCAGCTCATGGCCATTCGCCTCCAGCCCGATGACCGGGTGGCCGGGCAGGTACGGCCGGAGCGTCGCCGTGACCCCGATTGGGCCCATGCCGGGCCCGCCACCGCCGTGGGGGATGCAGAAGGTCTTGTGGAGGTTGAGGTGGCACACGTCCGCACCGAGATCGGCCGGCCGGCACAACCCCACCATCGCGTTCATGTTTGCGCCATCCATGTACACGAGGCCGCCGGCGGCGTGCACGATGTCGCAGATCTCGCGGATCGACTCCTCGAACACTCCGTGGGTCGACGGGTAGGTGACCATCAGCGCACCCACCCGACCGGCGTGCCGCTCGGCCTGGGCGCGGAGGTCCGCCACATCGATGTTGCCGCTGTCGTCGCACGCAACGACCACCACCTGCATGCCCGCCATCACCGCGCTGGCCGGGTTCGTGCCATGGGCCGACACGGGGATCAGGCACACATCGCGACCGTGGTCCCCTGCCGCTTGGTGGTAGCGACGAATGGTCAGGAGGCCTGCGTATTCACCTTGGGAGCCGGCGTTCGGCTGCAGCGACATGGCATCGAACCCGGTGATCTCGGCCAGCCAGCGCTCGAGATCGGAGAACAGCCGGCCATAGCCCCGGGCCTGTTCCACCGGAGCGAATGGGTGCAGGCCGCCGAAGCCGGACCACGTGACCGGGATCATCTCGGTCGTGGCGTTGAGCTTCATCGTGCACGAGCCGAGCGGGATCATCGACGTGGTCAGGGACAGATCCCGCGCCTCCAGCTGGTGGAGGTACCGCAGCATCTGCGTCTCGCTCCGGTGCTGGTGGAACACGGCCTCGCTGAGGAACGATGAGCTCCGCGCGTGCGTCCCGTCCACTGCGGCCTCGGTCCCCTCCACCAGCGAATCGGCGGTGTCCGCGACGCCGAATACCGCGAGCAGATCGGCCAGGTCGTCTACGCCCGTGGTCTCGTCCAACGACACGGCGAGCGTGTGTGCGTCGAGCACGCGAAGGTTGATCCTCCGAGCCCCCGCAGCCGCCAGGATTGTGTCCCTGCGATCCCCCACCGCCACTCGTACGGTGCCGAAGTGGGAGGCGGTACCGGTGTCGTACCCCGCGTTGGCGAGCCCGGTCCGGAGCGCCCGCGCCAGCCCATGCACCCTACCAGCGATGCCCTTCAGGCCCTCTGGCCCGTGCCACACCGCATACAACCCCGCGACCACGGCGAGGAGCACCTGGGCGGTGCAGATGTTCGAAGTCGCCTTCTTGCGCCGGATGTGCTGCTCACGGGTCTGCAGGGCCATGCGCAGCGCCGGGTTTCCGTGGTGGTCCACGCTGACCCCGATCAGGCGGCCAGGCAGCTGGCGCTTGTGGTCGGCGCTGCAGGCGATGAACGCCGCGTGTGGCCCGCCATACCCCATAGGCACGCCGAACCGCTGTGAGCTGCCAACCGCGATGTCGGCGCCGAGCTCTCCTGGCGGCGTGAGCAAGCACAGGGCGAGCAGGTCCGTAGCGAGGATCGACAGCGCGCCGGCGGCCCGTGTCGCGGCGATCCGGGCGCGCAGGTCGTGCACGACGCCGTCGGTCGCTGGGTACTGCAGCAGCACACCGAACAGGTCCTCGGGCAGCGGCCCCTCGGTCGCGTGCCCTACAACGACGGAGATGCCGAGCGGCTCCGCGCGGGTCTGCACCACGGCGAGGGTCTGGGGATGGACGTCCTCGGCCACGTAGAATGTGTGGTTCTTGCCACGGGTGAGCCGAAACGCCATGGTCATGGCCTCGGCCGCCGCCGTGGCCTCGTCCAGCAACGACGCGTTGGCGATCTCTAGGGCGCACAGCTCCTGCACCACAGTCTGGTACACCAGAAGGGCCTCGAGTCGGCCTTGGCTGACCTCCGGCTGGTACGGCGTGTAGGCGGTGTACCAGCCTGGGTTCTCGAGCACGTTCCGAAGCAGCACCGGCGGCGTCACGGTTCCATGGTACCCGGCGCCGATATAGCTTCGCCAAACCTCGTTCTCGTCGGCGTAGCTCTGAAGCTGCGCCAGCGCGGCCCGCTCAGTGGCCGCCGGTGGCAGATCGAGGCTGCCCTCCATGCGAATGGCGTCGGGCACGCACTCGTTCACCAAGGCGTCGAGGGAGTCGACCTGAAGTGTCTCGAGCATGGCCCGCACTTCGGCACCCGAGGGCCCGATGTGACGCGAGACAAAGGCATCCACCTCGGGGATCGGCATCACGGTCTCCTGATCGGGGAACGAAACAGCGCTCGTTCAGCTCGACTCGGCAGAGCCCACCAGAGTGGGCAGGGCTCGGGCCTTGGGGGTCGGCGCAACAGGGGTGGGCCCTGGGGCAGTGGCTCAGCGCGCGTCGAGGAACGAGCGATAGGCGGCGGGGGCGAGCAGACCGTCCACTTCCGCCGGATCACTGGGACGCAGGGCGAAGATCCAGGACGCGTACGGGCTCGAGTTGATCGGCTCGGCGTCATCTTCGAGTGCGGAGTTCACCTCGACGACCTCGCCACCGACCGGCGAATACAGCTCCGCGACAGCCTTGACGGACTCGACCTCGCACACCTCGTCGCCGGCGGCGACCGTGGCGCCGATCTCCGGAAGCTCCACATGAACGAGCTCGCCGAGCTGGTCCTGAGCGAAATCGGTGATGCCGACGCGCAGGACTTCACCGTCCCACTTCACCCACTCATCGTGCTCGGTGTACCTGCAGTCCTCGGGGATCGACGACATGTCCGCTCCAGGGATGTTCGCGGTTAGCCGCGACGGTAGAACGCCCCGTCGATCACGTCCGCCGGCTCTGGTCGGCCGCGAACGTCGATGACGAGCTCGGTGCCGGGCGTGCCCAGCGCATTGTCCACATAGGCGAGCGCGATGCCCCGCCCCACGGTCGGACCCTTGGTGCCCGACGTGACCACACCCACGCGCTCACCCTCCAGCAGCACGTCCATCCCCTCGCGCGGGATGCGCTTGCCCTGCATGACGAGGCGAACGAGCTTGCGCGTGTCCGTCTCGCTCCGCGCGGCGATAGCATCGCTGCCGACGAAGCCACCCGGCTTGCGGAGCTTGGTGATCCAGCCCAGGCCCGCCTGGATCGGCGAGGTGTCGTCGGTGAGCTCGTGGCCGTACAAGCAGTTGCCGGCCTCGAGCCGCAGCGTGTCCCGCGCGCCGAGACCGATGGGGGCCAAGCCGGCCCCCGCACCTTCGGTCAGCAGCGCGCCCCACGCCGGCTCCGCCAGATGAGCGGGGAGGAACACCTCGAATCCGTCCTCTCCGGTGTAGCCGGTGCGGGCGACGAGGCATCCTGGGATGCCCGCAAAGGTTGCGCGAACGAAGCCATGCCGCTTGACCTCGGCGAGCGCGACCCCCTCGGTGAGTGCGTCGACGATCCGCACGGCGGCCGGTCCTTGAACGGCGAGCTGCGCCCAGGCGTCTCCCTCGTCTTCCAGGTGCACATCAGCGGCTGACGCGTGCTCCAGCATCCACGCGAAGTCCTTCTCGCGGTTCGCGGCGTTCACACACACCATGAAGTCGTCTGCCGCGATGCGGTACACGAAGACATCGTCCACCACACCGCCGCGCGTGTTGCACATGGCGTTGTACTGGGCCCGGCCATCCCGCAGGCGGAGAATTCCGTTGCTCAGCAGCCGCTGAAGTGCCATCTCGGCGCCCGAGCCCCGGACGCGGACCTCACCCATGTGCGACACATCGAACAGACCTGCGCGCTCGCGCACCGTCGCGTGCTCGACGCCAACGCCCGTGTACTGGACCGGCATCTCAAAGCCCGCGAAGGGCACCATCCGCGCCCCGGCCTCCACGTGCAGTGCATGGAAGGGAGTCCTACGCAGGCCCATATTTGTCTCCACCTGGCTTCGGTGAGGCTCAGCGTTTTGCCCTACGCCACGGGTCGTGTCAACGTGCTGCGGTGCGTCCGCACAGCGTCCTCACAGGCAGCGCCGCTGCGACCGCCCTCACGCCCCCCGCGCCACCGCGGCCTGGAACGTGTTCTCCATCAGCATGGCGATGGTCATCGGTCCCACGCCACCGGGAACTGGCGTGATTGCTCCCGCCACCTCGACCGCCTCCGAGAAGCAGACGTCGCCCACGAGCCGACCGTCGGGAAGCCGGTTCATGCCTACGTCGATCACGGCCGCGCCTGGCTTGATCCAGGCCCCACGGATCAGCTCCGGCCTCCCCACCGCAGCCACGATCACGTCGGCGCGGCGCACCGCTGCTTCCAGGTCACGCGTGCGACTGTGGCACAGGGTGACCGTGCAGTTCGCCTGCTCGAGGAGCGCAGCCATCGGCCGTCCCACGATGTTGGACCGCCCGATCACCACCGCCTCTCGCCCCAACAGCTGCACCTCGCCCGACCGCAGCAAGTGCATGCAGCCGTGGGGAGTGCATGCGATCAGCGCAGCGCGCCCCTGCACCAGCTTGCCTGTGTTGGTCGGGTGCAGGCCGTCGGCATCCTTCGCGGGGGCGATGCGATCCATCACCGCGTTGGTGTCGAGATGACGCGGGAGAGGCAGCTGGACGAGGATCCCGTCGACGGAATCGTCGTCGTTCAGAGCGTCGATCACCGCCAACAGCTCGGCCTGTTCCGTGTCCATCGGCAGATCGATCTGCCGGTGTGCGACGCCGATCCGGCCCGCGACGATCCCCTTGCGCCGCACATAGATCTGCGACGCCGGGTCTTCGCCGACCAGCACCACGGCGAGCCCCGGCGGACGGCGGAGGTCGGCCACGCGGGCCTTGAGTGCCTTGTTCAGCGAGCGGGCCAGAGCTCGCCCATCCAGGATGCGCGCCGTCATTTGTCCGTGCCTCCGGTTGTGGGCTTGGCCGGAGCAGACGCGCCCTTGCTCGAGGATTCCGCGGGTGCGGCGGCCGTCGAGGGGGTTGACGGTTCCTTGCCGGAGTCCGACGCGCTCGAGCCACTGTCCGGCTTCGGCGACGACTTCAGCCCATAGTGATCCTTGTACCAACCGCCACCCTTCAGGATGAAGCCGGAAGCGCTCACCAGCTTGGTCACATCGGCGTGATCGCACTCTGGGCATGGCGGCGCCGTCGCGTTCATACGGACCAGCTTCTCGAACCGGTGACCACACTCCGGACAGCGGTACTCGTAGATGGGCATCGACTTCCCCCTTCGGCGCCTCACGCTATACATGGCCACTGGGCCCGGCAAGGAGTCAGCCTGATCGACGTCGCGCGATGGTCGCTGCTGGTGCCGTCGCTCCTGCTGCTGGGCGGCGCTCTAGGCGTGTATCGGGGCTACGTCGTGTTGGCTGCGCAACGGGGTCGGCGGTTCAGCCCGACCGCGCGGCACCTGGCGACGTTCAGCCGCGAGGCGGTGGCTCGCGCCGTCCTGTCCGTGATCGGAGTGATGGCGATCGGCAAGGCCCCGCTCCCCGGTCTCGCATCGGTGGATCGACCTGCCGTGGTCCTGGTGCCCGGCGGGTGGAACCGCAGCTCCATGTGGTTCTTGGCCGCCTTCCTTCGACGGCGGGGCCATGTCGTGGCTGTGACCGACAGGGCACACCATGACTCCACGCTGGCCGAGGACGCAGCGTCACTCCAGGAGACGGTCCGCCAGGTCCTCGACCGCACCCGGGCCTCGACGGTTCACCTCGTAGGCTTCGACCGCGGTGGCCTGGTGGCCGCGTGGTACGCCCGCCATCTCGAGGGAGCGGAGCGGGTCGGCGTCCTCGTCACACTCGGCACACCGTGGCGGGGCACCCGAACCTCGATGTTCCGTCGCGGCGCCGAGGAGCTGCGATGGGACAACCCCGTGCTCGACGACCTCGCCCCTCCACAGGTCCCGACGGTCTGCGTCTGGAGTCCCGACGACCCCGAGGTTGTCCCCACGGCCTCGGCCGTGCCCACCGATGGCGTGCAGGGGGTGTGCCTCGAGGGCGCGGGGCACTCCGAGCTCCTGCTATCGGCGCGGGCCTTCCTCGCGGTCGAGTCGGCGCTCCGAGGCGCCCTCCAGGCTCCGGTGTGAACCTGCTGGACCACCGACTGATCGTGGTCGTCGGCAAAGGAGGCGTGGGGCGAACCACCTGCTCCGCGGCCCTCGGCCTGGCCGCCGCCCGCCTCGGCAAACGTGTGCTCCTGGTCGAGCTGGGCGGCACCGACCACCTCACGCGGGCGCTCGGCGTGCCACCAACCGGGTTCACGCCTCGGCGGGTGGCCGAGGGCGTGGACGCCATGTCCCTGACCGCGCTCGACTGCTTGGACGACTTCGGCAGTCGAAAGCTCCGTCTCAGCCGCGTGGTAGCGCTCGTACTCCGCAGCCGGGTCATCCAAGCCTTCATCGACGCGATCCCCGGCCTGCACGACCTGCTTCAGCTCGGCAAGATCGAGAACCTCCTCATGGAGCCGATGCTCTCCGACGAGCACTACGACCTGTGTGTGCTCGATGCCCCCGCGACCGGGCACGGGCTCACCTTGTTGGCCGCGGCAGGCTCAATGCGCGAGATGACCCGGGTCGGCCCGTTCGCGGATCTCGCGGGCGTCATCGAGACATTTCTCAGCGGTCCCCAGTGCGCTGTCGTTCCGGTGACCGTGCTGGAGGAACTCCCGGTGCAGGAGACTGCAGAGATGCTCGCCGCCCTCCAGCTGGAAGGGTTCACCTGCGCGGCTTTGGTGGCTAACCGGGTGCCAGCGCCATCCCTGCCGGCGCGCCCCGCGTGGCATGAACTCCGTCCCCGACTCGAAGGCGCCGTTCCAGCCGCCGTGCTCGCGATGGCCGACGCTGAGCACGCGGCCGCTCAACGGCGGGCCTCCGCCTTGGAGCGCCTCGGTGCCACCAGCGCCGCACCGGTATGGGCGCTCCCGAACTCCGACACTCCCG
The DNA here is from genome assembly GCA_047609825.1 of Myxococcota bacterium. GTDB lineage: Bacteria > Myxococcota_A > UBA796 > UBA796. The sequence goes on from JBLFXJ010000178.1 coordinate 10,701, forward strand.
TCCCCGCTCGGGCCCTGGCCGACGCGCTGGTCCCGCTGTTGGAGGGCGCGTGACGGAGGTGGTGGTCTGTTGCGGAGTCGGGGGCACCGGCAAGACCACGACGGCGGCGGCGCTGGGCGTGGCGGCTGCCCTCGCCGGCCGGCGCGCCGTAGTGCTGACCATCGATCCTGCGCGCCGACTCGCCGACGCCCTCGGCCTGGCCTCGCTTCCCAATCAGGCGACCGAGGTCTCCGTCCCGGGCGCCGAGGGCACCCTCCACGCGCTCATGCTCGACCGCAAAGGGACCTGGGATGCCGTTATCCGACGGTTCGCGGCCACCCCTGACGACGCCACACGCCTCCTCGACAACCGGTACTACCGCGCCGTGTCCACCCGGCTCACCGGCAGCCACGAGTACATGGCGATCGAGAAGCTGTACGAGCTCGTCCACACCGATCGGTGGGATCTCGTCATCGTGGACACCCCCCCTGCTCGCCACGTGTTGGACTTCTTCCGGGCGCCGGATCGGGTGGCCAGGCTGCTGGACCGCTCAGTCCTTGGGGTGCTCACCGAGCCCGGACGGGGGCTCCTGGGCGGGGCGACCCGGGCCGCCATCGGGGTGGTCGAGCGCGTAGCGGGCGACGCCGTGATGAGCGACATCGCCGACTTCTTCCGGCTGTTCCAGGGCCTGTCCAGCGGCTTCCGCGCCAGGGCCGCTGCCACGTCCCGCCTGCTGCGCTCGCCGCGAACCCGGTACTACCTGGTCACTCACGCAAGTGCCCCGGAGCGCAACGACATCCTCGGATTCCTCGCCACCTTGCGCGGCGAGGGCATGCAGTTCGCCGGGTTCCTCGTCAACCGCACCGCGCAACGAGTGGAGGTGGACGAACGAGATCTGCCCGACGCTGTCGCCGGGGTCGACGCGGCCACCTGGTCCCAGTGGCGCACCGCCCTCCGAGCACTCCCCAGCACACGTCGCCGTCGCCGCGAGGCCCACCTCACCGCGGCTCGCAAGCTGGTCGATGCCGCGGGAGGCTCCCCCGCGTGGCTCGTACCCGAGCTCGATCAGAGCCCGCGCGACGTCAAGAGCCTGGCGCAACTTGCGAGGTTTCTCCCGCCGAATCCGCCGAGTACTTTCTGAGGCCTTCGGCGGCATTCGATCAGCCCCCAGACGGCTCGTCCGCGCCGGACTGGATCTCGTAGAGCGCGGAAATCTCAGCGCCTCGCCCCGGCACGGAGGCACCATGGAAGGTGAGGTGCCAGGTTGAGGTGTCGTAGGTCCAGCCGTTGCCCGGATCTTCCTTTACGGACTCGCCGTCGACCTTCACATCGAGGGTCTCCGGCTTGGCCAGGTACTCGGTCTGGAAGCTCATCTGGATGCCGGAAGCGTTCAGCCCCAGCTCGGTGAGCATGTTCGACCAGTCGCCGCTGCAGATGTCGCCGATCAGGCCCCCCGTGAGGGCGGCCGCCTCCTGGTAGCGCCGCCCGGGGTACGCATCATCGCAGCCGCCACCCTCCAAGCCGACAACAGCGCCGATCTGCACCAGATTGTTCTCACCCTTCTTCACGTCGAGGATGTCTTCAACGAGCCCGTTCACTGACGCGAGCTTGTCGCGCTCCTCGTAGCAGTCGTCCGCAGGCTGGCCTTCCAGCGCGCCCTGGTCGGAGCAGTCCTCCTCGTCGGACACGATGATCACGAGCAGGTGTGCGTCCTTGCGAACGAACCCCTCGTTCAGCCCGCCAGGCACAGTCATGATCGGGGAGACCGCGTACGCCGCTGCCTCGAGGCCCTTCTCCTTGTCGGAGCCATCCGTGCCGACGAGGGCACGTTCGGCGAACAAGGTGACGTAGTCGTCGGCCGAGGTCAGGTACTGCGGCTCGCCGACCAGCACTCCACGCTCACTGATGTTGTAGTCGAACGAGGTGGTGATCAGACCGATGTGGAAGTCGGTACCTGAGGCCTCCATCTCGTCGACGAACGAGACGAAACCCACAGACAGGGTCTCCTGCTCCTCCCCCATCGAACACGAATCATCGACGACCCAGAGGATGTCGACCTCGTTGTTGGGCGCCTGGAGCCAAGTGTCCGTGTTCGTGCGGGCCCGCAGGGCGGTCTCGGGCGCACATGCACCGGCGATGAGGCCGATCAGGGTCAAGGCGACTGTGCTTCGCGTCATACGGCTCGGCTCCTCAGCTCTACCTACAGTATGACCCGTATCGAGCGGACCGGCAGCGACATCCTCTTCCCGCAGCATGACGTGGGCGAACCCTGCCCTGGCTGGATAGGGCACAGCCCTCATCGGGAATGTCGTGCGCCTCTACGTTGCCCTCCTCACTCCGTTCGACTCACGGGGAAAGCCCGACCTTCCGCGGCTGCGTGCGCACATCCTGTGGCTGACGAGCCAAGGCGTGGACGGGTTCGTCGCCACGGGGTCGACCGGTGAGTTCCCCTACCTCAGCGCTCGGGAGCGCGAGGCGATCCACCGCACCGCCATCGACGCAGCGGGCGGGCGGCCGGTCTACGCATGCACATGGGACCCGTCCATCACCACGGTGGCCTACCTCACCGACGCCGCCGCCGAGCAGGGCGCAGCCGGGATCCTCGCCCCACCTCCCCTGTACTACGACGTGGGCGACGACCTGCTGGAGCGCTGGTTCCGCGAGGTCTCCGAGCGAGCCAGCATACCGGTGTTGGCGTACCACAACCCCTCGCGATTCCCCACGCCGATCCGCACCAAGCTGTACGCCAAGCTCCGATCCGACAACGTGCTCGCCGGGATGAAGGACTCGTCGATGGACCTGTTCCGGCTGTCGCGACTCGCCGCGGCGGACCCCAATGCGATCTTCGCTGGCGGCGACCGGGTGCTGGCCCAGGTCACCCGGATCCCGAGGATCGCGGGCTTCGTTTCCGCGATCAGCAACGTCTGGCCCGAGTTCTGCGTGCGCATCCTGAAGCGTCGCGAGGGGCAACTCGAGGAGGCGCTGGTGTCTCGGGTGAACCAGCTGCGGCGCGCTGGCGGCGTGCGCGCCCTCAAGGGGCTGCTCAGGATGGGCTGCCGCGCCCCACTGTACGCACCTGAGCGCGCCGAGCTCGAGGGCCTTCCGCCACCTGAGCGGCCGGTCTGACCCGCGACCGTGGCCTCAGAACGAGGCCACCATCGACATGCGCGCGCCCTCGAATCCGGGAAGCTGCCGGCACTGGCCGCCTGAGCAGCGGATTCCGGCCTTGTATCCGCCAACGAACGCCTTCAGCGTGACGGCGGACGAGGGCTTCACCTGGAGTTCGACCGCACCATACAGCGGCTTGGTGCGATCCTCGAACTCGGGGAACAGCCCTGGGAGCAGGTTTCCGGCGGACGTGACCAACGGGTTGGTCGTGTAGTCGGCGAACAACGTCAGGGCGAGGCTCGAGCCGCGGCCCACGGTGAAGGAGGTCTCCGACTCGACGTAGTCCTCTTGCTGGAACTCGTTCACGCCCCATTGGTAGTACTCGAACGCCAGGTTCGAGTTGAAGTAATACGGGCCACCAAGCGGGATCTGGATGATCACGTCCGTGTGGGTCTGCTGGTCGGAGCCAAGATCCTTCGGCGCGCCCGCCCACAACTCGATGCCGTCGGTGGACTGTCGCATGTCCATCCGGTGCCCGAGGTTGAACAACACCGCGCTCTCGCCGTTGAGGTACTCGAAGCCGACCATCGGATGCACGATGGTCTCGGGCACGTCGCTGAAGTTGAGCGGACCCACGTCATTGTCGACGAACACCGACGTGGAAACGTATGGGATCAGCTTGCCCGGAATGGCCGCCCAGTCCACCTGAACCCTCGCGCCGGTCATGTCGTTCGAGTTCAGCGCCGCACCGCTGTCTTCGGTGACCGCGCGCTCGTACTCGAGGGTCGGTGCCACAGCGACTTCGTACAGCTCCGGCGTGAGTAGCGAAGACACCCGCTCCGCCGCGTAGTAGCGCTTGCCCTCCACCAGCACGACGAACTTGCCCGGGTAGCCAGCGGCCGACAGGTACGCGGCGTAGCCCGGTTTGTCAGCCACATCTTCGCCCAGCGGACTGGGCAGGTCTGTGCCCCCCGGGAAGCCGTAGATGTCGCCCTCGGCGTACCAGTCGATGCCAGCGACACCGACCAGCTCCGCCGTCAGACCACCGACCATGGCGTCCGGCGTCGTTGACAGCTCGCGCGCCCCAGCCTCCCAGCCGTACCCGTTCACCAGTCCCGGCTTGCGCTCCTCGAGGGTGCGATCCTCTTCGGCCAGCTCGTCGAACCGGGTGACGAAGTTGTACATTACGGCGTGGGCGCCGAGGTTCGCGGGCCCGAGTCCGAACCGCTCTGCGCGCACGCCGACCAGGCTGTGCCGCTTGTCGCCCGGGATCGACAGGTTGGGGTTGTCCTGGAACACCTGTTGGCGGTTGAGTTGGCCAGCAACGACCGTGACGTCCCATGGTCCGGGGCGCCATACGCTCTTGATCCCCTGCACAGACGTGTCGATGTCGATGTCTACGTTCCGGTTGAGGTTCAACGCCATACCCCGCCCAAAAGCGACGTATGCATCCCCGATGGTGAGCGACAACGTCTCTGTCTCGTAGGACGCCCTCACCTTCTCCAGCGTGGCGTAGGCATCCCCGGGCATCGGGCTGAACACGTCGTACCGCTCGCCCGGCTGACCCACCACCGGGTTCTCCACCACCAGATCGCCATCGAGCCGATACCGGTTGAAGAACAACGCGACCTCGTCCACCTGCGCGTCGAACGACCACTTCCCCACGTTCGTGCTCATCGTGAACCGGTTGACCTGTTCGACGTAGTTGAACACGGGACGGTCGGGGTAGCCGGGGAGCCGTTGGTCCTTACCCCAGAAGCGAAGCTCGAGGTCATCGGTGAACGACGCGGAGACCTCCCCGCCACCTGCCGACTCCTGGGCATACGCAGCGCAGGAGCAGAACAAGGCTAGGGACGCCGCTGCGCACCCGCGCCCGATTATCGCGTTCACAGGACCTCCTCGCCGCCGGTGTCACTCGGCCGTCGCGTCTTCCGTCGCAGCGCCTTCGGTCGCACTGGCAGGCGCTTCTTCGGTCGCGCCGTTCGTCGTGCCATCGAGGAGATGGGAGACCAGCTCTTCGAGCTCATCCTCGTCGCCGGGGTTGAACCCGCTGGCCACGTGCGCGATGTTCCCAGCCCGGTCGATTACGACGGTATAGGGAAGGGTCTTCGCCGGGTTGTAGGTGCCGATGACCTTCGATTCCTTGTCGAGCAGCACCTGGAAATCGTACCCCATCTTCATGATGTATGGCTTGACCCGCGAGGCGGACCGGGCGTCGTCGGTGGAGATCGACAGCATCACGAAGCCCTTGTCCTTCTTCTCCGTGTACATCTTTTGGAGGTGAGGCATCTCCTCCTTGCACGGCCCACACCACGTGGCCCAGAACGACAGCAGCACGACCTTGCCTTCCA
>JBLFXJ010000179.1:0-16088 GCA_047609825.1 Myxococcota bacterium
CCGTCGTCGAGCCGGGCGTGACGGATGCCGTGGTGGAGGAGGCCGGACACGCGCTCGGGCTCTGCGCCGTGCAGGCCGTCGAGGTGCCAGGGGTCGCCGCTCTGGTGGACGGGGACGCCGGTGCCACCGAGTGAGGCGTGGCTGAGCTCGGCGCCGTCACCGTGGACGTGTCGGAGAGGTAGCTGCCGAACCGGTGCACCTCCTTCGGCGCGAGGCCGGTGCGGGACTCGAACACGAGCGCGTCGTCGAGGCCGTGCGCATGCACATGGGTCCACCGGAGCTTGGTGACGTCGCCGGATATCGACCTACGGGAGGCGACGGAGGCCGAGCCAAAGCCCATGGGACCTGGGCTAGAATCTCGGCACGTCCTCCATCCACGGGGCGTCATCGGATGCGCCCGAGCGGCTGGGCACCTCACCGAATCGCTCGGCGGGGGCGTAGGCCCAAGTGCTGGGCAGCGGCGCCGGCAGCAGCGGGTCGACGTGCGGCGTCTCGCGGGTGAGCGACAGCGGGAGGCCGGGATTCCGGGTTCCGAAACCGAGCCTCGGCCTACCGTGCTCGGGTCGGGGTGTTGGTCTACATCACCCGTGGGACGCCGGGCTGTCTATCCTCCAGGCACTCGCCTCGAAGGATCAGAGCAAACACCATCTCAAGCTTGCCGGCCAGCTCAACCAACCCGGGCGCCTTGCAGTGATCCGCTTCGCGTCGGATGATCTGCGCGGTCACATAGATCTCGTTCAACACAGAGCGCGGCAGGTGTTCGTCGCCTTTGAGCGCCACTGCCAGGGCCGACGCGTGGCGTACCAAGCGCTCGGCGATCGATACGTCAACGGTTCCCGTGGTCTGGAGCGGGACGACGAAGTCAGTGATGTCATTCCGCAGGAGTGCAGCGAGGTTCGACGTGGTCGTCATTGTACGAATCCTTGAATGGCGTCGGACGATATCTCTCGGTACACAGTCACTTCCTGCGCCCAAATTGACCGATGGTAGGGCAGTCCCTCCGCTCCTTTCACCCGCGGTGCGTGCTGCCAAACCTCCACCATGAATGAGGACACGGCGCTGAGGTTGATAGCCACGATTCCGTGTCCGCTATTATAGCCGCGCGCTACGTCTAAGACTCGAGTGGTAGAAAGCCAAGGGCTGTTCGCAGCCGCGCCGCCCGTACCAGGCCCTGCGTTTGTAACGTGCTCGATGGCAGTCCACGTGCCTTCGGGCGCCTTCGCGGTCAGTCCTTTTCCCGCTGCCAACGCCTCGGCATCGGAGGCGTTCAGGGCACGATATACTGTGTTTTGTTCACCGATGGACGACAGGGGAATCTTGTTGGCGAACCCCCTCGGCGCTGCGGGCACATCGAGCCCGCCGGTGGCCACGCCGATGAGCATCCCGCGAACACCGTCGCCCATGCCAGTGACCAGCCCTGTACCATACCCCATCCCCGTGATGGCGAAGATATATGAGCCCATTTCGCGCAGCGTAGGGACCTCTTTGGCGATGGTCCGGCCCCGGTCGGCGATCATGGACGCCGAGCCTTGCTTCAGATGCTCCACCTTCTCCGACGACGGATCCGTCGCTTGGCTGACCACACCATCCTCGAGTCCGAACCCACTCCGGTCCGCCCACAGCAGCGTGTCCCCCGCCGCATACGCCGGCCCGAACCCCAGCGGCCGCGTCAGGTCTCCGCTCGCGGGCCCAAGCAGCAGCAGTGGCTCGGGCTGGAGCCAGAGGCCGTCGTCGAGCCGGGCGTGACGGATGCCGTGGTGGAGGAGGCCGGACACGCGCTCGGGCTCTGCGCCGTGCAGGCCGTCGAGGTGCCAGGGGTCGCCGCTCTGGTGGACGGGGACGCCGGTGCCACCGAGTGAGGCGTGGCTGAGCTCGGCGCCGTCACCGTCGAACACCCAGGCGGCGTTACCTCCGGGTTCGAGGACGGTGAACCGGAGGTCGCCGTTGACGACACGCACCATCGGGAGCGGGCTGATGGTGACCCCGGTGGAGGTGTCGAAGAGGTAGCTGCCGAACCGATGCACCTCCTTCGGCGCGAGGCCGGTGCGGGACTCGAACACGAGCGCGTCGTCGAGGCCGTGCGCATGCACATGGGTCCACCGGAGCTTGGTGACGTCGCCGGAGTCGGGGTCGACCGTGCGCTCGAAGCCGTCGATCTGGGCGAGGCGCCCGAGGCCGTCGTAGGCGTAGTGCTCGAACTGGCGCTCATCGGGCTCGCGGTGGGACACCTGCTCGAGCCGGCCCATGGCGTCCCACGACAGCACCTCCTCCATCCACGGGGCGTCATCGGACGCGCCCGAGCGGCTGGGCACCTCGCCGAACCGCTCGGCAGGGGCGTAGGCCCAGGTGCTGGGCAGCGGGGCCGGCAGCAGCGGGTCGACGTGCGGCGTCTCGCGGGTGAGCGAGAGTGGGAGGCCGAGCGGGTCGCGGTCGATGGCCTCGACGAGGGCCGCATCGCGCCACACCTCGTTCAGCCGACCGAGGCTGTCGTAGCCATAGGTGAACAGCCCGGCTGGGGACCCGGCGCCGGTGTACTCCCGGCTGTTCAGCCGACCGGAATCGTCCCAGCCGTAGGCGATGCTGTTGGGGCCGCAGTCGGAGCGCTCGACGTTGATCGCGTCGAGCGTGTCGGGGCCGGACCACACGCGCTGCACCGACAGCGGGCAGTTCCACAGCGGGCGGTGCACGCTCCATCCGCCGAGGGGTCGGCCGAAGTCTCCGGGCGTGTAGACGACAGTGATCGCGTCGTCGCCGACGTGCACGGCGTCCTGGTCGCGCCAGCGGGTGGGCGTGAACGTGGTGTCGACGATGACCCCGTCGGGGTGCTCGGCGTGCACCACCTGGCCGTCGCTGTCGGTCTCGCTCGCCCAGGTGGCCAGGTGGCCGTCCGCCCAGGTGATGGTGGTGCCCGTCGGGTGGCCCAGGCCCCACGTCTCGCCGGTGTCGTAGCTGAACTCCCGCGTGTGCACGGGGTCGCTCACCCGGGTCTGGGCGCCGATCCACACGTCGTCGTCGAACACGATGTCGGTGGTCTGGTCGCCATCGGGTCGGTGCACGGTCTGCGCGACCAGCCGGCCGATGGCGTCATGGGTCCAGACGACCGCCACGCTGCCCGTCGCGTCGGTCAGGCTGATCGGATGGGGCCCGGCGTAGGCGTACTCCGCCCATGGCTCCCACGGCGCGTCCTCGCCAGCGGGCCTGCGGTCGACCGCCCGCAGCCGGCCCGCCCGATCGAACGCATACCGGTAGATGTTGCCGTTCGCATCGACGTGTTGGGTGACACGTCCCCGACCATCCCAGCTGTAGGACCCGGTGCGCATCCACCCCACCGGGCCGCCCTCCTCGACGGTCTCCAGCCGGCCCAGGGAGTCGGTGGTGGTCCGTCGCTGCCGCCCGGCGCCGTCCTCCACGAGGGTCACCCGGGGCATCGGGCGGCTCGTGCGGGTGGTGCCTGCTGCCTGCGACCAGCCGAGCCGAGGCGTGCCCATGGCGTCGGTGTAGGCGCGGGCATCCCACGCGGTCGGCGTGGCCAATGAGGGCCCGCTCGGGTCGAAGGCGCCCTCGCCCCGAGGCGCGCGCACGACCGCGGCTGCGCCGGACAGGTCGGTGAGCGTCTCCGCCACCGTCCACCCCGAGGGTCCGGCCTCCGGAGACCACGTCTGCACCGTGCGCCCCAGCCCATCCCGCACCTCGTACGCGGTGCGGGAGAGCTTGGCCCCGCCGGGGGCCTCCCAGGTGTTGCGGGTCTCCTCGACCCACTCCGGCATCGCCTCGTGGTGGTGCACCCAGCGCCGCACCTTGCGCGGCTCGTCCCCGACCCCCTGCACGGAGGTCCACCCTGGGCGTCCGAGCGCATCGTACCCAGTGCGGGTGATCACGCCGTTCGCATCGGTGGTGGTCAGGGGGCGCCCCAGTGCGTCCACCGTCTGCTGGGTGGTGTGGAACAGCTCGTTCGACGATTCCGACGCCACCGTTGCGCCCAAGGTCCACAGCGTGGATCCGCCGCCTCCCCCGGGGGCCTCGAACTCATCCACCTCGCCGCGAGGCCCGCGCGTCCACGTCCATGTCTCCCACTCGGTGTCGCAGTCCGCCGCCCCCACCGGCGCGCCGCACACCTCCTGTCGCACCAGGGCTGGGGTGCTCGGCAGACCGCCATGGGTCGGCTCGTCGGTGCCGTCGTCGTACACCAGCCGGATCCACTCCTGCTCCACCTCGGCGTCGAGCGCGGACGACCAGCCGATGGTGCGCGTCGTGGCCGGCAACCGGAGCGTGTCGTCGCCTACCCAGTCCTCGAACAACGCTCGCACGGACTCGGGGCCGGGGGAGACGGAGCCGCGACCCGGCCCGCGGGCGATCTCCACGAGATCGCCCTCGGCGGACCAGGTGGCGTCGGTGGTGGACCAGACGCCGATGCCGTCGTCGCCGAAGACCTGCACTTCGCGGCGATCCAGGCGCTTTCCGCCCTCCCACTCCTCGTACACGGGCACGTGGATCGACGCGATCTGGAGGTCGACTTCGCCCCCCATTGGGGTGCTGGGGTCAGCGCCATCGGCCGGCAGCCACGGCAGCGCCCGATCGACCCACAGGCGCTCCTCGGTGACGGTGGTGAGGTCGCGCTCCAGCGCCAGCTCGGTCTCACGCTTCCACAGCGTGGTCCAGGCGCCTTCGCCGAGGGTCCACCGGGTGCGGACGTCCGCGATCCGCTCGAGCGTGGTGTGGAGCGCGAACCCCTGGAACTGGCCGTCGACCTGGCTGGGGCCCGCGTAGCTGAGTCGGTGCTCTGCGGACTGGTCGGTCACCGGGTCGTACAGGCCGATCCGCGAGACCACAGCCCGGTGGGCCGCGAACGGCTCAGGGTCCACCTCGCCGCCATCGGCCGCTGTGGTGCGGTATTCCAGCTCGGTCACGGCACCGGTGGACCAGGTGATGCGCTCAAGAGCGCCCACGGCCTGGAACGGGGCCAGCTGCACGGCCTCGGGCGTGACCACATCGGGCAGCCCGTCGGCGTTCACGTCCCGCACCTGGAGCAGCGTGGTGCTGGTGGACGGGTTGTGACCGCCGGGCTGGAGCGCCATCGGGTCTTCCCGGACCGGCGCGAACACGGCGGTGGTCCGGAGCTCGGAGCGCGCCATCTCGGCGGGGAACCCGGCCCACGGGATTGGCGCGCCCTCGAGGTCGAACCGGGCGCCGAGGTTGCGGTACCACACGCTGCTCTCGGCATCGACCAGGTCGGGGCGGCCGTCGCCGTCGAGGTCGAGCAGATCGACCAGCACGCGCCGCGGATCGGGCTCGGTGGCGAAGCCGCACACCGCCACCATTCCCTGCAGGGCGTCCCACATCGGCGCCGTCGCGGGGTCGAACCAGGCGTCGGAGTACTCGGCGCCGGGCGGTGGCCCGTCGTCGAAGTCACCGCCCCCGCCTCCGTCGTCCACCGGCTCGTCGTCTGGGCTCGGCGAGCCGCCCGTGTCGATCCTGCCGAACTCCTCGGCCGTGTCGCCCTCGGAGGGTTCGTGGCCGAAGTCGCCTTCGCCCGGCCCCCCGTCTTCCGGATCCAGCCCGTCGCCCTCTGTGGGCTCGACGAGCACGGGGGCGTCGAACGTCGGCCAGCCGAACTCGCTCACGATGGGTGGGCCGGAGCAGGTGTGCACTCCAGGTTCGCCCTCGAAGGTCTCGGAGACAAAGCCCATCGGGGCTGGCCACGGGACGAGATCATCGGCGAAACCTGCGCCATGGCCGAGCGCAACCTGCCACATGCCGGTGTGCACCCAGTTCGATGTGTCCACAACGTCGACGAAGCCGTCGCCGTTCAGGTCCACCAGCCGGCGGGTGACCTCGGCGTACTCGACCCGCGGCGTCTGGTAGGTGCGCAGCGCATCGGTGGCCTCGAACCGGCCGTCGATCACCGTGTGGTGGGTGACCTGCTCGAGCGCGTGCACGGCGATGCCGGGGACGGCCAAAGTGATGGGCTCAAGGGCCCAGCCACCCTCTGCCGGCAAGTACGGGTAGACATGCAGACCGTCGCCCGCGGCGTACACCACGTCCGCCCACCCATCCGCCGTGAGGTCGAGCAGATCCACGACCCGGGTGTCGAGGTCGAAGAAGCTCTGCGCGAGCTCGGATTCCTCGACGACGAACCCGGGCGGGTGCGATGGGCTGGCGGACACCTCGGGGAACCGCACGGGTGCGACGAGGGCGACCGGCGGTAGCAGGCCCCATGGCGCTCCGAAGGACACCTCCCAGTGGTACGACGGGCTGCCGCCGACCCTGCCGTACCGACCGAGGTTGTCGTCGAACACCCGGTCCTTGTCGGGGTCGCTGGCGTACTCGAGGGAGGTGGGTGCATAGGGCGCGCGGACGAGGTCCACGAAGCCGTCGTGGTCGAGGTCGACCCACCGGTCGGTGGTGTACCGCGTGTAGTAGGGGTGGTAGCGGACGGCGCTATCAATGAGCGTGTCGAAGTCGGTGATCGCCGCGACGGAACCCCCGATGCCGCGGCTCGGGGCCAGGCCAGAGGTCTCCACCGGGTCAGCTTCCTCTGGGGCCTGCCACGTGGGCGCGCCACCGCCGCTGAGATAAGCCTGGGCAACCGGGTCATACCCGCTCCAGTCCAGCCGATCGGCCCATCCGTCGCCGTTCACGTCGGCGAGGTCGATGGAGGTGAGGCTGACGCCGTGTTTGCTGGTCTCGCCGTCGCCGAAGGTGCCCGGACCTGCAGCGTCGGTGATGCCCCCGAGATCGGGATTCCACGCTGTGTAGTCGAATGCGGCGAGCCGCTGCGCGGTTTCGGATTCGCCTGCAGTGCACCCGGACTCGGCACCCTCGGCGCGCAGGTAGACCGAGGCGAGCACCTCCTCGCCGGCGCCGCCCGGGAGCGGCGCGTAGCACAGGTCCCACGCCGGCACGGGCATGTCGTCGGCGCACTCGGCGCCGGCGATGCACGCGACCTCCAGGTTCAGCGAGAGCGCTATGACCCTGCGGTCGAGGGTGACGAGCCCACCAGCGCGGCCCTGGTACGACGCCCAGGGCGCGTCTTCGGTGTGCACCTCCAGCGTGTACAGCGGAGCGTCGGCCCACTCTCCGGGCACCTCGGTGGCCACGCCGCCCCACTCCACCGCCTCCAGCAGGCCATCGGCGCCCCAGGTGTACACGACCTGGTTGCCGAACGCGTCGACCACCGCGCGGGCGCGCCAGGTGTCGGGGTCGGACAGGGGGGCCATCGGCGCGAGCACCGTGGTGATGCCCTGGCTCTGGACCGTGAACTCGCCGCTGTGGGGGTCGTGGGTGACGGTCACCGGGGCAGGTGCGAGGCTGTGCAACGCCCAGCCGTCGGCTCGGTCGAACAGGATCCCCGACACGCCACCGCCGTCGATCCGGAGCGGTGCGGTGGCCTCCTCGCCATAGGCCTGGGCACGCACCTGCCCGGTGACGCGGGACAGGGTCATGCCGCCGCCCAGCGACCAGCCGCGCCCGACCCCGGAGTGCGGGCCCGCCAGCGAGGAGTAGGACAGGCCGACCTCCGGCGAGAGGCGCGCGCTGGGGAGGCCGATGGGGACCGCGTACTGGGCCTCCCCTTGCTGGGAGGCGGTCGCGCCGAGGTCGGCTGCCGCGAGCTCGGCGGTGTGGGCCAGGCCATCCGCAGCTGTGGGCGTGATCCCGTCGCCGGACATCGACAGCTCGAGGAACGCGCCCTCGGAGGCGTGGGCCATCGCTCCGCACGCGAGCGCGAGGCCCAGCACGCCACAGTTACGGACCGACCTCGACACTCTGCTCAACATGACGCCTGGGTGCGCCCTCTCTGCCCACATGCCAACCTCCGCGCTCGGACGGAGAATCTGGCGCGGGATGGGGCCCAGGGGGGAGGAAGCGAACGGCCTCAGATGCCTTACACAGATCTGACATGCATGCTGATATTATAGGTTTCAACTGGTCTAGTCGGGAAAATCCGTGCGCCGCTCAGCCGGCGTCGCCGCAGCCTCACCCCGATCCTTCCGCCGACCTCGACCAAACACCTGCACCCGCCATCCCACCACCGCGAGCACAGCCCACACCGCCGCGGCTGCTGGCGGAGGCATGCGGTTCGGCAGCAGCCCCACCAGGTCATCCGCGCCGAACACGAGCACCGCGCCACCCACGACCACGGCCCACGCGCCGATCACAGCGGTCGCCCCTGCGAGCACGGGACGCTCCACCAAGTGCGCGAGCAGGCCGCCGCCGACCGCCAGCGGCACGGGAGCCCATGCCGGCGCTGTGAGGTCGAGCGCGGCGAGGGCGGCCAGTCCGCCCACGACGGCGGCGACCGCGCCGATCAGTGCCACGCCGATCTGGAACGAGGCGTTGGCGGCGAATGCGGCGATCAGCCCGACCAGGACCGCCACGGCGAGGTGGACGCCGGGGTCCGGGTGCACCAGTCCGCCGAGGGACAGCCCCAGCGGCCAGCCCAACGCGAACCCGGCCAATGCCAGTGCGACACGCACGAGGCGCTCGCCGGCGACCGTGACCACGAGGCCCACCACGACGAACACGAGCGCGAGCGGGATCTCGATCATGGGCTCAGTGTAGCGGGCCGAAGTGCGGGGTGAGGTCTCGGGCTGACGGCGCCGTACCAGCGCGCGTGGTCCGTCGCGGTACAGTGTCGCCGGAGGCCTCCATGATCCTGTTCGCATTGGCTGGGTTCGCAGCTGCCGCCGACCTCACCGTTACGGGTGAGTGCCCCGGCGAGGTCGTGCTCGACATGACGGAGTTCACGCCCGGGGCCTCGGTCGCCCTGCTCGTGGGCGACGGCGCTGGATCGGTCCCGGTGCCGGGAGGCCCCTGTGCCGGCACCGACAGCGGCCTCGGCTCCATCCGCACCTGGGTCGGCCCGATCCGCGACCTGGATCCGGACGGGCGCCTGATGTTGCGGCCGATCCTTCCAGACTGGGCCTGTGAGGCGCGGTTTGTTCTGCTCGACCTCGCGACCTGCGAGACCTCGCCGCCCACTGACTTCGGGCTCGGGGGCCCCGAGGCCGACCCCGACTGCGCCGACAACCCCCTGTGGACCCCGGTGGACTGCTCCACGCCTGAGTGGGTGTGGTCGAGCGACCGTGGCGCCATCACGGTGGACGCCGCAGACGCCGCGCGCACGCTGTGGAGCGACGAGTGGGGGCTGACCTGCAGCCTCAGCGGCGAGGGCTGGGTGTCCACCGAGACATTCGTGATGTCGGGCTGTGATTCGAGCTGGTACCACATCGGCGGCCGCTACACGGGCAACTGTGGGGGCCACGACGGCGAGGACGTCAAGCGCCTGACCATGGCCGACATGGGCTGCTACGACTACCGCGGGCTGCCGATGTAGCCGAACGGCGCGTCGCTGCGCCCCGCGGCCGTCTACAGGACACGCGCCCGCGAGGTCGCCCCAGACCGGCGTTCCGCCCCCATCGGAGCACTCTCGGGTGCCTGCCCACCCCTGTGACCCGCGCCGCACCGTGCGCCCTATGGTGTTCGGATGCCGGGGATCACCAAACAGCTCCACCGCCAGCTCGGTCTGGCCAGCGTCGTGTCCATCGCGCTGGGCGCGATGATGGGCTCGGGCATCTTCGTGCTGCCCGGCCTCGCGGCCATCGTGGCCGGCCCATGGGTGGCGCTGTCGTACCTCCTCGCCGGCGTGCTGGTGCTGCCCGCTGTGCTGTCGAAGGCGGAGCTCGCCACCGCGATGCCCGTCGCTGGCGGCACCTATGTGTATATCGAGCGGAGCATGGGCCCGTGGATGGGCACCATCGCCGGCCTGGCCACTTGGTTTGCGCTCGCCGCGAAGACCTCGTTCGCGGTGGTTGGGCTCGGCACCTACCTGGTGATCTTCGCGCCCGGTGTGTCGACCTTGAGCGTCGCGCTCGGGGTGCTGCTGTTCCTCCTCGGCATCAACGTGCTCGGGGCCGGCAAGGCCACCGCGGTGCAGATCGCCATCGTCACCACGACGGTCGCGGCGATGCTCGTGCTGTGCAGCGGCAGCCTCGTCACGGCCGATCCCTCGCTGCTCTGGCCCGCATTCCCCCACGGCCAGGGCGGGATCGTGCGGGGCGCGGCCCTCGTGTTCGTGGCCTACGCAGGCGTGACGAAGGTGTGCTCGATCGCCGAAGAGGTGCGTGACCCGACCCGCAACCTGCCGCTGGGCATGCTCATCGCCCAGTTCGCTGTGATGGCGCTGTACGCCGCGGTGGGCATGGCGCTCACCACCAACGTGAGCGTGCAGCAGCTCCACGACACCCACGACCTCACCCCGGTGGCCACGCTCGGCGGCGCTGTGTTCGGCCCGGTGGGGCGCATCGCGTTCGCGGCGGTGGCGGTGGCGGGGCTGATCTCGATGGTCAACGCCGGCATCCTCTCCTCGTCGCGGTTCCCGTTCGCCATGGCGCGGGACCGGCTGGTGCCGTCGGCCCTCGAGCACGTCTCGCCCCGGTTCGGCACGCCCACCGCGTCCATCGCCCTCACCGGCGCGTTCCTGGTGCTCCTCGTCACCGTGCTCCCGGTGTACGAGCTGGCGAAGCTCGCCAGCGGGATGCAGATCTTCGTGTTCGCGGTGGTGAACGCCTGCATCATCGTGCTCCGGGAGAGCGGCGCCACCTGGTACCGGCCCACCTTCCGCACCCCGGGCTACCCCTTTGTCCAGATCGTCGGCATCCTCGGCGGCGTGTGGCTGCTGGCGTCGCTGGGCGGGCTCGTGCTCGGTGGAATCGCGGCCGCGATCCTCTTCGGATCGGCTTGGTATCTGGTGTATGTCCGCGCGAGGGTGGAGCGGGGCGGGCTGCTCGGCCACCTGGTCGGCGAGGCGCACGTGCTCCGTGCGACCGAGCGGCTCGAGCGGGAGCAGGCCGGGCTGCACGACGAGGTGCGGGTGGTGGTGCCCGTGTTCGGCGACGAGCCGGCGCCGGAGCGCCTGGTGTGGCTCGCCTCGGCGTTCATCGACCACGGTCGGCTGGACGTGCTCCGGCTGGAGGAGATCCCGGACCAGACGGCCCTCGGCGCGTACCTGACGGCCAACGCGGCCACCCGGCGCCTGGCCGAGGAGACCCTGGTCTACGCCGCGGAGCGACGCCTCGAGGTCGAGTTCCGCGACGTGCTGACCCACAACGCCAAGGAGTGGCTGTACACCCACGCGGTGAACACCGGCGCCGAGTGGATCGTGCGCGAGTGGCCCCACCGCGGGACCCTCCGGTACCTGATCCGGCATCAGCTCGCGTGGTGGGTCGACCACCCCCCATGCGATCTCGCGCTGTTCCTCGACCGGCATGGCCCGTTCGATGGCGACCCGAGGGACGACCTGCCTCGGGTGCTGGTGGACGCGGTCGCGGGGCCGTACGACTCCCTGCTGATCCATGTGGCGGAGCGCGTGGCGGCCAGCCAGCGCAACGGTCGGATCACCCTGTTCGCGGCGGTGACGACCGAGGCCGAGCGGGCCGAGAAGGCGGAGTACCACGCGCAGCTCGCGTCGCTGTGCAGCCTCGAGGTCTCGAGCCGGGTCGTGGTCGCCCCAGACCCCGCCGCGGCGCTGGTCCAGGCGTCTGCCGACGCCGACCTGCTGATCATCGGCGCACCGGCCGAGACCACGCTTCGCACGCTGTTCTTCGGATCGGACGTCCACCGGCTGGTCGCGGCGGTGCCGTGCTCGGTGCTGCAGATCAAGGCGCCCCGGCACAAGGTGCACGACCGCGTGGTGATCCACGACGACAGCACAGAGGCCCTGCTCTCGCTCACCGACCACCTGGAGCGAGCGGTGGTGGCACGGGTCGATGCGGCCCGGCAGGCGGACCTGTTCACCGGCATCGCAGACCGGCTCGCTGAGGCCACCACCCTCACCTCGGCGGAGCTGGACGCGGCGCTGTGGCAGCGTGAGCGGGCGCAGACCACCGCCCTGCCCGAGGGTCTGGCGGTGATCACGACCTCCGGAGCCGTGGATGCGCCCGTCGTCGGGCTGTTCACCACGCCGTCACCGGTGCCGTTCTCGAAGGGCCTCGCAGTGGACGTGGTGGTGGTGGTGCTCGCCGCGCCGGGGCATCGGCAGCTCCAGCTCGTGCTCGCAGACCGACTTGCGCGTGCGCTGCGCCACCTCGCGCTGCCCGAGCTCCGCCGGGCGACCGACGAGGCGGCGCTGCGGCGGATCCTGCTCGACACCTGGGAGCTCGAGGCGCTCCAGCAGGCCGACTAGAACGTGAACCGGTTCCGCACGAACAGGTAGTGCATGGGATCGGTGCCCGCGATGGCGGCGCCCGCCCCGATCGGCTGGAAGAAGCAGTACCCTCCGTCGATCTGCATGCCCTTCATCGGGTCGTAGGCGATCATCGCGTCCACCTCGACGCCCAGGTTCGGGTCGTCGTTGCCGCGGATCCATCCCACGCCCTGGAGCGTGCCGCCGTTGCGGATCCACGCGCCTCCGGGATTGGTGAGCTGGAACAGGTGGGCCTGCAGGATGGGCTTGAGGTCGTCACGGGGCGAGCTGTTCAGCTCCACGCCGATGTCGCGGGCGTTCACTCCGGCCACCTGGTCGGCGTTGCCCCGGAGGTAGTGGTTGCGACCGTAGCCGAGGTCGAAGTTGCGGTTCACGTCGGTGACGCAGCCGTCCACCGGCTCGCTCTCGCACGCGTGGCCCGAGGACTGGTCGAAGATCAGGGCCGCGCCGAACGCGCCGATCTGCTGGTCGATGCGGGCGATGATGCTGTATGCCCGGATCGGCACGCCACTGTCCGAGCCGAGGATGCCCATGCCGTTCAGGTCGATGGTGGTGTCGCCTGGAGTGGCGAAGAACCGGCCGCCGGGGCCGATCCACAGGGCGCTCCTGTCGGGGGCATCCGCGGTGGGGCCGCCGCCACGCCCCATGAGCCACACCGTGGGCTCGATGTCGTCGCTGGGATGGAAGGTGGCGAACAACGCACCGAGGGTGTTGCCGAGGGTCGGGTTGTCCAGGGTGTCGCTGGCGGGCATCGGCGGGGTCTCGACGATGCCGATGGCGTCGAGCTCCACCTCACTGTTCTGCCAGTGGCCGCGCAGCGCGTCGAACGAGCGCCCGGCCACGTTCCACGGCGCGGCCGACAGGTAGTACCCGTTGAGCATGTGCACCTGCTGGCGGCCCACGCGCACCCACATCTCGGAGTCGCCCACCTCGATGTAGCCCTGGTGGGCGAACACCTCAGGGGCCGTGCTGGTGGAACCGGGTCGGGCGCCCCACACGTACACGCTCTGCAGCTGCACCAGCGCAGAGAACACACCCTTGCGGGCGGCGAGTGAGCCGCGGGCTGCCTGGGTCATGCTGACCGCGGAGTTCTCTGCGGTGGCGTCGAATGTGGGGTTGACCCGCACCTCTGGACGCACGTGCACGTGCACGCCGGGGGTGACCTCGACGGCCGGCGCGGCGGCGCGACCCTCTGGTGCGGCCGGGCCTTGCTGTGCCAGGGCGGCGGCCATGCTGAACCACATCTCGTCTCCGTCGTGCCCGAGCCCGGTTCAGGGCCGGGAGAAGCCATGCCTTGCGAACACCTGGAACCCGTCGTCAGCGAGCAGGTGAGTGTAGAACGCCCGTGCAGCCGGGTCATCCGTGAGTCGCCCGACCGGGTAGGTGATGGGCGGGTAGGAGCCTTGCGGGAACACGGCCGCGACAGTCACTTTTTTCGAGGCGACGGCATCGGTCGCGTAGACGAAGCCATACGGTGCCTCGCCCCGCTCCACGTAGGCCAGCGCAGCCCGCACGTCGGCTCCACGGGCGAGGTGGGGCGCCACGGTGGACCACAGGTCGAGCGACTCCAGCGCGGCCTTGGCGTACTGCCCCCCCGGCACGTGGTCGGGGTCGCCGATGGCGATGCGCCGGCCGTCGAGGCCCGACACCAGGTCGGCCTGCGGGGACAGCTCCAAGGTGTCGTCCGCTCCGGCCGGAACCACGACCACCAGCCTGTTGCCCACGAAGTCGGCTCGCTCCTTCGCGAGGCCCTTCGCCGCGATGTAGTCCATCCATGCCGGGTTCGCGGCCAGGAATACGCCGGCGGGGGCGCCGTTCTCGATCTGTTTGGCGAGGGTGGACGACGAGGCGTAGGACGCGACGGCGGTGTGCTCGCCCTTGGCGTTGAACGCCGTGATGACCTCGTCCAGCGCATCGGCCGACGACGCTGCTGCAAACACCGTCACCTGCCCAGCCCAGGCGGGTGTGCCGATGGCGACGAACCACGCGAGCAGGGTGTACATGCCATCCTCCAGAGATACCCGTGCACACTAGCCGGGGCCACGCCGCTGGTGTGTGCGGCATGTTGTCGCACCGCCACGCCGCGAACGCCCTCCGGTCGTGCCCTGTGGAGCCCCCGAAATGCAGTCGTTCGTCGACGCCGACCTCCTGCCTTCCCTGGTCGAGACACTCACCGCCCAGGGGCTCACCCGGCCGACCGAGATTCAGGCGAAGACCCTGCCGTTGCTCCTCGCTGGCAAGCCGCTGGTCGGCGTGTCCGAGACCGGCAGCGGCAAGACGCTGGCGTTCGTGTTGCCCATGCTCCACTGGCTGAAGACCCTCGAGCTGGAGGGGTCGAGTGTGTCGGAGCCTGGCACCCCGCGCGGGCTGGTGCTGGTGCCGGGGCGTGAGCTGGGCGAGCAGGTGGGCAAGGTGTTCCGCGGGCTGACCCATGACACGCGGTTGCGGGTGCGCATGGCGCTCGGGGGCTCGCCGAAGCGCGTCGCGCGGAAGAACGTGGCGGGCAAGTTCGAGGTGCTGGTCGCCACGCCGGGTCGCCTGCTCCAGCTGGTGGACAGCGGGGAGCTGAAGCTGGGCGACGTGCGCATCGTGGTGTTCGACGAGGCCGATCAGATGCTCGACCCCGGCTTCCTGCCCGTGGCGCTGCGCATCGCCGACACCTGCCCATCCACGGTGCAGCTGGTGATGTTCTCGGCCACCTTCCCTGAGTCGCTGCAGGCCGTCGTGACCGCGCTGTACCCGGTGCCGCCGGAGGAGGTGCGCACCGCGGGCAGCCACCACGTGGTGCCGACCCTGATGGTGGAGAACTGGACCGTGATCCGCGGGCGCCGGTTCGACGTGCTCCGCCCGCTGCTGATGGAGCACCGCAGTACCGGCACCCTGCTGTTCACCAACACCCGCGAGCAGTGCGAGGGCATCGCCGACTGGCTGCATGGGCAGGGCATCCCCTACGTGGTGTACCGCGGGCAGATGGAGCGGCTCGAGCGTAGGAAGAACCTGGCGATGTTCCGCTCCGGCGCAGTGTCTGTGCTCATCGCCACAGACCTCGGTGGGCGCGGCCTGGACATCGAGCGGGTGGAGCGGGTGATCAACGTGTACCTGCCGCGGGAGGTGAACAACTACCTGCACCGGGTGGGGCGCACCGCGCGGGCCGGGCGGTCGGGAACTGTGATCAACCTGGTGACCGAGCGGGATGCGCCGCTGATGGCGGAGCTGCAGCGTCGCGAGGCGTCGCGGGAGTGATCCGGCAGGCCGCGCTCATGCATCGAGGTGGCGGCGCGCTGGCGAGCAAGGGTAGGGTCGACAGCCTGGAGGCTCCATGCGCCCACTGCTGGCCCTGCTGTTCCTGACCGCCTGCACCCCCGCCCAAGATGCCGACCAGACCGTCGAGGTCGGTGACGAATGGGTGTCGGACACGGCGCCTGACCCCTCCCTCGCGCCGCCCACCTATGTGTCGCTCACCGCCGAGCCGTACGTCATGGCGGGCATGGCGTACTCGGTCAGGGTCAGCGAGGCGGGCGAGGGCGAGGTGGTGTGGCTCGCCGCATCCGCCGAGCCGGGCGAGGGGCCATGCCGGAGGTTCATCGGCGGCTACTGCCTCGACATCGCCGTGCCGACCTACCTGATCGGCACCGGGAGCACCGATGGCGACGGCCGGCTGGCGTTCGAGCTGGAGGCCCCGCCGTGGCCCGGCGCTCAGTTCTGCTACCAGGCCGTGATCCGCCGCGGGCCGGGTGGCCTGGCGACCGCCCTGTCGGACGTGGTGTGCGTGGAGTTCTGCTCCCGCGACGATGGCGACGGCGATGGGCTGTGCGACGAGTACGACCCCTGCTTCGGCGACGACGATCTGGACACCGACGGCGATGGTGTGTGCGACGACCGCGAC
>JBLFXJ010000180.1:0-16056 GCA_047609825.1 Myxococcota bacterium
CCGCGCCGATACACGTCTGCTCAGAACGTCTCGTCGACCGTGTTCGACACTGTGCAGCTCTCCGGATCGGCGAGCTGCATCCGATACGAGACGCCGGCGAGGGGCGCCGGCACCGTGGCCGAGAACACCGCGTTGCCATCACCATCGGCGGTGACCGGGCCGAGCAGCTTCGGACGCGCGACGCCCACCGAAGAGCCGGGACACCCCGGAATCTCCGTCTCGCCGGGCTCGCCGACCGCCATGTACACGCGGCTGCCGGGCACCGCACCTCGGCCCTGCCACCGGTTGCGCACGCCGGCAGTGCCCGGGTCCGGCGCGGTCAGGAACATCCGCTCGCACAGTGCCGGGGCCTCGGCGTCGTAGGCATCGGATGCCGCGCCCGGGCTCGCCGCGTAGATCACGAGGAACCTGAACTCGGCCGCCTCACCCGGCTCGAGCTCACCGGGATGGGCGTACCGCATGTGCATGGTGGTGTCCCCCTCCTCAGAGTCGGGGTCCGTCAGCGGCGGGTCGGCCGAGATGTCCCAGCCACTGAAGCCGACGGACTGGGTGCCCGGATCGCACGCGCCCATCGCGAGAGACAGGCCGGAGGACGGGCCGGCAGCGATCGCGAGCCACCCATCATCGCGCACGTCGTTCGCGGTCGTGAACCCGAAGAACCGCGTGTAGTCCACATCCCAGTCCACGCCATGGGACAGGCGCACGTTGCTGATCGGCGCCATCCCGAGGTTCTCGACCCGGTAGCTCACCACCAGCGTGGACGAGGCATCATCCCACGTCTCGGTCTTCTCCACCATCAGGTCGTCCGTGCCCCAGGCGTGGCTCGCCTCGTTCACCGAGTCGACGGACAGGTCGGCCGCCGAGTGGAACACGTCATCATCGCCCTGGTTCACCGACAGCGACATCGGATCCGGCGCATCCCAGGCCACCACGATCAGGTTCCAGGGCGTGCCCGGCCAGGTGGCATCGAGCCACTCGTCGTCCCACACCTGAAACCCGGTGTCGAGGAAGCCCCACTGGCCCTCATCGTCGTAGGCCACCTGGATCAAGTCGCCGGTGAGCAGGCTGCCAGCCGACGCAACGCCCGGAGCGGCGAGGGCCGCCAGAACCACGATTCGGTACATGTTTCCTCCGTTCCAGCGGAGATCGTAGCACCTTCCACCCCGGTGCAGCGCCACATCGCGGTCAATTCGACGCACGCGAGGCCGAGCCTTCAGGTTGAGGTCCGAGCACTCCGTAACGACGCATATCAGCGCAAACACAGACCGCCGTCCGCGGGCATGTTCGGGGTGCAAACCCCGGAGGCCACCATGCTCGCGCTGCTCTCGTTCACCGCCCTCGCCCAGTCGATCTCGCTCACCGGCACCAGCCCGGGCACGCTGTAGCTGACCCTCGACGCCTTCACACCCGGTGCGCCGGTGATGGTGCTCGTCGGTGACAGCCGTGGGAGCGCCTCACTCCCGGACGGGCTGTGCGGCGGCATGCCCACCGGGCTCAGCAGCGGGCGGCGACCGGCGCCGCTGTACCGGGCCGACCCCAGCGGCGCGCTCGAGATCCGCGTCCCCGTCAGCAGCAGGTCCTGCGACGCGTCGATCCAGGTGGTGGACGCGGCGAGCTGCACGCCAACGCCGGTGGTGGAGCCGGCCGGTGGCCCGATGTTCGTGGCGGTGGGCAGCGTGTCCGACGACACCCGCCAGCTGTGGGCATTCGACACCGCTTCCGGAGCGGCAAGCCAGCTCGGCGAGCTCGACTACGCCGTCACCGGCCTGGCCTATGACCACCGCACCGGCCGGCTGTACGGGGTCACCGGGCGGGACGGCCTGGCGGTCGAGCTCGATCCCGGATCAGGCGCGGTGCTCGACACCTTCCCGGTGTACGGCGGCTATGCCACGGGCGTGGGCATGGGCTGGACGGCAGACGGGCTGGTGGCCACCGAGCGCGGCGCCAGCCACTGGCTCGACGGCGGCGAGCTGGGGCCTGCCGAGCTGTCATGGGGCTTCGACACCCAGCCGATGGACCCGGCGGGCGCGCGGGATGGGCGGATGGTGGTGCTGGCCGAGGGCGACCTCGTGGCCGACCTCACCCGCGACCACGGGCTGCGTGTCGGACTGCGCCGGGGCCGTGCATCCGCTGTCAGGGCTCGAGGCCACCCTCCTCGGCGGCGGCGGCCGCGACGCCGCCATCACGTTCCACGCGGGCGCCCTGTGGATGGCGAGCAACGACCCGCACGCCGACGCCGACGCGACGGAGCTGGTCCAGGTCGACCCCGACACGGGCGCCGTCATCGCCACCGGCCTGCTGTTCCCGAGCGGTCAGGTGCGCGCCATCGCGGGGAACAACATCGGGGAGTGAGCGCGCTCGGCCGGGGCGGCCTGGAGGACGGTGTCCGGCTCAGAGGCAGTCGGTGCCGCAGTCGCAGGACGCGCCGCAGTCGAACACCTCGAGGCCGGACGCGGGGCCGTCGCAGGTGGCCTCGCAGGGACCGTCGCCGCAGCTCACCTCGCCGCCCTGGCAGGTGGACGTGGCGCTGCAGGTGAGCGCGAGGCCGCCCGAGCCACCGCGGATGGTGGCGGACTGGCACGCCGACGTGTCGCCGCAGGAGATGTCGCAGGTGCCCTCGGAGGGGCATTGGATCTCGGCGTCCTGGCACGACGACATGCCGTTGCAGGCGACCTCGCAGTTCAGGCCTTCTGGACAGATCAGGCGATCGGTCTGGCAGGCGGAGATGCGGCTGCAGTCGATGCGGCAGGTGGCGCCGTCGCAGCCGCCGGTGCAGGCCGGCGGGCACAGGCCAGGCGGCTCCACGATGACGCCGTCGTCGCAGTCCAGCACACCACCGACCCAGGCCACATTGGTCAGGGCGCAGCCATCGATCTCGAGAAGCTGCATGGCGGCGCCGCACGCCCGGCCGCCGATGTCCGGCGAGAACGACAGGGTGCCGTCGTAGCCCGCGGGGGCGTTGCCCGGGTGGGTGATGCTGGCGAGGCCCGTGACCACACCCGCGCACGGCCCGGCCGGGATCACGGCCGCGCCCTCGCCCGCCATGCTGAACATGATCGCGACGCGGGACTTGCCGGGTTCGAACCCCCATCCTTCTACATCGATGGGGCCACCACAGTCGCCGTGGATGGCAAGCCCGGGGGCGGCGGTGGCGGTGGCGGGGAGCAGCAGAGCAGCGAGGATCCAGCGCATATGACCTCCATCGGGCGCCGTACCGGGCGAAGGCCAGGATCCGAGACCGTGTTCACGGCTGGGATCCGGGCCGCCACCGGCCGTGCGCGCCGACACTGACGGGATTGGGGACCTCCACAGTGGCGGGCCTGGGGGCCGGGGGCCATCACCCGATCGGGGGAGGTGTGGCACCCGGCGAGCGGGTCGCCGAGGGCTCGAGATGGTCGGAGCCGGTGGCCTGGCGGAGGACGCTCGGGGTGGTTCGGAGCACCCTGCGGGTGGTGCGCGTGAGCACCTCGTGACTCGCGAATCCCGCCCGAACAGCGATTTCGCCGATCGGGGCGTCGGACTCCCTCAACAGCCGGATCGCGTGCGCCAGTCGTACCCGGGTGGCCCACGCCTTGGGTGTCTCTCCGGCCACCCGGTGGAAGTCGCGGTGGAGGTGCGCTGCAGACCAACCCGCCAGCCGCGCCAGCTCGGAGGTCGACAGGTCGGCCGCCGGATCGCGCACGGCCCGGCCGATGAGCGCCAGGATGTCGTGGGGTGTCGGCATGCAGGCGTCCTATCGCCCACGGCGTGGCCCGCCTTGACGGTTCCCACAGTTTGCCCCGTGCTGCTCTGGGCCGGCGCTGCAACACGGCAGGTCACACCCTCCAAGGCCGGCGGATCCGCCACCAGTCGATGTCTGCGGTCGTGCACTCCGATACGGGTCCGCCCGCGGGATCGGCCCTACGGTGGCGTCTCTTCCCGGAGGCTCCATGACCCGCTCCCTGCTCGCCCTCGTGGCACCGCCCGGCGAGCCGCGGCAGGGTGAGGTGGACGCGCTACGCCTCGATCTGGCGGAGATGTTCGTCGACGCGGCGGGCCTGCCGGACGATGGGTGGCTGGAGATCGAGTCCATCACGCTGCGGTAGCGGCTCTGGAGGGGGCATGGATCGAATCGTCCTCACCGCTGGGGTCGCGAACCCGGTCGACGGCACCTTCGTGCGCCTGCGCGGCGGCCGCGCCCGGCTGACGCCGCGGGAGCAGTCCATCCTCGCGCGGCTCGTCCGTCGCCCTCGGCGCATCGTGACCCGGAACGAGCTCGCCCTCGAGTGGGGCTTGCCGGACGCCTCGCTCGCGCGCGTGGTGAACAACACCGTGGCGTCGCTGAGGCGCAAGATCGAGCGAGATCCTGCCACACCGGACCACGTGCACACGGTGCACGGCGTGGGGTGGCGGTTCGTCGAGACCCCCGCCGAGCGCCCGGGTCTGCCCGAGGTTCCACAACCCCAGCCGCTGTTCGGGCGGGGTGAGGACCGCGACAAGCTGGCAGCGAGGCTGGAGACGGCGCGGTGGATGACGCTCACAGGCCCCCCGGGCGTCGGCAAGACCGCGTTGGCCGCGTCGCTGCTCCGCGGGCGGCCCGACACCGGCTGGGTGGATCTGACCGGCGCCGTCGACTTGGACGCCGCGTTGGCCTCGGTGGCGTCGGCCCTCGGGGTGCGCCTCACCGGAATCGCGCCCACCCGACAGCTCGCCGAAGCCCTCGCCGCCCGGGGGCCGATCTGCCTCGGCCTCGACGGCGCGGATCGCACGCCCATCGGGCCCGTGTTGGACCGCTGGCTGGCGGCCGCGCCCGATCTACGGGTGGTGGTCACGGCGCGGGCAGCGCTGGGCGGAGCGGCCGAGGCGGCCATCCCCGTGGCACCGCTGGCGGCCCAGGTCGCGGCGGACTGGCTCGCCCGTGCCGCCGGGACCGCGCAGGACACCGAGCGGCTGGCCGCCGCACTCGACCACCTCCCGCTGGCCCTGCACATCGCGGCCGCCCGCCTGACGCTGATGTCGCCGCAGCAGCTCCTGGACCGGCTCGGCCTCGAGGCGCTGCACCCGCCGCCGGGCCCAACCGGGCTGCAGCACACGCTCTCCCGCGCCCTCGACCTCACCTGGGACCTGCTCGCACCTGAGGAGCAGGATCGGCTGGTCGCCCTGACCGTGTTTCCGGCTGACTTCTCCTCCGAGGCGGCGGCCGCGGTCGCCGGCGGGTCTCCGCACGCGCTGCACGCCCAGCACCTGCTCATGCCCGGCCCGCGGGGGCACCGATTGCTCCGTCCGGTGCGGGCCTGGGCCTCCCGACGCGGCCCGGTGCTCGCGGACGCCGCTCAGCGCCACGCCCGGTGGTTCGCGGCGTGGGGGGCCCGGGATGATCTGGACGGCCCGAGGGCCGCCGAACTCACCGCACGCCTGCTCGGCGACGCCGCAGACCTCGACGCCGCCCTGAGCACCGCCTGCGAGGCCGGCGATGCGCCCCTCGCGGTCGCCTGTGCCTCGGCGCTGGCGCGCGCCCGTTCACGCACCGGCCCACCCGACGCCATGTTCGCCCCCATCGACCGCGCCCTCGCCACAGACCCCGATCCGGTGGCCGTGGGCCGTCTCCGCCGGGCGCGGTCCCACCTGCTGCTGCAGCAGGCCGCGTGGGCCGAGGCGCAGATCGAGGCGGCCCACGCTTCGGCCGCTGCGAGGTCGGCGGGCGACACCGACACCGCGCTGCTCGCCACCGCCGACCGGGTGCGGGCCGCCTCCTACCAGGGGCACGTCGCGGCGGCGCTCGCCTGGGCGGGCGAGGCGCTGGACGGGCCCGAGGGCTCGGACACAGCGCGCGCCCGGCTGATCGCGGAGCGGGCCCACGCCCTTCAGTTCGCGGGGCGCTACGCCGACGCCACGCGCGACCTGCAGGCCGCCATGGCCGTGTTCGCCGCACACGGAATGGACGCGGCGGTGGCGGAGCTCGTGTCGTCCCCCGTGGCCCCCGGTCCCCGCGCGGCGCACGGCGAGCGGCTGCGCACGGCCATCGCCCTGTACCGGTCCACCGGCGCCACCGCCCTCCTCCCGGGCCTGCACAACCGCCTCGGGCGGGAGCTGCTCCGCCTCGGCCAGTGGGCGGCGGCGCGCAGCGAGCTGCAGACCGCCGTCGGCCTGCTCGAGGCGGAGGGGCGGCGCAACGCCATCGGGTGGATCGCCGTGAACCTGGCCTTCGCCGCCGCGCAGCAGGGCGCGTGGTCCGACGCGCTGGACCACCTGGACGAGGCGGAGTCCGCAGCCACGGCGCGGAGCGAAGCCGGACTGACGGCCACTGTGGCGGCTGCCCGCGAGTCGGTGTTCCTCGACCGGGGCGACCTGGACGACGCCCTGCTGTGGAACACACGCGCCGCGGCCTGCTACCAGACCGCGGACCAGGCCATACAGGTGGCGATCACCGCTGGCAATCGCGGGGAGATCCTGCTCGCGATGGGCCGGTGGGAGCCGGCCGTGCAGGCGCTCGAGGCAGCGGTGGAGGCGCTGGCAACCCACCCCCCGGCCAGGGCATGTTTTGTCGTGGCCCTGGCCGAGGCCCGGTGCATCGGCGGGGTGGCGACCGACGCCGAGGTGCTGGCGGAGGCCCTCGCCGTCCTGTCCGACACTGGCGAGCGCACCGAGCGCGCCAGGGCGCTGGTGTATGCAGCGAACGCGGTCTCCGACGCCGCGCTGGCGGCGGGTTGGCGCGCGGAGGCCCAGGCTCTGGCCGACGCGCTGGAGGCACCGCCGGAGGGGTGGCTTCGCCGTCGGCTGTAGCCGTGGACCGGCGGGTCGGACGTGATGGAGCTCCCGCGCGTGGGCCGCCCACGCCGACACCCGCGGCCTGCTGGGTGGCTGGCGCGCCGGGAGCGGGCAATGCCCCCTCCGGTGCACCCGCACCGGTCGGCCCGATGGGCGCCCGCCACGGCGGTCGCTCCAGCGCCCAGGACCTGTCCAGCACCGGTGATTCGCTCCGAATGCGTGGGCCGCGGCATTCGTCACGGTGTGTCTGCTGGTGTAGCCTGCTCGTCGGAGGCGCCATGCTGCCGCTGCTGATCGCCGCTCTGCTCCCCCTCGCCCACGCCGGCCGCCGTGACCGCGGGCTCGGTGACGAGGCGCCGCCAAAGGTGCTGGAGGACGTGTTGACGTCTGCGGGCTGGACGATGACGCCTGAGCGGTCGAGCTCGTACCAAGCGGGGGACATCTACGACACCACGACGTGGAGCAAGGTGGCGTCGCGAGAGCGGTGCTTCGCGGCCGCCCCGCAGGAGGACATCTACCAGAGCCTGCAGGTGGTGCAGGCGATGCAGGCGTCGGCGAACGTGCGGCTGGGGGTGGTTCGGGTGAGCGGCGGCGGCATGCAGTAAAAGCGGCGCACGTTCGCCGAGCCGTTCCTGTCGGAGCTGCCGCTGCTGAGTCAGCGCCTGGACGACGACTGCGCGGCGTCGCTGCGGGCGAGCGATTGGTCGTCATGGGTGGTGCTCACGGCCGTGCTCTCAGCGGAGGTGAAGGAGGAGAAGTGCAGCTCGATCGAGGGCGGTGCGGAGGCGTTCGGCTCTGGGGGCGAGCTGGGGATGAGCCAGCAGTGCCTGGAGGAATCGTCGGGTCACGTGGCGGTGGCGTACAAGTCACGTCCCGTGGGGGAGCTGCTCGGCGGCGCCGCGGCGCCCGCGGTGGTGGCGGGCCCGACGGTGGGGTCGGGCGGCCGGAGCGGCGGCGCGTTCGACGGGGTGGGCGACGTAGCGGCGCAGATCCGGTCGGCGGAGGCGATGAAGGAGCGGCTGGAGGGGGAGCTGGCGCAGTGCCTGGAGGCGGAGTCCGAGACGGTGGCGACGGCTGCGCGGGCGGACTGGGGCACGCTCGGGGAGCTGCGGGCGCTGGCGGCTGCGAGCGCCGAGGCGCGGCAGGCGGCGGCGGCGCAGGTGGAGCGATTCGTTGCGCTGTACGACGGCAAGGAGGTGGCGTGTCGGAACGATCTGGGAGAGCGGCGTCGGGCGGTGCGGGTGGCGGAGGTGGCGGAGGCGCGGGCGTGGCTCGCACAGCCGGCAGCGGGCGGTGGGCAGTGGGTGGGGCAGAGCGGGTACCGGATGGTGGGGATTGCAGCGGGGACGTTCACGATGGGTTCTCCGAAGTCGGAGAAGGACCGGGACGATGACGAGACGCAACACGAGGTGCGGCTGACGCGTGGGTTCATGCTGGGCGAGACCGAGGTGACGCAGGGTCTGTGGCGTTCGGTGCTGGGGAAGAACCCGTCGGTGGCGGAGTACAAGGGCGTGTCGCTGGTGGGCGACACGCTCCCGGTGCAGAACGTGGACTGGTGCGACGCGGTGGGGTTCGCGAACGCGCTGAGCGCGCGTGACGGTCTGAGCGCCGCGTACAGCGGGACTGAGCGATGCGCTGAGACGAAGGGCGAGTCGGTTCGGTGGGAGCGGGGCTCGACGGGGTACCGGCTCCCGACGGAGTCGGAGTGGGAGTACGCGGCGCGCGCGGGGGAGCACCGGCTGTTCGCGGGTGCGGACACGGAGGCGGGGGCGGGGGCGTGCGCGTTCGCGAATGTCGGCGATGCGGCCGCGAAGTCCAAGTTCAGCGATTGGACGACGTTCGCGTGTTCGGATGGCGTGGCGGGGCTCGCATCGGTTGGTAGCTACGGGGCGAACGGGTGGGGTCTGCACGACATGACGGGGAACGTGTGGGAGTGGTGTTGGGACATCTACGGGGACTACCCGAGCGGCTCAGCGTCGGATCCAGTCGGGGCTCAGTCTGGCCCGTACCGGGTGTACCGCGGCGGGTCCTGGGACACGCTTCCGCGCTTCGCGCGCGTGGTCGATCGCTGGTTCTCGCCCGACTCCCGCAACGACTTCCTCGGTCTTCGTCTCGCGAGGACGAACCCTTGACCCTTGATCCCTTGCTCCCTTGACCCAGAGGGCGATCAGCCCGGGAGCGGAGGCCAGCGGAGGCCGAGCGTGCGCAGCCGCGGGCCGGAGCTGAGGGACTGGCCCAGAACAAGTTGTTGCATTCGAGTGCCCCAGAGAGCCCAGTTCTGCGTCGTCTTCCTTCGGGATAGCTCGCTATCCCCTCGGTCATCCTCCTTGCCCTGGACTCCCTGGAACCCTCTCGGTGCTGCACACCTTATTCTGGGCCAGTCCCTGAGCAGGAGCGGCAGGGCGGGTGGCAGGGCACGGGTTGCGCCTCACCTCCCCCAGCGAGCGCCAGCGAGCGATCGCGATTCGTGCCTCGCTGGGCGACGACAGCCGGAAGCGGAATCGCGGCCTCGAACCGCCGCCCGTCGACCAGCGCCCAGAGGGCTCGACGGCGATGGTGGCGGTCCCAATCCCACGCTACACCCTCCGATGAATCCGCTCATGTGGAAGCGTCACCGGTGCTGGGGCGGCGGGCGTCCCACACGCGCCTACAGGTGGCTCCGCGGATGCCTCGATGAACGGGCTGGAACCTGCGGTCGGATGAACTCCGCCGGCTGTAGGATACCGGCCCACCGCCACCAGGAGTGCCCCCATGTCCCACAGCCGTTTCGTCTGGTTCGACCTGAACACCACCGACATCGACGCCGCCCGGGCGTTCTACACCGACGTGGTCGGGTGGGGCACCGAGAGCTGGCAGCCGAGCCCCGAGGCGCCGCCGTACCTGATGTTCACCGCGGGCGGCAATGCCATCGGCGGATTCCGCGCCCTGCCCGACGCAGCCAAGGCGATGGGCGCTCCGCCTCACTTCCTCGCCTACGTGTCCTGTGCCGACGTGGACGCGACCACCGCCAAGGCCGCAGCACTCGGCGCCACCACGCTGATGGCCCCGATGGACATCCCCACGGTGGGTCGGTTCTCGGTCATCCGCGACCCCTGGGGCGCTGTGATCGCGCCGTTCACACCCGCGAATCCGATGACGGACGACGGGGTCGGGCCGGGCCTCGTGGCCTGGCGCGAGCTGATGACCGACGACCTCGAGGGCGCGGTCGGCTTCTACGCCGACCTGTTCGGCTGGGTGGAGACCGGCAGCATGGACATGGGCCCGGCGGGCCGGTACCCGATGTTCGGGGGCGACGCCGAGCAGATGCTCGGCGGCATGATGACGCGCCCCGTCGAGATGCCGATGTCGGCGTGGCTGTACTACTTCAACGTGCCGGACCTCGGCGCCGCGATCGCCAGGGCGAAGGCGGCAGGCGGGCAGCTGGTGTCCGGCCCGATGGAGGTGCCCGGCGGCGACCACGTGGCCGAGCTGCGGGACCCCCAGGGGGCGTCGTTTGCGCTGCACGAGCTCGCCAAGGGCTGACTGACGTGGGTTGGGTGGTGATTCGGGGCGGTGGAGGTTGGGCGGCCGGAGGCGTGGATCCGGGGCGCTGCTGGATGGACCGTGGTGACCGCGGATCCGCTGTGGCCCCGTAAAGACGGGTGTCCACCGGCGGGGTCAGGCACCCAGCGGACCCAGGTCCGCGCGGGGTCTGGCACCCAGCGGACCCAGGTCCGCGCGGGGTCTGGCACCCAGCGGACCCAGGTCCGCGCGGGGTCTGGCACCCAGGCGGACCCAGGTCCGCGGCGGCGCTTGGCACCAAATCGTGCGCCGACGGGCGATGAGCGCCGAGTCGGATGGAGCCCCGTCCCCCGCCGGAGCCAGCCCACATCTCGGGCCACTGCCGTCGACGAAGCCCCACAATCTCGCCAAGCAGTACGCCACGCCGCGCTAAATGACGCCACCGCCGATAGCGCAACGCACTGCCGAGACCATCGCCAGCAGGCCACCGAGCCCGATGGCCATGACGTAGCCCGCCACGTTCCGCGCCCGACCCGTCTCCGCATCGCGGTCCACCAGCAAACCGAGCAGGCCACCGAGCATCGGCACCGCACACAGCGGGGCGGCGAGCCAGTTGAGCCAGCCGAAGCAGGGGATCAGCCCGATCGCGACCAGCCCCGACGACAACAACAACAGCAGGGTCACCGAGGTGGCGCCCACCCCACCCCCACTGGCACGCCCCGTGGGCGGACGGAGTGCCGACGGCGGAAGACGCGGGGCGGCGGCCACACCGTGGCTCGACCCTTGCACCACCGTGGCCGCGACGAACGAGCTCGACGCCGACGCCGACGCCGACGCCACTGGCGCG
The DNA here is from genome assembly GCA_047609825.1 of Myxococcota bacterium. Lineage (GTDB taxonomy): Bacteria > Myxococcota_A > UBA796 > UBA796. Next base: position 11,096 of record JBLFXJ010000180.1, read on the forward strand.
CGACTGGCCTCTCCCAGCAGCGCCACCACCTCCTCCGCGCTCTGCGGCCGTTCATCAGGCGACTTCCGCGTGAGCTCGACGACCAGCCGCTGAAGGTCCTCCGGGCACTCGTCCGGCAGGTCCGGCAGCGGCTCGTTCACCACAGCGGTCTGCACGCTGAACGCGCTGTCCAGGTGGCCGTAGGGGCGCACGCCAGACAGCATCTCCCACAGCACCACGCCGAGGCTGTACAGGTCGCTGCGATGATCGGCGACGAGCTCCCCGGTGACCTGCTCGGGACTCGCGTAAGCAAAGGTGCCCACGAAGGACCGACTCCCGGCCATCGCCGTCTGGTACAGCTCGCCACCAGGCGCGCCCTTCGCCACGCCGAAGTCGATCAGCTTGCACCCCACCCGACCCAGCCGGTCGCGCGTGATGAACAGGTTCTCCGGCTTGATGTCCCGGTGGACCACCTGAGCTTCGTGCGCGGCGAGCAACGCCGCCGCCAGCTCGGTCGCGATGGCGCGCGCGTCGGCCGGCGCGACCGGGCCCGCCGCCAGCACCTCCCGCAGGGTCGGAGCGTCGATGAACTCCATCACGATCGCCAGGTGCCCGTCGAAGGCGATCAGGTCGAACACCCGACCGATGGACGGATGCACCAGCTGCGACTGAATCCGCGCCTCGCGTTCGAACCTCGCCCGAAAGTCGGGGTCATTCGCCAGCTCAGGCCGCACCACCTTCAGCGCGAGGCGGTTGCTCAACGCATCGCCGCGCACCTCGTAGATGTCGCCCATGCCACCGGAGCCTACGGCCCTGAGGATGGTGAACCGATCGGCAATACGCAGCCCTGGCGTGAGCGCAGCCATTGCCTCCCCGGGGGCGAAACCGGACGGCGAGGATACGCGAGGGGTGCGACCATCACAAGCTCCCCACCGCCTGTTGTAGGCTGGCGGGCAGTGAAGGTGTCTGCGTGGCGATGTCAGCGACTGTGACCTGGAGTCCGCCTGGGGGCGCCCCCCGGTCGTGCACGTTCGATAGGACGTGCGCGCTCGGCCGTGGCCTGCGCAACCGCATCCTGCTCACGGGCGCCGGCGTGTCGCGCTCCCACGCCACGCTGACCCTCGCCGCCGACGGGCTCCACCTGCGCAACGTGAGCGCCAGCCAGGATGTCGGTGTGAACGGGAAGCGGCTCGCGCCCGGCGGCATGCGGCGCCTCGAGCCTGGCGATCGGCTGCGCATCGGCGACACCGAGCTGGAGATCGCCGAGGTCGAGACCGACGCGTCGACGGTTCGCTGCGTCAAGCTGAGCTGCCGACGCGACGTGTCGACCCAGGCGGCCGACTGCCCATGGTGCGGCACCTCGCTCGCCTTCGCGTCCACCCGCTCGGGGCCGCGGTTGTGAGCGGTGCGGACCGGATCGTGCTCAGCGTGACCACGCCAGGGTCCAACCCCCAGGTGGTGGTGCTGGGACTGCCGGCCATCGCGGGGCGTGGGCCCGAGTGCACGCTCCTGCTGTCGGATCCGGCCGCCTCCGCCCGGCATGCCAGGATCGAGCACGCCTCCGCCGGGGTGGTGTGGACCGACCTGGGCAGCTCCAACGGCACCTGGGTCGGCGGGGCCGCCGCGAGCCACGTCAACCTCCGACCCGGCTCTGCGCTCCGCGTCGGGGCCTCCGAGGTGCGGTGCCTGGCCATCGGAGTCGCCCACTCCGAGGTGGTGGTCGTGCGGGCGCCCGGTCGTGCCGGAAACCGCGTGGTCCGGTTCCCAACGGCAGTGCACCTGAACGACGACGGCGAGCTTCGATTCGGTACGGCACCCGCCTCCGCGCCCGAGCGCGCGCTGTGCCAGTTCGTCGATGACCGAGTGCAGCTGGTACGAATTCTCGATGACGGAGCACTGCAGCCCCCCGTCGTGCCAGACGGTGATGGCCTGCTCGCGTTCGGCGGCGCCCACATCGGGTCGCGAGGCGCCCGCCTTCCGACGGTCGTGGGCACGGACCTCACGTTCAACGGCGCCGGTGCAGTGGTGCGGGCCCAGTCCGCGTCATCGCCAACCCCTGGATTCCCTCCGGCCTGGTTCGAAGCGCCTCGTCTCGACCCGGAACGCATCGCTGCGTGCCGCGTGCCCGTCATCGAGGTTCCATTCCTCGCTCTCGGCGGCGGCCTGGGCAGCTTCTGCTGGGTGGATGCGCTGCGGGTCCACGGCACGCCCACCGCCGACATTGCCGTGGTCGGGTTCGAGCCCGTTCCCTATGCCCGCTACCAGAGGCTCTGTCGGCACTCCCAGATCCCGGACCACGAGCGCCTCCGGTCGAACTCCGAGTCCTGCCCCGACAACCTGTGGGGCTTCCCCGGGTACGGCTTGCGGGAGTTCGTGGAGGCCGTGCGCGCCGGCAGCCTCGGGTCTGCCGCGCGGGTAGCCTGGCAGCTCACCACAGAGCCCGACCTCGCCGCCACATACACCCCGCGCGCAAGAGATGTGTTTGCGGCCATCGACCTGGAATCTGAGCGAATCGGCTGGAACCACATGTACCATCGCGGCCGCATCCGGAGGGTGCGACAGACCACCGACGGCCGCTACGCCGTGGCCGTCTCGTCGCGCTCCGACCCCGCGGGGCCCGACGCGATCTACATGGCTCCGGTCGTACACCTCGCGCTCGGCTACCCAGGTCTCCGGTTCCTCGATGACCTCCGGGAATACCGCGAGACGAGCGGAGACTTCCACCGGGTCGTCAACGCGTACGAAGACCACGACCACGTGTACGCAGACCTGGCCACTCGCGGCGGCACCGTGGTGCTGCGCGGGCGGGGCATCGTCGCCTCCAGGGTTCTCCAGCGCCTGTCCGAGGTGCGCGCCGCCGGCGCGCGCGTGCGGGTCGTGCACCTGATGCGGTCGCCACGGGTCGAGGGCGCGCAGGTGGGCTCGGCCGTGCGCAGGGTCGAGAATCACTGGGAGTTCCAGCCATTCAACTGGCCGGAGGCATGCTGGGGGGGTGACCTCCGCGAGGTGTTGGAGCGGGCCCCACTCGATGAGCGACAAGAGCTGCTGTCCACGTGGGGCGGCACCACCACCGCCGATCGGTCCGACTGGAAGCGGATCGTGCGCCGGGGTCTACGGGCTGGCTGGTACACGATCAGCTTCGGACGAGCCAAGTCGATGACCCAGGGAGCCGCGGACCTGGAGGTCGAGGTCGACGGCGCCGACGGTGAGTACGCCCTCACGGCCGACTTCGTGATCGACGCCACCGGACTGGTGTCATCGCTCCACGCCAACCCCGTGCTCGCCGACCTGGTCGAGACCTACGCGCTCCCGCTCAACGCGCAGGGCCGACTCGAGCTGACCGACGACTTCGAACTCGGCGAGCTGGCCCACGGCGCCGGGCGGTTCTTCGCGGCCGGCGTCTGCGCGCTGGGCGGCGGCTACGCGCCGGTCGACAGCTTTCTCGGCCTGCAGTACGCCGCCTCCCGGTCCATCGGGGAGCTCGGCTCCCGGGTGCCACCGCTGACACCGCCCCGCTCGGTCGCCGCCTGGTGGCGCTGGATGCGGGGGGCAGCCCCATGACGCCGACCCTCCGCGGCCGGTGGCACACGCGCCTGCTCCTCAATGCGCTCGTCGGCATCCCGGTGACCGCGCCGTTCTGCCTGCTCGCGCTGCCGCTCCCGCTCAGCGCCCCCCTCCCGTACCTCATGCTCGCCATCGTCACGGCCGTGGGGCTCGGCCTCGATGTCGTGTACGACGGACTGCAGCAGCGGCGCTGGGACCATGACTGGCCGGTCACCCTGCAGCTGGGCGCGGGACTGCTGGAGGGGCTGATCTGCTACCTGGTCCTGTTCGGCTGGTGTGGTGGGCTGGCCTGGGCCAACCCGCTGTTCCTCGTGCTGTTCCCCGTGCACTTCGCGGCCGTGTGGCTCCCCTCCTTCCTGCTCGCTCAGGGTCCGCTCCGAGTGCTGCTGCCGAGCTGGCGGTACACGGGAGGCGAGCTGCGTTCGCGATCCCGCCGCTGATCGAGCCCCGCCTCCCACCCCGGCAGCCTGTTCCAGAGGTTGAACCAACCGTCCGCGCCTCTGCACCATGGCTACGCACCCGCAGGGCACCCCTGGACCAACGCCCGACGATGCGCTGTCCGCCGGGATCCGCCGACGCGCCACACCGGCGTCAGTTCCACTTTACGATTCCTCCACGTATGTTGAGAACGTGTCACGGAGGCTCCATGAATGGAATGTCGGCAGCTCAAATCATGGATCGCAAGCTGCACACCGTGCGACCCACCGACACCGTGCACGACGCGGTGCGCATGCTCCTCCGCCTCGGGCTCACCGGGGCGCCGGTCATCGACGGCGACCGGCGCGTGCTCGGCATGCTCACCGAGCGCAGCTGCGTGCAAGCGCTGATGCGCGCGGTGGCGGACCGGTTGCCACCGTCCAGGGTGCGCGACGTGATGACCGATGTGCCGGTGATCGTGGCACCCGACGCCCAGTTCCTCACCGTGGCGCACCACCTGCTGCACAACACCGCACGGCGCATCCTGGTGGTCGACAACGGGCAGCTCGTCGGCCACATCACGCGGCGCGATCTGCTCCGTGCGGCGGTCGCCGCGTTCGACCGCTCGGAGTCGCGCGAGGCCGCCGCGCTGTACCTCAGCGCGTTCGAGGGCCGCAAGAGGCCGGCCGGGTTCTCCACGGCCACTCCCAACCAGCGTCGGGTCGGGCCCCGGGGCCGCACCACGTAGTGAGCGCGAGCGGCTCTGGCTCGTGCGCGGCACCCTTCCAGCTGAGGCTCGGCGCAGCGCTCGCAGACCGCGCATCGGTCGAGGCCGCGGAATACCCACCGCAGACCCAACCCGAGCACCTCCCCACATGCCCGTCCTGATCGCAGCGCTCGTCCTCCTCGCGGCCGTGTTCGGCCCGGGGATGTGGGTGCGGTCAGTGCTGGCCCGGCACCACGAGCCGGCCGACCGGTACCCCTTCTCCGGCGCTGAGCTC
>JBLFXJ010000181.1:0-15986 GCA_047609825.1 Myxococcota bacterium
AGCACCACCTGACCGTCATCAGCGAGGTGCGACAAGAGCGCGGCCTTGTACGCCACCCGCTCACGCGCCCCGGTGAGGAAGTGGAACACCGCCCGGTCGTGCCACAGCGAGAACCGCCGTCCCAGCGCCAGCTCGGTCACGTCGGCACGCTGCCAGTGCACAGCGGCCGCCGCCGCTCCCAGCCGGTGCCGGGCCTGGGCCATGCCCTCCTCGGCGACGTCGATGACGGTGATGTCGTCGAAGCCAGCGTCCAACAGACCATCGACGAGCGTGCTCGCGCCGCCTCCCACGTCGATCACCGGGCGCTCGCGGCCGACGCCGCTCGCGAGGATCTGATTCAGCGACGTGGACGCCGCCGGCTCGTACCAGCTTACGTCCGAGGCTTGGCGACTGGCCCAGATCTGCTGCCAGTGTTCTAGGGACGACAAGTGACCTCCGAGGTGACTTCTGCTCGGCCCGTAGATGCATCATGGGTCGAATACGTGGCAAAAGTATGGAATATCGTAGAGGCCTGGCGCTCACGAACCAAGGCATGCGCCATGCGACCGCTCGCACGACGGCTGGAAGCGCTACCTGTCGGCGAGGGCAAGCGGCGCCACTGCCGCGGCCTGAGCGTGGCCGGCATTACGCCGTACCGGAGCCGTGATGAACAGCCTGTATGACCACTACGTGGACTGGTACCCCCTGCTCGACCCGGCCCACGCCCACGCCGAGGAGGGCGGGCTGTATGGCGACCTGCTCCGGGATGCGCTGCGCCCGCCCACAGACCGCCCCTCGCTCCTCGAGCTCGGGTCCGGCGCCGGCAACAACGCGGTGTTCCTCGCCGAGCGATTCGACTGCACGCTGGTGGACCCATCGCCGGGGATGCTCGCTCTGAGTGTCGCTCAAAACCCCGGATGCAGGCACGTAGAGGGTGACATGCGCACGGTGGAGCTTGGCCGCAGCTTCGACGCCGTGCTGATCCACGACGCCATCGTGTACATGACCACCGAGGCCGACCTGCGCGCAGCGCTCGTGACCGCCTACCGCCACCTGCGGCCCGGCGGCGCGGCTCTGTTCGCGCCCGACTACGTGACCGAGACCTTCGACGAGGGCATCGAGCCGCTGGGCGACGACGATGGCCACCGGTCCCTGCGCGGCACGGCGTGGGTGTGGGATCCCGACCCGGGAGACACGTCCTACCGCACGGACTACGCCTTGCTCCTGCGGGATGGCACGGACCTGGTGTCGGTGCACACCACCGACACCGAGGGCCTGTTCCCGCGGGCCACCTGGCTGCGACTGCTGGCCGAGGTGGGCTTCGAGGCGGAGGCCGTGCCGCGGGAGCTGGAGGATGGCTGGTCGGACGAGATCTTCCTCGGACGCCGACCGTTGATCTGACGCGGGTCCGCCTCGGTGCCTGACCCCGCTGCGGACGTGGGTCCGCCGCGGTGCCTGACCCCGCTGCGGACCTCGGGCTGGGGGGATAGGGCGCGGCATGGACCGTGAGCAGCTGTACCTGGACCGCCTGCGCAAGGCGCTCGACGCCGTGAAGTCGCTCAAGGCGAAGGTGGCGGACCTCGAGGCGCGGGGGCCGGTGGCCATCGTCGGGGTGGGCTGTCGGCTGCCCGGCAGGGTGACCGACCTCGACGGCCTGTGGCGGCTGCTCGTGTCGGGCGACGACCCCATCGCGCCGGTCCCCCCCGACCGGTGGGACCTGGCGGATTGGACCGACCCCGATCCGGAGGCCCCGGGCAAGACGCCGGTGACCGAGGGGGGCTTCCTCGAGGGTGTGCAGGCGTTCGACGCCGCGTTCTTCGGGATCACCCCGCGGGAGGCGGCGGTGCTGGATCCGCAGCAGCGACTGCTCCTCGAGGTCACCTGGGAGGCCCTGGAGCACGCCGCCATCGCCCCGGGCTCGGTGGCCGGGAGCCGGACCGGGGTGTTCGTCGGGCTGTCCACGGCCGACCACCGCAAGCTGCTCGAGCGGCGTCCCCCCGAGCAGATCGACGCGTGGGTGGGGACGGGCAACGTGGCGAGCACGGCGGTGGGACGGCTGGCGTATGTGCTCGGCACCCATGGCCCAGCCATCGCGCTGGACACCGCCTGCTCGAGCTCGCTGGTGGCGCTGCACCTGGCCGTGCGCAGCCTGCGGGCGGGGGAGTGCGACCTGGCCCTGGCCGGCGGGGTGAATGTGCTCCTCGACCCTGAGGGCATGGTGTACTTCAGCAAGCTGCGCGCCCTGTCCCCCACCGCGCGATGCCGCAGCTTCTCGGCCGATGCTGACGGATATGTGCGGAGCGAAGGCGCGGGGATGGTGGTGCTGAAGCGCCTGCCGGATGCCGAGCGGGATGGCGACCCGATCCTGGCGGTCCTCCGCGGCTCGGCGACGAACCAAGACGGTCGGTCGAACGGGCTCACCGCACCCAGTGCAGCGGCCCAGGCGGCGGTGATCCGCGACGCCCTGCGGGATGCGGGCGCTACGCCGGCGGACGTGTCGGCAGTGGAGTGCCACGCCACTGGCACCCCCCTGGGCGACCCGATCGAGGTGGAGGCGCTCACCGCGGTGTTCGACACGCCGGTGGCCCTGGGCGCGCTGAAGTCGGTGGTCGGGCACCTGGAGGCCGCAGCCGGGGTGGCCGGCGTGGCGAAGGCGGTCGCGGTGCTCCAGCACGGCAGGCTGCCAGCGAACCTGCACTTCACCGCTCCGAATCCCCACATCGTGTGGGGCGCGCTCCGCACACCGCCGGCGGCCGTGCGTGGACTGATCGGCGTGAGTAGCTTCGGGTTCGGCGGGAGCAATGCCCACACCGTGCTCGGTCCTGCGCCAGCGCGTCCCTTGGGTACGGCCGCGTCCGCAGCCCGCACCCTGGCCCTGTCCGCCCACACCGAGCCCAGCCTGCGCGCCCTGGCCCGCCGCTGGGCCCGCGCGGTGGAGGCCCGCCCCGGCGCCCTCGACGACCTGTGTCACACCGCACTCGCAGCCCGGGACCGCCACCCCCTGACGCTCGTGGTGCACGGCGACCCGGCCGCCCTCGTGCAGGCGCTGGATGCGGTGGCCGATGGCGGACCGATCCCCACCGGAGCCTGGCCCGAAGACCCCGGACCGGGCCGCCGCACCCACGCCCCCACCACCGCCTGGGACCGCTCCCGACACTGGGCCGTGGAGCTGCCCCGCCCCCGCCGCGGCGACGCCCCCGACCCCCTCGCCGGCTGCCGCTGGCGCCTGGACTGGGTGCCCGTCCACACCGCCCCCGCCGAGGCCTCCCCGGTGTCTGCCATCGCCGCCGAGGCGGATCGACGGGACCCTCGCCCGCTCGTGGTGTGCACCGACGACCTCGCCGGAACCGCCGCCCTCGCCGCCCGCCACCCGCGAGTCCGGGTGACCGTCGTGCAGGGCGACCCGGTGATAGCACCCGGCGAAGACCGCCTGGTTTGGCGGGATGGCTGGCTCGCCCCACGCCTCCGCCGCGCCCCCGCCGGACCCCGAGGACGGCTCGACGGCAAGGTGGTCGGCGTGCACGGACCGGCCCACTGGGAAGCCGACGCCCGCGCGCTGGGGGCGTCCGCCGTGAACCGCCCGCCGGTCGGCGGCGAGGATGTGTGGCTCACCACCGGACCCCTGGGGGACGCCCCCACACAGGTGCGCATCGCAGACGCCGCCGACTGGCTCTCCGACGACCCCGACGCCGCCTCCGCCACCGCCGCCGCCGTGTCCGAGGCCCACGCCCGGGGCGCCACCGTGCTCCGCCTCGGCGCCGGCCCCGGCCTCGACCCCCTCGACCCGGACCAGCGTCGCGCCGCCCTCGCCGAGGCCCTGGTGGGAGACGTGTGGGCCATGGGCCTCGACCCCCGCCGGTGGCGCCAGACCTGGCCCGGCCTCGCCGACCGGGCCCTCCTCCGCGGTCTCGACGACGCAGCCCCGACCCACACCGCCACCGACCCCGACGCCCTGCGCGCCGCCATCATCGCCGCTGTGTGCGGTGTGCTCGGCCTCGACATGGTGCGCCCCGATCGCAGCCTGCCCGAGCTCGGCATGGATTCGGTGATGGCCCTGGAGCTCCGCAACCGTGTCGAGCACGCCGCCGGGGTGCGACTGGCCGCCACCGCGGCCTTCGACCACCCCACCGTGGACGCCCTGGTGGACGCCGTCAGCACAGCCCTCGGGTGGGATGCGGTGGATGCGCTCTCGGATGACGAGGCCGAGGCCGCCCTGCTCGCCGAGCTGGACGCCCTCGGCGGGTGAAGGCGCCGCGTCGACCCGGGGATATGGGGCCGCATGCGCACCCTCCCCCTCTTGCTCGCCCTCGCCTGTGCAGCGCCCGAGCCCAAGTCCGCCGACTCCGGGACGCCCCCGGGCGAGCCAGCGCTGGTGTGCGACCGGAGCGTCGACCTGCTCGCGGCACCGCCCCCCATCGACACCGAGGTCGGCCGGATCGCGGCGATCGACCTGCTCACTGTCGACGCAGATGCCATCGTGGGCGATGACGGCACGGTCACCCTGTCCACCACGCTCACCTTCCTCGTAGGCGAGGCCGACGGTCGCGTGGTGTTCGAACTCGGCCCCGACCCGGAGAGCGTGACCCTGGACGGCGACCCGGCGACGCTCGACTCTGTGTCGGTGTCGGAGCCGGTCCGGGAGCTGCGGGTGCTCGACGCCGAGCTCGACCGCTGCTCGGCGCACACCCTCGTGGTGCGCACCACCCTGCCCGTGGGCTGGCTGGACGACGGCGGCCAGGCGCGGCTCGAGCGCTACCCGGAGGGCACCTGGTGGTCATCGGGCCAGGAAGACGACCGTCCGGCCCGCTACCTGGGCATGTGGTTCCCGACCAACCTCCTGTTCGACCGATTCACCCTCGCCCTCGACCTGCATGTCCCACCCGGCCACCAGCTCGCATCCACCGGTGACGTGAGCACCACTGACGACGGCTTCCGGGTCACCTGGCCCCGGCCGGTCCAGAGCCATGGTCCGCTGTGGGTATTGTCCCCCACAGCGCTCACCCACTCGCTGACCCGAACGGTCGAGCTCACCGACGGCCCGGTGAGCATCGAGATCCACGCCTTCGCGCCCGACGACCTGGGCGAGGCCGCCACCCGTGCCACCGACGCACTCACGGCGTTCGACGCCACCTACACGCCCTACCTTCACGGCGACCGGTACGTGGTGTGGCTCCGCGAGGACCGCAACTCGTCCATGGAGTATGACGGCGGCACCGTGACCCGGCTGAGCGCGCTCGAGCACGAGATCCACCACAGCTGGTTCGCCCGCGGTGCGGCCCCCGTGGCCGATCTGCACGGCTGGGTGGACGAGGCCATCACCTCGTGGGCCACCGACCTGCTGCCGTACCGCGCCTTCGAGATCGACTTCGACACCGACCCCCTCCTGCTCCGCATCGGCGCGGGCCCGTGGGCCGGCGCCACCCTCAGCACCGAGACCTATATCCTCGGGGGGAGCCTGTTCTCGGGTCTGGCGGCGGTGCATGGCGTGGACGTGGTGACCGACGCGCTGGGCGCCTTCGCCGCCGCCCGCTCCGACCGGCCGTACCGCGATGAGGAGCTGGAGGCGCACCTGGACTGCTGGCTCGACGACCCCCTCGTGCACCGGGCGTTCGTGCACATCGCCTACGGCGGCGTGGACGATGGCGCGCCGTCCGACCCCTGCCCATGACCGCGCAGCACGTGCCGCTGCCGGTCGACCGCTGTACACGGCAGCCATGACCGCTTCGACTGCGCGCGACATGGCGATCGGGCTGGCCACCATGGCAGCCGCGGGGGTCGGCTTCGGGCTGACGCTGGCGCCCGAGCTCGGCCTCGGCGACACCGCCATCCTGATCGACCAGATCCTCGAGGGCAGCCTGTCGAGCCACGTGAACAGCCACAACTTCACGCTGGTCACGGGGTGGCTCCTGTCGCACCTGCCCATCGGCAACACGGCCGTGCGGGCCCACCTGGTGTCGTGGCTGTACGGCACGCTCGGGGTGGGGCTGTGCTGGCTGGTGCTGCGCCAGTGGCGGGTGAGCGCGCCGGTGGCGTCGGGCGCGGCGCTGGTGCTCGCGGCGTCCCACAGCTACTGGTGGCACAGCACGCTCATCGAATCCTACTCCGCGAACGCCGTGTTCCTCCTGTCCATGCTCCTGTGTCTCGAGCGCCACCGCGCCACCGAGCGCCTGGGCTGGCTCGGGGCCGGCGCGGTGCTCGCCGGACTGGCTCTGTTCAACCACGTGCAGATGGGCACGCTGGGGCTGGCGTGCGGGGTGTGGGCGCTGCTCCCGTGGACGCCCGGCACCCGCCTCACGAAGCTCGGCACCGTGGCGGTGGGCAGTGCGGTGGGGGCGTCGCCCTGGCTCGGCTTGCTGGCCCGCGACATGGTCCGCCGACCCGACTCCGCTGAGGTGCTGCGGTGGGCCGCCGGCGGCGACTTCCAGGGGATCATGTTCACCGCGGTGGGCAGCCCCTGGCGCACCTTCGCCGAGCTGGTGGTGCAGCAGTTCCCGTCCCCGTTCCTCCTGCTGATCCCCGTGGGCCTGGTCGCGATCTGGCGCGACCGCCTCCTGTGGCCCGCCGCGGCCGCCATGGGCACGGTGTGGACGGTGAACACGGCGTTCTTCCTGTTCTACCGCACGTGGGACCAGTTCGCGTTCTACTTGCCCACCTGGGTGGTCTTCGCGCTGGTGGGCGGGCTGGGCGCGCAGTGGCTCGCCGCCCGCGCGCCCCTGCCCACCCTCGCCGCGCTCGCGGTCTCGGTGCTGGTGCCGGTGCTCACCTACCCGCAGATCCCGGGCTGGGCCGACGCGAACCCCGAGGGGTACTGGGCCACGCGATTCCCCGCGCGGTTCACCGGCAACACCCACGACGTGCGCGCCTACCTCACCAACCCCGACAAGTCGGCGTGGACGGATGTGCGGGACGCGAGCGACGCGCTGTTCGCCGCCCTGCCACAACGCGCCATCTACCTCGATGATGATTCACGGCTGTACTACCCGATCCACTTCTACCAGAAGCACGAGGGCGCCCGGCCCGACCTGCGGGTGGTGCTGCTGAACTCGTGGGGGTTCGACAACTGGGGCGCGTCCACCGACCGCACCCACGGCATGGTGCGCTCGTCCCGCCACCGGGTGTTCGTGGTCACCGACCTCGACCCGTTCCGCTCGGCCCTCGCGCCGTTGTTCGCCGAGGGCTGGCACCTCGCGCCGTTCGACCTCGGCGATGACCGCTGGGTGTACGAGATGCTCCGGCCCGAGGCGCCGTGGACCCCGGCCCCCATCGGCGAGGTGAAGGTCCGGGCCCGCGGCAAGCGCACCAGCATCAAGCGCGGTGGCAGCGGCCTGGCCACGGTGGAGTTCGCCGCCGGGCGCACGCCCCGGTGGCTGGAGTGGACCTGGCTTCAGCCCGATGGCGCCGAGGCGCCTGGTCCCCACGCGCGGCTCGTGCCGTCGAGCCAGGAGCGCTCCGTGGTCGCGCTGCCAGTGCCGGCCGACGGTCCGTCCGGCACGTGGACGGCCGTGCTGCGGATCGACGGGGAGGAGCAGGGGCGGTGGACGGTGGACGCCGAGTAGGCGTCAGCCGCAGCTGTCGGAGGAGGCCTCGAGCAGGCGGTACACCCCATCCTCGCCCAGGCCCGCGTAGACCATCCGCCAGCCCTCGCCCGTGCGCACCACGGCGGGGTCGCGGGTGCTCCACGCGTCCAGTGCACCCGGCCCGCCCAGCGGCACCGACACGCCCACCGGCTCCCAGCCCACGCCCTCCCGCGCGACACCGATCCGGTACGGTCCCGGGTCGGTGAGCGACGTGTCGTAGCCCCCGTAGAAGCTCCACCATCCGCTGTCGCCCTGCACCAGCGCGGGCTGGGCCACGGCGGTGTTGTCCCAGGCATCCACGCGCAGCTCGATCACCGCCCCACGCTTCGACCACTCCAGCCCATCGTCTGAGACAGCCTCGCCGATCGCATAGGTGCGCCCGTCGAATCCGGTGTACAGCATCCTCCACTCGGCGCCGTCCCGCGCAACGCTCGGGTACAGCACGCTCAGCGAATCGAAGTCACCACCGGCGCGCAGCACCCCAGCCTGGTCGAGCCGCCATGCGTCGCCATCGGCGCTGGACCACGCGTCGAAGCTGCCCGAGCCCACCCACAGGCGATAGCCGGCGTCGTCCTCGGCCAAGGCCGGGTACAACGCGAACGACGGCGGGATGTCGCCCACCGGCTCGGGGTCGCTCCATCCGTCCACGGTCCACCGGGCGCGCATCAGCTGCATCTCGAGGCCGTTCTTGCGAGCGAACAGCAGCAGCAGGCCGTCGTCGGTCGTGGCCAGCGCCGGCGCGAGATCGCCGTCCCCAGCGGAGGCACCGTGGTCGGCGAACACGGACGTCCCCAGCGACCAGCCCCACCCATCGGCCGGGTGGCCCTCGGAGGTGAGCCCCGGATCCGGGTCCACCGGCACGCAGCTGGGGGTGGGGGTGGTGCCGGTCGGAGTGGTGCCCGTCGGAGTCGTCCCAGTCGGAGTCGTGCCCGTCGGAGTCGTCCCAGTCGGAGTCGTGCCCGTCGACGTCGTCCCGGTCGGAGTCGTGCCCGTCGACGTCGTCCCGGTCGGAGTGCTGCCCGTCGACGTCCTCCCGGTCGGAGTCGTGCCCGTCGATGTCGTGCCCGCTGGCGTGGATGTGGTCGATCCCGCAGCGGAGTCGCCCCCCTTGTCGACCGAGGTAGAGGAACAAGCGACCAGGACCCACAGCAGCACGCGGCCTCCTCTGGGGGGGCATCGACCGATCCAACCCCCCGGGCTGGCACCATCTACCCCACCCTGGCCGAGCTGGGCGACAGCTGACCCCGCGCGGCGTCCTGACCAGTCCTCCGGCGGGCGCCCGTCCGATACCCGCCCCAAACGACTCCACAAACGCCACTGATCACGGGCATCACCCCGCACCCGTGCCCAGCGGGGCGTCGCACCGCTACAATGATCCCCGCTGGGAGTGCGGAGGATGGCGGCGTGGTTGTGGATGGCGTCGGCGTGGGCGACGCCCATGGTCACCTGCTTCGGCAGCGGCCTGCAGGTCGCGGTGGAGGAACGCCCCGGCCGCCCCGTGCTGGGCATCGCGATGATCATCGCCGGCGGTGCTGCCGCGGAGGAGGAGGGCCAGGCCGGCGCCGCTCACGTGCTCGAGCACCTGTGGTTCCGGAGCGAGCAGGGCGACCAGGACGTGGACGACGCCCTCGTGCAGCTCGGCGCGTCCTACAACGCGTTCACCACCCACGACGCCACCCAGTACGCCACCGTGCTCCACCGACGCACCCTGCGGGGCGCCCTCGCCCTCGAGGTGGCGCGTCTGGCCGACCCGCTCGCCGGGGTCACCGAGGAGGTGTTCCAGTCCGAGCGCGCGGTGGTGCGGCAGGAGATGGCCGAGCGCCTCGACGGCACCGACGGCGTGAGCCTAGCGCTGGCCCGGGCCGTGCTGCCCCCGACCCACCCCTACACCCGCCCGCTGTCCGGGTCCGACGCCGATCTGCAGGCCCTGACCCTCGACCAGCTGCGGGCCTATGCAGCGCGCTGGTATACCCGCCCGAACGCCACGCTGTACATCAGCGGCGCACTGCCGGCGGCGCGCGTGCTCCAGGAGGTGGCGACGGCGTTCGGCGAGACCGAGAGCACCGCCGGCAGCTGCCCCCGTGGCGGCGTGGGCATCGCCGCGCCCACCCCGCCCGCGGCCGACACCGCGCCGGTGGTGGAGAGCCAGGTGGCGGGCCCCATCGCGGTGGTCACCTGGGCCTACCCCACCCGGTTCGACGGCGTGGACGAGCTCGCCGCCTTCCTCGTCGACATCCGCATGCGCCGCGCCGACTGCGGCGTGCTCCAGCAGCCCCAGGTGTCCTACCTGTGGTGCTCCGAGGCCGTGGCCAGCCCCGCGAAGACCGACGCCGCCGCCGCCCGCATCCGCACCAAGGTGCGCCGGGTGTTCGCCGACGCCGCAGACCACCAGAGCAACGGCCATCCAGGCCTGGTGTACGCCACGAAGTACTTCCACCGACGCCACTGGCGTACCGACCCCAGCCGCACCCAGCGGATCGACGCCGACCCGAGCGGGCTGCTGCTCCGCTCCGCCACCCACTTCCACCTGCACCGGGACCCGCTGCCCGGCCGCCCGTCTTCGCTGAAGGTCGCGGGGGTCGCGGACCTCGGCCGCAGCCAGTTCACCAAGCAGCGGGCCCGGGTGCTCACCCTCGTGCCCCCGTCGAACACCGGCACCGTGGGCGCCCTGGCCCACGGCACCCGGGGCAAGGCCCTGCCCAAAGACATCGTGGCCGACCTCGCCACCCTCGAGCGCCTGGTGGAGCCCCCCGAGGTGGGCGACGTGAGCGTGTCGACCCTGAAGACCGGCCTGCAGGTGTGGGTGATGAAGGCCACTCAGGCGAAGGGCGAGGGCTACGCCGAGGCGGTGTTCCCGGTGGACGATTCGTGGCGCGCCCACCCCACCCTGTACCTGGTGGGCACCGAGGTGCTCGCGCCGGGGCGGGGCGAGATTCCCAAGGCGCGGCAGGAGGCGTTCGAGACCACCGGCGGGTGGTGGACCTGGGACACCAACCCGCACAGCTGGACCCTGTCAGCGGTGGGA
This sequence comes from Myxococcota bacterium, assembly GCA_047609825.1. Lineage (GTDB taxonomy): Bacteria > Myxococcota_A > UBA796 > UBA796. The sequence continues at coordinate 10,582 of JBLFXJ010000181.1, forward strand.
GGCAGCCCCGCGGTGGGGCTGGAGGTGCTGTCGACCGTGCTGTCCGGCCAGCCCACGGTGCAGAGCGCGGCCACGCTGAAGAAGGCGTTCCGCGAGACCGTGGAGGTGATGGAGGGCCCCGACTCCCCGCGCGACCGGGAGGCCCGGGTGCGGTGGCGCCAGCTCACCGGCGGCGAGCCCCACCCGCTGCTCGATTCCGCCGGGCTGGAGGCGCTGGTGGGGCTGGAGCATGGGGAGGTGGCGGACCTCGTGCAGCGGGTGGTTCACCCGCGAAATGGAACGTTGCTCCTGATCTCCGACAGCGACCCAGCCAGCGCGTTGAAGGCGATCAACGCCGGCCCCCTCGGCACCTGGCAGCGCCCCAAACCCAGCGATCCGCCGTCGGTTGTGGAGTGGCCGGAGCCCGCCGCCCGCGCCGTGTTCGCCGTGGCCGACCCCACCCGCACCGCCCAGGCCGACGTGACGCTGGCGTGCCATATCGCGCCTGGCGGGCTGGCCATCCTCATGGCCGAGCGCCTGCTGGAGGCGCGGCTGAACGCGACCCTGCGGTCCGAGCTGGGCGCCACCTACGGCGTGCACGCCAATGTGCACCGGCCCTCCCATGGGCGAACCCTCGAGGTCACCACCTCCGTGGGCATGCCCCGGGCCGGCGACGCGGTGACCAGCCTGCTCGCCGCCATCGAGGACATCGGCGCCGGCAAGGTCACTACCGCCGAGCTCGACCCGCTCAAGCTGTCGTTCGCCCGTGAGACCGTCACCCTGTGGCAGTCGGTGCCCGAGCTCGCCGCCTGGCTCCGCGGCCTGGCCGAGCAGGGCCTGCCGCCCGACACCGACGCCAACCTCGCCGAGCGGCTGCACGCGCTCACCCCAGCCGACCTCGCCGAGGCCCTGGCTCCATGCACCGGGCGGGAGGTGGTGACGGTGGTGGGGGAGGCGAAGGCGGTGGCCAAGGCGTTGGAGGGGACCGGGGTGAGGGTTCAGACGCGGTAGGGCGGGATAGGGCCGACCCGCCGAGGCTCAGAACCCCTCGCCCGAAAAGATGTGGATGGCACCCACCTCGAAGTATCGGCTTCCTGTCGCGACGAGGTCTTCGAAGTCGTCACCGTCCACGTCGCCGACCAGCAGGTGCCCGCCCATCGAGGTCGCGGTCTCGGACTCCAGCCGCGCCACCGCGTCCGATTCCACGAACGTGCCGGGAGCGGGCTCGAGGATGTACACGCGGCCCGTCGGCGGCGAGCCCCCGTACAGCGGGGCGCCCAGCGCCAGCAGCGTGTCGCCATCCACCGTCACCAGCGCCGCATCGCCGACCCCGATGCCCAGGGGCAGCGAGTAGCCAGCCGTCGCCCACGCATCAGCGCGTGTCTGGTCGACGTCGAATGGCCCGAGGAACACCTCCACCGACCCATCCAGACTCGCTCCGCCGAACAGCGACGGCGTGTGCGTGATGAGATCATCCTGCCCATCACCGTCCACATCGCCCGTCGCCAGCCGCACCGCGAACCCGTCGGCGCTGTCGTCGGTGAGGCGGACATCGGCGTCGGCGGTGAGCCGGATTCCGGTGGAGGCGGGCAGGCCGTAGAGGATGTGCACTGCGCCGGGGGAGGCCCAGTGGTCCTCACCGTCGGTGTTCGGCTCGGCGATCACGCCGTCCATCACGCCGTCGCCGTCAGCGTCGAGCACGTCGAGGTCCACGCCCAGGTATCGGCGGGGCGTTCCGACGATCTGGAGCCGGATCTCCTCGTCGGGCGCGTCCGGGTCGTAGACGTATACGCCTTCGGAGGTGGCGATGCTGGGGAAGCCGAGGACGAGGGTCGCGAAGGCGCCGAAGGGGACGTCCTGCACGACGGCCGGCGGCGGGACGGTCGCCTGCCAGGACGCCTCGCTTACCGGAAGCGTCGTGGGCAGGCGGACCGTCATCAAGTTGCCATCTTCATTCCATGGCGGCACCCCACTATACACGCTGCCCAGCAGCAAAGTGTCACCGCGACATGACACTGTGCCTGCATCCGGCCCATCGATCTGCAATGAGGACGCGGAAAGAAGAGGACCAAGAAGCGACTCAATCGGCGCCGCCATCGGGGTCGCCCGATGAACCACATCGCTATGACTGTCCGTATCGAGGAAACACAGCGCGGCGGCCCGAGTACCCAGTTCGGTCGAAACTACCCTCGACGCCACACCATGCGACCGCAGCCCACATCCCCCCGTGCCATCACAGTCATCGTCGAGACCGTTGCCACACACCTCCGTGCCCTCCGGATTCACCTCGGGCCTGGTGTCATCACAGTCCGACCAGTCCTCGATGTAGTCGGTCGGCGCAACGCAGATCACCTCCGCTGAATCGGGGTCTCCGTACTCGTCCCCATCCAAGTCCGCGTACCACGTCCGGGCCTGCACCAAGTCGTCGTCGTCGTCGCAGTCCGACCCGTCGAGCCTCCAGCCTCCCGGCGGATCACACCGATATTCGCCTTCATCCACGGCACCGGCCCGGTCCTCGTCCCGGTCCGGATGCCACAGCGCAAACGCAGCATCCTCGTCCACCTTGCCGTCGCAGTCGGTGTCCACGTGGTCGCACAGGTCCACCACCCCGGGGCGCACCGAAGGATCCGCGTCGTCGCAGTCATCCGCGTTGTCCGCGTAGCCAGGCGGCTCCGCACACGCTGTCGCCGTGCCCGCTGCCGTACCGAACCCGTCCGCGTCGTCGTCCAGGAACCACACGGGCTCTTCCACCCCGTCAACGTCCACCTGCCCATCGCAGTCGTTGTCGATCCCGTCGCCGCACAGCTCGTCCGCCCGCGGGTGCACCGCCGCATCGGTGTTGTCGCAGTCGCCACCGCCCGCGATGGCCGGCAGGAACCCGTCCCCGTCACGGTCCAGTGCCTCGCGCAGCTCCGCCTCCGTCACGCATCCCAGCAGGCCCAGTCCAGCCAACGCGCATCACGCCCCCCGGCCCGAGCGTACCGCAGGCTGGCCGGGTTGGAGAGCGTCGCGCCCAACGAGCACGGCGCGCCCCCCGCACGCCCGCCATGTCGCCCCACGACGCCTCCGCCGCACCGCTGTGCATCCGCCGACCCGCCCCGTCCGCGGCCCGAACCATAGCGACGACAGGTCACGCCTGGCAGCGCCAATGCCCGATGAGGTAGGTTCCAGCAAACACCGGTTCCGGCGAGCGGTGCGGATGGCCCCCATCTTCCCGCCCGCCGCAGCGTGGGGAGACGGATGCAAGAGATCGACGCGCTGGGCAAAAACAGGCCAGGCCTGCGGGTGTTCACCGGCGAGCTGCTGGCCGAGGCCGACGACGCCGAGCTCACCGCCATCGTGGAAGACGCGGCAGCACAGCTCGGCACGCCCATCGCCCTCGTGACGCTCGTGCTCGAGCACATCCAGCTGTTCAAGGCCCACTACGGCCTGCCCCCCGACCTCGAGGCCACCCGGGCCACCGAGCGCAGCGTGTCGTTCTGCCAGTTCGTGGTGCGCGACGGGTTGCCGTTCGAGGTGGTCGACGCCATGACCGACACCCGCATCCCCCTGGCGCTGGTCGAGCGGTATGGCATCCGGTCCTACCTCGGCATGCCCTTGGAGGTGAAGGGTGTCGTGGTGGGCTCGCTGTGCGTGATCGACACCAAGGCACGCGGGTTCTCCGAAGATGAATACGCCAGGCTCAAGGGGCTCGCCAGCGAGGTGAGCGTGCGCCTGACCTGGCTCGCCGAACGCCGCAGGCGGCCCCGGGCGTCCATGGCCCGTCGGGCCGCGGTCGCCGGTCTCGCCGAGCTGCGCACCGCGCTCGCCCCGATCCGGGGCCACGCGGCCGACGCCGATATCGCAGCGGCCACGGTTCGCTCCTGCTTTCGCCTGCTCCAGTTCATGCGGGGCGGCGGCAACGTGCCCCCCAGAGCGGCGGAAGGGGCCATCGATCGTGCGCTGCGCGCGCTCGACGACATGTCGGATGCGGTGACCGAGATCGAGATCGGCATGCAAGATGCGCACGACTGCGCCACGGCGCTGGAGAGCGTGACCCAGACCGACACCACGCCATACCTGTCCGACGTGCTGGCGGCCGCGCAGGATCTGGCGCGGGCTGCGTGCCGGCCGGCGGGCGGCGCCCCGGTGCCCGACCTGGCCGTGGATCCGATGCTGGCCACGCCCACGGCTCTGGCCGTCACGGTGGTCGCCTCGATGCTGGAGGCGGTGGCGCAGCGGGTGGAACACATCGGCGCGTCGTGCGGCATCGGGATCGCGGCCGACACCTCGCAGTTCGGAGTGCTGGTCTCGGTCACCGCGACCGCGCTACGCGAGGAGGACATCCGCGAGCTGGGCGAGCAGCTCGCCCGGGGCGCCCCCCAGGACCCGACCCTGCGCCTGCGGTCCGGAGACGGGTCGCTCGGCGTGTTCTTCGCCACCGTGCGGGCGGCGGAGTAGGTCGGCGACCGGCGCCTACAACCGGTCGGTGGCGAAGGTGAGCATCAGCTCGATGGCCGGCTCGACAGGTCGCTCGGTGGCGATGTTCAGCCCGGCCCGGGCCTCCGCCTCCAGCGGCAGGTCGCCGAGGGGCATCACCCCGACCGCTCGCGACGTGATCCGACTGGGCCACTGGAGCCCGACCAGCCCGCCCACGTCGGCCGAGGGGCCAGCCCATCCGCCGGCGAGGTGCGCGCCGAGCGACACCGGCGAGCCGACCACGCGATCGTCCTGGGCATACAGGTAGTCGCCACTCAGCAGCACCCCGGTGCCCACGCCGGCCCGCGCCCAGCCGCTACCAGCCCGCAGGCGCACCGCGGTCTCGAACGGCACCGCAGGCTTGACCGCCGGCTCCATGCCCACCGCGCCGGCGTCGATCTGGCGACCCATCGCGAGGCCGAACCCGGCGCTCACGGTCCACCCCAGGGTCGGCGGGGCGGGCGGCGACCCCAGTGTGGGCGGAGGCGTGGGCAGCACCGGGTCGCGCCGCTGCTCCACCACCGTGGGGGGGTCGCGGTACAGGATCGGCTCGAACCCTGTGTCGACGACCAACGTGCCACCAAACACAGCGATCACCCGGGCGAATCCGATCTCGTCCGGGGACGGCCCCACCTGCACCAGGTGCAGCCCCTCAGCCACCTCGGCGGGGCTCGCGACCGGCTCACCATCCACAGCGAGGGTCCACCCCGCGAGGGTGGGCTCGATGACCACTGTGCCACCGGCGCCAGCAACCCGGTGGAGCGACGCCTCGTACTGTTCCCGCAGGCGCGGCCCGAGGTCCTCGATGAACCGGCCGGGAGAGATGGCCGCCGCCGCCCGGAACCCGTCTTCAGCCCCGTCTGCATCCCCGCTGAACGTGGCCAGGGCGCCCTCGAGCAGCCACAACAAGGCCAGCTCATCGCGGCCCGCGAGGCCCCCGCAGGCGAACGCCTCCTCCAGCTCGTTGA
>JBLFXJ010000182.1:0-15791 GCA_047609825.1 Myxococcota bacterium
GTTGGAGGACGGATGTTTCGACTGCTCCTGCCCTTGGCTGCGCTCGCGTGCGAGCCTGCGCCATTGCCCGATGTCGACGCCTCAGGGATCGTGCTGACGGATTCCGCCGGCGACGACGTGTACCTGAGCGACTTCGCCGGTGATGTGGTCGGCATCGAGCTCGCCTGGCTGCATTGAGGCACCTGTCAGGCCCTGGCTCCAGGGTCGCAAGACTTCTACGCTCGCAACGCTGATCGCGGCTACACCGCGCTCACGGTTCTCCCCGGCAAGACCGACGCGTCTGATCTGAAGGCCTGGGCGAGAGAGTTCGGTTCCGAGCACCCGGTGCTCGCCGACAGCTACAACGACGTGAACCGCGCCTATGGCCTGAACAAGGGCCGTCCCCAGACGATCGTGCTCGATCGGGACCACACGCTGGTGCTCAACGAGGCGGGCACCGCGGGTCATCACGCCGCCGAAGAGCTGATCCTGGAGCTGCTCGCCGAGTAAGGCGGGTGTGATACGGCGTTGGCCGTGCGTTCAGGCGCGCAGCGGTGCAGTGCGGAGCGGGAGCACCAGCGTGGCGCGTGTGCCGGCACCTTCGGTGGACTCCAGATCGAGCCGCCCGTCGAGCTGCTCGGCCACCGACACCACGAAGAACAGCCCCAGGCCCATGCCGCGGCCCTCGTCCTTGGTGGTGAAGAACGGCTCGGTGGCCCGCTCGAGCACCTCGGCCGACATGCCATGACCCCGGTCCTCCACCATGATGCGGAGGCTGTCGTCGGCAGACACCCGCACGACCAGGGGCTGGTCGCCGGATGCGTCCCGGGCGTTGCCGAGCAGTCGGCGGAGGGCCTGGGTGAGGAGTCGGCGGGGGAGCAGGGCCTCGGGAGCGTCGCCGAGGACCTCCACCGGCGCATGCCGGGACTCGATGGCCTCCTCGACCAGCGCCACCACGTCCAGCGGCTCTGCGGCCTCGCCCATGCCAGCGCCAGAGTCCGCGGCCAGCTGCGCCAGGATGTCACGGCACCGCTCGATCTCTTCGCGGACGAGGTCGAGGTCGCCCAGGTCGGCGGGGTCGTCGGTGCGGCGGCGAAGCTCGCCGCTGACCAGGAAGATCGTGGACAGCGGGGAGGCGAGCTCGTGGGCGGCGCCGGCCGCGAGGGTGGCGAGGGAGGTGAGGCGCTCGGAGCGCGACTGGAGCACGTTGGCGGCCTGGAGGCGGGCGATGGCGTCTTCGCGCGCGGCGCGGACGCGGGTGACGAGCAGGGCGAGCAGGGGGGCTGCGAACCCGTATGCGAGCGCCAACCCTTCGATGTGGGCCTGCCGCTCCACCCGGCAACGTCCGGCGCCAGCGCGGCTGCCCGAGTGGGCGAGTCCCAGTGGGCCGGTCGCCTCTCCGTGCAGGAGGAACAGCGAGGCGTAGCCGAGGCCGGTGACAGCGACCGCACCCCAGGCCATCGACGCCGGCAGGAGGAAGGAGGCCACGATCACGGGCACCAGGTACAGGAGGACGAACGGGCTGGATGCGCCGCCGGTGACGTGCAGCAGCAGGGTGAGCAGCAGCACATCCACGCCGATCACCGCCGCCACCACCTGGGGGCTGGTGGGCCGGTTAACCCGAGAGGTCCACGCGGTGTTGCTGGCGACCCCGCTCGCCAGGACCACCAGCAGGGAGGGAAGTGGCCACTTCGGGGTGATGCCCGCCAGGACGGCGACGGCGAGCAGAGTGAGGGCGAGCGCTGCGAGCCAGCGCAAGCGCACGTACCAGACCAGGCTCTCGTCCATGGCGCAGCTCCGGGCGGTCGGTGAGCGTTCGATGATGCGCTGCGCGGCCTGTCGGTGTGAGGGTGGGCGTGGGCGGGCAGCTCAAAATCTGCGAATATCGCAGGGAACTGGCGGGGGCTCGGTCAAGGGCATGGGCGGCGTCGGCTGATCTTGCCCGGGCCCAGGTGTCGCATCAGGTGTGCCGGGAGGTCTGGTCTGGGCTCGGGAGCGGGTAGCTGTAGGGTCCGCGGGCCGCTTGTTGCACCTCGTTTCGAACGTGGGCCCGGGTGCACTTCGCGTGGGGCTGCGACTACATCGACGGCAACTGGAGGCCCGATGTCCCCCCGAGATCTTGCCTGGTCCGCAGATGCCAACCGTCTGGCTGTCACCGAGCAGCGGGTGTTGTACTGCTTCGACGGCGCCACCGACCTGCCCACCTGGCAGGCCGTGCTGCCCGATGACCCGGTCGCCGTCGCCGTCACCGACGCCCACACGCTGGTGTTGCTCAGCTCTGGTGTGCTGGTGGCCTACACCGACGCCGGTGTGGAGGCGTGGCGGCACTCGGTGTCGGGTCGCGCGCTCGCCACGGCGCCGGATGGGCGGTGGGCGGTCGTGGGTGCGGAGTGCGTGCACGTGGGACGGGGGGACGCGCCGGAGGGCAGCCACGCGGTGCTCGGCGGCGTGGCGGCGGCATTCGGCGACGATGACCTCGGGGTGGTGACCGCCGCTCGGGCCCTGTCGGTGGTGGCGGCAGACGGAACCGTGATCGAGCTCGACTACGGGGGAGACGCCGACGCCGACGCGGTGGCCTGGTCACCCCGGCGCCTGTGGTTGGTCTCCCAGGGCGACTGCGTGCGCTACGTCGATCCGGACGACAGCACCTGTGGCCGGGCGGCGCGGTACGAGGGGTCGGTGGTCAGCGGCGTGGTAGCCCGTGGCCCGATGTTCGCGTTCCGGGTGGACAACGACTTCGTGGCGGTGTGCGCCTTCCCCGACGGCACCGACCTGTGCAAGCTGCAGTACATCGACCGGACGATCGGCGGCATCGCGCTTGCCGGTGAGGACCGGCTCGCCGTGGCGGTGGGGGGAGGGCACGCGAACCTCGTGGATCTGCCGACGGGCGCGCTGCGGCGCACGGATGAGCACGAAGGGCAGGAGCGGGACCGGTGGATGGTGCGGATCCAGGCTGAGACCGACTGGTGGAACCCCCCGGCGGAGCCGGAGGACGAGGCGACGGGGACCTCGCTTGGGGGCTGGGCGGTCCGGGTGTTCCTGGCCGTGGTGGCGCTCGGGTTCCTGCTTACGTGCAGCGGCGTCGCGCTGCGGCTGCTGTTCTGGCTGCGGTGACCAAGACGGGGTCAGGACGGTAGGTGTTATACCTTGAAAATTCAGGAATGCTGGATGAACGCCAGTAGTTGATGTTGCGGGTTGCGTCCTGACCCCGGGTTTGGGGCCGGGATCCAGGACCACGGGCGGGGCTGCGGGGAGGCCAGCGATGGCGGTGGCCGACCACAACAGTGCGATCGAGGGGTTCATGGGCACCTCGTGATGGCGGCCAGCCTCCCGTGCCGAGGCGGACGGGTCACGGGCGACTGCCTCCGGAGGCCTCTATGGGAGCTTTGACCTCGATCGCTCATTCGGATCCGGCCCGTGGGACTCTCCAGCGGGTCGGGCATATGCGCTCCCCTGGCGAACCGGCAGCGCGCCACTTCCGGGTCGTCGATAATGTGCAGGAGGGCCCGCTGTGACAGCTGGAGTCCGCCGGGGGGCGCCTGGTACCGGATCAGCGGTCCGGCTGGCATGGCCATGCCCGAGTCCGACCCGGGCTCGTACGGCTGTGGAACCCATGCCGCAGGCTGGCTGAACGGCCGGGGAGCGGCCGACGCGAGGGGTGGACCGCGCGTTCCGGGCCGGCCTGAACTGCGCGGGAGTGGTACGCGGGAGCAGCCGGTCGGAAGGGTCGGCCAGGAGCGTGCCGTGGCGTACCCGCAACTCACCGACGCCCAGCGCGACACCTTCGCCCGTCAGGGCTGGCTCGTGCTCCGGGGCGTGCTCGATGCCGTGACCGTGGATCGCCTGCACGCTTGGGTGGGGCAGGTCGAGGAGTGGGCCTTTGTCGACGGTCCTGGGATGCACCACTTCGAGCAGACCGATGGCGGCCCGAAGCTGGCCCGGAGCGAGGATCTCATCGGCCACCACCCGGGTCTCCGGGGCCTGCTGTGCGACGGCGCGATCATCGACTGGGTCGGTGATCTGCTCGGCGAACCGGCGGTGTTGTACAAGGAGAAGGTGAACTACAAGCAGGCCGGCGGCGCCGGATTCGCGCCGCACCAGGATGCCACCGCCTACCGGTTCGTCGATCACCACGTCTCGGTGATGGTACCCCTCGATCCATCTCATCCGGGCAATGGCGGCCTGTACTTCGCCCCCGGTCACACCCGGGGCGTGCTGCCCGAGACAGGGGGGCGGATCGCGCCTGAGGTGGTCGCCGAGCTGGAGTGGGAGGCGGCCGAGGTCGCTCCTGGCGACGTGGTGTTGTTCGACAGCTACACGCCCCACCGGAGCGGAACCAACACGAGCGCCGACGCCCGACGCGCGCTCTACCTCACCTACAATGCCAGGTCTGCGGGGGACTTCCGCGACCGCTACTACGCCGACAAGCGGGCGGAGTTCTCGGCGGCCGGGCACAGCTTCGCCGGGGAGCGCGCCCGGATCAGCGTGAACGACGACTTCCTCGGCCGGCCCGCCGAGCGCCCAGCCCGGCCGCCACGGCGACCCCTGGCCGACCTGTTCGCCCGGTACGACAGCCCCCAGGCCCAGCAGATGTACGACGAGGCGGTGACCGAGCTGGAGCACGGCCTGCAGTGTGCGGCGTTGGCGGAGCGTGATGGGGCGGACGATGCGACGGTGGCAGCGGCGCTGCTGCACGACGTGGGCCACTTGCTGGTGGGCGACCTGTTCCCCATCGACGTGGCCCTCGCCAAGGACTGGAAGCACGAAGCGGTCGGCGCCCGGTACCTGTCGCGGTGGTTCGGACCGGAGGTCACCGAGCCGATCCGGATGCATGTGGCCGCGAAGCGGTGGTTGGTGGCGCGGGATCCGGCGTACCATGCGGCGCTGTCGCCGTCCTCCGTGCGCAGCCTGGTCGTGCAGGGCGGGCCGATGTCGGAGGCCGAGTGTACGGCGTTCGAGGGCGAGGCTGGATTCGTCGGTGCGGTGGCCGTGCGCCGATGGGACGACGCCGGGAAGGACCCCGAGCTGGTGGTGCCGCCGTTCGCCCACTGGCTTGGGCTGCTCACCCGCCTCGAGCAGCCGGAGTGAGGCGGCCCGCGCCGTTGCGCGGGCCGCGAATGATCAGAAGTGGAACAGCACGCCCGCCGTGGTGGTCAGCCCGCCCGGCAGGGTCGGGTCCTCGGCATTGTGTCCGAGGAAGCCGACGTACCGGGCCTCCAGGTCCAGCGCCACGTCCTGGCCGAGTGCGAACTCGACCCCGAGTCCGCCATGGGGGCCGAACGCCGTGCGGCGGAGCGAGATGTTCTCCACCTTGCCGTTCGTCCACACGTCGTCGTCGAACCCGCCTGCAGCCCAGGTCACACCGCCGATCACGTAGGGGCTGATCCGCGCCCACGGGAAGGCGAACAGCTCCACCGAGCCGCTGGTGAGCGTCTGCCCGCGCTCCGAGCTGTTGTCGAAGGTCTGGTTGAAGTGCGACACGGCGAGCTCGAGCCCCACAGCCTCGTCGGGGCGGAACCGGACCGTGCCGCCAAACCCGAGATCGGCGTACCCGGCGGCCTCGTCGTAGCCGCTGATCAGCGAGCCCATGCGCAGGCCCAGGGCGAAGCTGTTGTCACGGTCGATCTTGCGATCCGGCAGGTCGGAGCGCTCTACCCGGTGACCGCGGGCGGGCGGGGCCTCGGCGTAGTGGGTGTGGCTGACCGGGCGGGGGCCGTACACGAACACGCCGTGGTAGGGCCGCACGGTGCGGTAGCGCACCACCTGCACGGTGGGAGGACGGCTGACGGTTGTCACGCGGACCGGCCCGGGCCGGCTGACGACCCCCACCCGCGGGGGGCGCGCGATGGTGCCCGGGCGAGCGGGCGGTCGCGCGGCGAGGGTGCCTGGACGGGCGGGCGCCGCCGGACGCGCCGGAGTGCCCGGACGTGGCCCCGTCGAGGGTCGGGTGATGGTGCCTGGCGCGCGGCCTCCCGGACGTGCGGGTTGAACGCGAGCGGGTGTGCTCGAGCCGGGGCGGGACTTGGCCTGTCCGGGCGTGTGTGGCGGAGGGCCCGCACGGTTGCGCGCCGAGTGGCTCGTGCTGAGGGTCTCGCGGGAGGTCTGCACCCGCCCCTGGGGGCCGCTGCCATGCACCCGGAGCCGGTTCGTCTCACCCCGCGACGCGACGGCGCCGTTCGTGTTGCGCACGGTGGACCGGTTGCCCGACACCTTCTCCACATGCCCGTTGAAGCTCCGCTGGACCCGGCCTGCGTCCGCGTGCTCGCTCAGCACGCCGCGCCGCTTCTGCCGGTCGCCGGCCTTGTGGTCGAACGACGTGGTGCCGTTGCTGCCGAACACGTGGCTGCCGCGCTGCCGCCCCATCTGGCGCTGCAGGTCGCGGTCGGGCCCATGGGTGGCGGCGCGGCTGCGGTCACCCTGGCGCTGGCCCTGCACCCGCGTGACCGAGCGCCCTCCGTGGTTCACGGTCTGCTTGCGCACCCGGGTGGTGCGACGGTCGGGCGCCCGGTGCGCGATTCCGGGGTCGAGCTCGGACAGCACCGACGCGCGCAAGCCCGAGGTGTCGTCGGCGATATCCTGAGCCAGCGCGGGTGCGGCGAGGCCGAGCAGCGCGAGCGGGACCAGCAGTCCGAAGGGGGTTCCAAGGCGTGCCATGTTGCGTTCCTCCTGGCACCGACCTTGCCGAGCCGGTGTACTGGAGCTGACGGCTGCCAGTTGCGTGTCATTCGGCGGATGACGAACCGCGACGGTGGCGGCCGGGGTGGCGCCGCCATGGAGTTGGCCTCCGGGGAGGGTTCGTCCGGATCGGGATCGTGGGGGCGGGAGGACCGGTGGCAGGCTGGCGCGCTGTTCCGCGGACTTTTTTTTGGGGGGCGGTCGACATCAACGAGGACGTCGAGATGCCGGTGCCGCCCGGGCGGGACGCGCGCCGAGCAGGACTGGCGGGATGAGGCGTGCGGCTCCCCGGGTCGGCGCGCTAAGCTCGGGTGCGGGAGGTTGGATGCCCCGGATCTGGCTGTTGCTCGTCGTCGCAGGGTGCGTAGTCGATGCACCTCCGCCGTCACTTGACGGAACCTCGGAGCGGGTGCCGGATCTGCGACTGGGCGGGGCCGCGGATGCGGTGGTCGGCGGCGACTTCGACGGTGATGGGCGCGGCGACCTCGCGGTGCTCTCCGGCGGCTGGCTCCGCCTGTGGTCGGATGCCCTGCTCGCCGATCCCGCAGCGCCCACCGCGCAGACCAAGGCGCCCCGCGCAACGGCGCTCGCCGCGCTGCCCACGGCGGATGGCCTGCACCTGGTCACCGGTGGCGCGGGCCTCGTGCGGTGGCGCTTCGATGGCGCGCTGACCGAGCTGTGGTCGGACGATGCTGCTGCGGGGGCGGCGCTGGCGGTCGGTGATCTCGATGGCGACGGTGTGGCCGATCTGGCGGCCTCCCTCCCGGGCGGAGTGGCGCGGTTCCTGGGTCCGGACCTCACCCCGGCAGCCATCCTGCGCGGAACCGGCGAGTTCGGCGCGGCCATCGCGGCGGGCGACGTGGACGGCGACGGGGTGGATGAGCTGTTCGTGGGAGCGCCGGCCGACGCCACCCGTGGTCCGGATGCGGGCGCCGCTCACCTCGTGTCGGGCGAGCGGGTGCTGTGGTCCACCTATGGGCAGGGCCCGGGGGCGCGGCTCGGCACTGCCGTGGTGCTGGCGGACGGCGACGGAGATGGGCTCGCCGACCGGTTCGTCGGCGCGCCGGGGCACCACCCGGAGTGGGTGATTCCGGGCGGCGGCGCCCTGCTCGGATGGTACGGGCCGGAGCTCGACCTGCCGGCGGGCTGGTCCGCACAGCTGAACCTCACGGCGCTGCGCGAGCGGGTGCGCGGACTGGGCACCACCCTCGCCGCGGCGGACATCAGCGGCGATGGGCGAGCGGACCTGCTCGCCACGGACGGCGGCGGCGTGTCGCTGGTCTGGCCCCAGAGTCCCCTCGGCGTCACGCCATGGCCCTCGATCTGGCGGGCGGGCGAGGCTCGGGTGGCGGCCCTGCCCGACCTGGACGGTGACGGCGCGGCGGAGTGGGCCCAGTATGGCGAGCACGGCGTGGAGCTGTTCCGCGGCACCCCGATGTGGCTGGACGCCGACGGGGACGGGTTCACCAGCCAGCTCGACTGTGGTGCCAGCACCGCCCACAGCCATCCGGGCGCGGAGGAGCGGTGCGACCTGGTGGACAGCGACTGTGATGGCGACCTGGTGGATGGCGCCCGCGACACCGACCTGGACGGCCTGCCCGACTGCGTGGACGCGGATGCGTGGAACGCATTCGGGTGGTCTACCCTGGGGTCCGGCGAGCTCGGGTCGGCGCTGGCCATGGGCGATCTGGATGGCGATGGCACGCGAGACGGGGTGGTGCTCGCCCCGGCACTGGACTGGCTGATGCCCGGCGAGGGGGCGGTGTATGCGTTCCGGAACCCGTCCTGGAAGCCCTCCGACGCCGTCTTCGGGGGCGTGGACCACGCTGGGATGAGCGGCTTGGCGGTGGGGGATGTGGACGGGGATGGATTCGCCGATGTGGTGCTGGCGAGCCCGACCGGAATCCGGCTGCACGCCGGCGGTCCCGACGGCCTGGTGCCATGGGCAGCGTGGACGGCCGAGCCGGGTGCGGCGCACCTGTCCGTCGGGGACATCAACGCGGACGGCCGGGTCGACATCGTGGCCGCTGATCCACGCGGAACCCGGGTGTTCACCGACCTCGCGGGCGATGCGGTGCCGCTCGCTGGGGCGGTGAGCGCGCTGGTGGCGGACGTGGACGGCGACGGCTTCCCCGACGTGGTGTTGGCCGGCTCTACCACCCAGATCGCGTTCGGTCCCGACCTGGGCGACGTGCTCACGGTCGAGGCGCCGTCCACCCTCCTGGCGGCGATCGACATCGACAGCGATGGCACCTCGGAGCTCGCCCTCGGCGGCGGCGGGATCGCGGTATGGTCCGTCGCAGGGCGCTCCCCGCGGCTCCTGGCGACCCTCGACACGGTGCCCCTCAGCCTCGCGGCGGGCGACCTGAACGCGGACGGTCTGCCCGAGCTGTACGCCGGACTCCCAGACGCGGTCGCGGTGCATGTGGGCGTGCCCGGCGGCGTGCATCCCGAGCCATTGATCTGGCCGGCCCCCCCCGGCGCCACGGGCTTCGGCGCCGCGCTGACGGCGATGGATGGTGTGCTCGCCGTCGGCGCCCCGGGTCATGCGGTGGGCGGCGGCGTGTACCGCTGGGACGAGCAGGAGGACATCGACGCCGATGGGCTGGACGATGCGATGGAGTGGGCGCTGGGCCTGTCGCCGGCCGACCCGGATCTGGACGACGACGGCGTGCTCGACGGCGACGAGGCGGTGCTCGGGGCGATCGTCGACACCGACGGCGATGGCCTGCTCGACCCGCTCGATTCGGATTCCGACGGTGATGGCGTCCCAGACGGCGAGGACGTGTGCCCGAAGGTGGCTGATGACGGCGTGGACAGCGACGGGGATGGCTATGGCGACGCCTGCGAGTGCCCGGTGGTGGACGAAGACGCGGTGCGCGCGCTCGCCACGGTGACCGATCTGGCCCCTGGCACGGGCGCGGCCGACACCTCCGGCGGCCACTACAAGCGCGGCCGAGCGATGGTGGTGGCCGACTTCGACCTCGACGGCCGGCCGGACCAATACGTCGGAAACCCAGGCGATACATCGCTTGTCCTGCAGAACCTGACAGAGCCCGGCGGCCCGCCGGTGTTCGAGGTGGCCCAGGAGCTGATGGTGGGCCACTTCGCGTGGACCGCGGCGGCGGCCGACTACGACAACGACGGCGACTACGACCTGGTGGTGGGCGGCGGCGGCAACGAGTGCGTGGACTTCGACATCCTGTGGCGCAACGAGTTCATCGAGACGGGGGAGCTGCGGTTCACCGACGTGACCGCCGAGGCGGGAATCGCGGGACCGGTCGGTCCCGACGGTCCCATCGCCATGGCGACCGCCAGCGTGAACTGGGTGGACGTGGACCGCGACGGCGACGTTGACCTGTTCGCGGGGGCGAACTGGAGCGTGACCTGCATGCCCCTCGGTGCGGAGATGGCGCGGAACACCCTGTGGCTGAACAACGGCGACGGCACCTTCGCCGACGTGACCGAGTCGGTGGGCCTACACACCACCCACGGCGGCACCCGGCACGCCACCTTCGCCGACTTCGACGGCGACGGCGACGATGACCTGTACGAGTCGAACATGCTCACGGAGAACGTGCTGTGGCAGAACCAGCTCGCCGACACCGGTGAGCTGCGGTTCCTCAACGTGACCGACTACACCGAGGGTGCGGCCGATCTGTCCCGACCCATCGAGGCCTTCGCCAGCTGCGCCGGCGACATGGACAACGACGGCTGGGAGGACCTGGTGGTGTTCCGCCGGGAAGATGCCGACTGTGCGCTGCCGTTCGCTCCGTGGGATGACGATACCGGGCACGCGGTGTTCCGCAACCTCGCCGGCGCCGGGTTCGAGAACGTGGGCATGAACAGTCGGCTCAATGACCACCCCGTCGACCGCCAACGTCGCCTTGGCGTGATGGGCTGTCAGCTCGGTGACCTGGACGGCGACGGCTTCCTCGACGTGTTCATCGGCAATGGGGGACCCTCGGGTGGGCAGACCAACCAGCTGCTCCTCGCCGACACCACCTGGGGTGAGCCCATCGCATTCCAGGACATCTCCCTGCTGATCGACGTGCCAGCGCCCGACGACCCCACGGTGGACGCCTACCCGTCATACCCCTACCGCACCCACGGCACGGCCATCGTGGATGCGGACGGCGACCTGGTGCCGGAGCTGTGGATCGCCAACGGGGGCCCGGCGATCAACCCCGATTCGGTGCGGGAGCCGAACCGGCTGTTCGCGTTCGACTGGGGCCACGAGGCGCGGTTCCTCACGGTTCGGCCGGTGGGAGATGGAATCGCTGTACCCCGCGACGGCATCGGCACCCGGCTGCGGTTGGTCACCATCGGCCCCGCTGGCGGCGAGCGCTCGATCTACCGCACTCAGACCGGCGGCAGCTGCTTCTCGGCCCAGAACGGCTTCGAGATTCCGTTCGGGCTCGGCGAGGCGGTCGCGGTGGACCGGCTCGAGGTCACCTGGCCCGATGGCTCGGTGCGGGTGTACCGCTCGGGTCTCGCGGCAGGCGAACGGGTGATCGTCGAGTACTGACCTGGCTACCTCAGCCGGTGAGATCGGCAGCCAGCAGGCGGTGGAAGTGCCACTCGCCCACCTCCAGCTCGGGTGCATAGCGCCCGGTGTCGTAGGCGGGGGAGTCGAGGCCGCGCTGCACCGACTCGCTGATCGCGATGTCTTCGAGCTGGGTGACCTCGCTCTGGGCCATGCTCTCGGCGACAAAAGCGTCGGACACGCCGGCGTCGAAGAAGAACTCGAACTCCACCCGACAGCGGTCGTGGCCCAGCGGCACGATGCGGTTGGTGTCGAGCACCGGCCCGTAGCGGTTGAGCATGAAGTGGGGGTAGAGCCAGCCATAGATGGCGCCGCCGCCGATGCGCGCTGCCACGTCGAGGGCGGTGTCACTCCCGTCGCTGGCGCCGCTGGTCTGGACCGAGCTGATGGCGAAGGTCTCGGTGCGGTACCCAGCCAGGTCGAGCTGGGCGTCCAGGCTGGGGTGCATGTTGGGGATGTGGTAGCCGCCGTCGAGGTAGTTATCGACGAACACCTTCCAGTTGCACGCAACGTCGTAGGACCGTCGCGCCCGCCAGCGCAGGTCGGCCCAGCCGGTCGCCGACAAGAGGCGGTCGAGCTCGGGGATCTGGTCCACCAGGGGCTCGGCTTCGGCGTCGGCGTTGATGAACACGAACGGGCCCCACTCGGCGACCGCCATGGGGTGGAGCGAGAGGGTGTCGCGGTCGAAGGCCTGGATCCCCGCGACCCGGGGGGCGCGGAGCAGGCGCCCATCGAGCCGGTACCGCCACCCATGGTAGGGGCAGCGGAGGTCGGTGCCGGTGGCGGTGCCGTCCACCAGGAGGGCGGCCTTGTGTCGGCACACGTTGTGGAAGGCCCGGAGCACGCCGTCGTCGCCCCGCACCACCAGCCACGGCAGCCCCGCGAGGCACCCGCCCACGCTCATGCCGGGCGCATGAAGCTGGTCGGTGCGGGCTACCTGGAGCCAGCTGCGGGCGAAGACGCGGCGTTGCTCGATGGCGTAGATCGAAGGATCTACGTACCATGAGGCCGGAGGGGTGCTCGCGGCGGCCAGGGGGATGGTGGGGTCGAAGCGGCCCAGCTCGGGGTGCATGCGGGCTCCTGGAGACAGAGTCTACCTGGGCACGCCCCGCTCGAGCCACGCCCACACGCCGAGGCCGAGCACCGCGACCGCGGCGGTGGTGAGGAGCATGCCCTGGTCGGAGGTGGCGTCGGCGAGCCAGCCGGCGAGGGGGACGAGGAGCAGCTTCGCCAGGTCCCACAGGGCGGTGAACAGCGACATGGCAGCACCCCGCTGGGCGGCGGGGGTGCGGGTGACGGCCTGGCCGGAGAGCACGGGGAAGCAGGCGCCGTGGGCGAAGCCCGCGAGCAGTCCGGACACGGCAAAGCTGGTGTTCGAGGTGGCGAAGGCGGCGACGATGAACGCCGCCACATACGCGAGCAGGGACGGGGGTACCAGGAGGGATGGCCCGATCTTGTCTGGGATCGAGGCGCCGAACAGGCGGATGCTTACGGCGCCGGCGGCGTAGGCGAGCCAGATGATGCCGGCGTTGGCAGCGCCAGCGTCGGCGGCGGCCACGGTCACGAAGCTCATGAAGATGGCGACCAGCCCGCCGAACACCAGGGTCGCGGTCCACACCGGCCACAGGGCGCGGTGGCGGAGCGAGCGGAGGACCTCGGCGGTGGTGGGCGCGGCCGCGGCGGTGCGGCGAGCGGCCTCTCTCAGCGGCCAGAGGAAGGGCAGCGACAAGAGCACGAGCGCGGACACGGCGACGAAGAACCACCGGAGCGAGGCTCCGCCCACCCCCAGGCCACCCGCGATGGGGTTCACCACCAGCGGCACCAGGCCGGAGATTCCGAACAGCGCGAGGCCCTCGGTGCGGCGGCTCTCGGGCACGATGTCGGCGGCGAGGGTGAAGTAGCCGCTGAACAGGGCGCCCTCGGCAGCGCCGATCACGGCGTGCACCAGCACGATGGCGAGGCCGACTGACTGCACCAGGCCCAGGCTGGCCATCCCGGCGACCATGACGAGAGTGCCGACGGTGAGCGTGGGCTTGCGGCCCACCCGGTCGAGCGACCAGGCCACCAGGGGCCGCGCGAGCAGGCCACCCACCGCGGACGACGCCATCACCACACCGACCTCGGACCGGCTCGCGCCCAGGTGGTCCAGGTACAGCGGCAGCAGGATCAGCGACGCGTAGCCCAGGGCCTGCAGGAAGTGGGCGGCCACGAGCAGCAGGAACGGGCGCGTGAACACGGGCTCGTGGAGGATCGACACGCGGTGCGGCTATCCCGGGGGTGATGGCCTTGTGGGCTATCTCACCCGGAGAGGACCTCGAGTGCGTGCCATGGCACGAGCCAGGCGTACACGATGCCCGCGCCGACCGCCGTCAACAGCAGCCCTGAGACGGCGGAGAGCAGCGGTCGACGGAGGCCACCGTCCCTCACGCCCATGGAGAGGAGGAGTGCCAGTCCGAGGGCGACCGCGCCGCTGGCGACAGAGGCGAGCGCGCCGGACGACAAGGCGTCGCTCACCACGCCAACCCAGGAATACTCCGGGACGTGCGTCGCGAGCGGGCCCAGGTGGGCGATGGCGGCGGAGTTGTACGCGACGATGTTGTGTGGGAACGCCCCGGCCGCGGGCCAGATCATCGCGGCGGCGACCAGCGTGCACATGACCGCCGCGCAAGGTGCGGTGGTGTCGCGCTGCCGGAGTCGGGTCAGGTGCATTGCGCCGAGCGCGAAGGCGATGAGCAGTGGCAGGGCCGCGACGCTGCTGAAGCCCAACCCGATGCCGATTCCGCACACAACCACTACCGCCCCACCCAGCAAGACCCCACGCCGCGCCGCGCCGTCCGGGAGCGCTCCGAGCAGGATGCTTGGCGGCAGGGCACACACCAGGCAGGGCACGACGACGAAGGCCAGCCAGGTGGTGGGCCGCACTGACCCGCCCAGCGTGGGCGCGGCGCCGATCTGGTCCATCGAATCGATCGTGAGCATCGTCGATTCGAACATCTCAGCTGCAACTGCGAGCCCCGGCAGCGCAGCGATGGCCCAGCCCAGCGCCACGAGGAGTCCGCACCACGCCGCCAACTGGCGCTCCGGGCCGTGAGCCCGTCTCGCACCCACGCCGGCGAGCCTTGCCCCGATGGCGCCCATGCCGACCGCCACCCAGAGAGTGAGCGCACCCAAGGGGGGAAGTCCGAGTACCAGGGTGGCGAGCAGGTATCCGTCCATCAGATCTGCGATGCGCTCGTCGATCGGGAAGGTCAACGGTATCGACCGGGCCCGCATGGCCACGGGGAGCGTGCACATCGCGTCGACCAGCGGCAGGACCATCCCCGTGAACACGCCTCCGCACACCCCACCCACGGCCGCGCCGAGCCACGGATGGCCCGCTGTGCCCTCGCGCCGGGCCGCCCACCCGGCCGCCGCTGCGGGTGTTGCGAGCATGGCCAGCACCGACAGCAGCACAGCGGGAACCATGACCGTCATCGAGCTGTACACCCGCGCCGCCCCGATCATCGCGACCACCCACAGCGGACCGACCACGGCTGCGAGCGCCACCCCGGCCGTGACACCGATGGCGAACGACCCCGGGTTCATGGAGCTGCCAATGGGTCACCCGCCCGTGTCGCGCGGGCCGCGGGCTGGCACAGCGCCGCCGACAGGTCGGTCAGTGCGCCTGGAGGAAGCTCCGATTCCACGCGCGGCTCCCACTTCACCTGCCGACGTTGGACCACCTCACCGAGAGCGATGTCGCTCACCGCGACCACCACATGGACCTCGCCTGGGCGGTGTTGGGTGTCGGAGGGCATGCCCGAGGCGAGCGGAAAGCACCCCCCACAGGCCTCGAGTGCGGCACCCTCCAGATCGACGGACCGGAACCGCCAGCCATCGTCGTGCTCCTGGGCGTCGATGCCCACAACCTTCGCCAGCGCTCCGTTGGACACCGCAACGGTCATCCAGGCCGACTCGCCGAGGTCCCTGCCGTGCCACACGCGGCCCACGGTGGCCGGGCCACCTACCGCGTCGACGAGGAGCGGATGGGTCTCGATGCACGGCCTCGCCAGGGCGAGCGCAGGGTGGTGCTCGAGGGCGGCGCGCCACGCGGCGGGTGCTGTACACCCTGTGGCCATCAGCGCGAGCCCTGCTCCCCAACCGTTCCGTCGTCGCATCCTGCACCGCCAGAGCGGTCCATCCTACACGCACGGAGTGGCAGCGAGCGACGTCCCTCAGCCCCAGTCCGAGTACTGCAGCCGGGGCAGCCCATGGCGGGCGCGGGCCTCGTCGCAGGTGGGGTCGCGGTGGCCGTCCTCGAGGGAGGCACCCACATCGCGACAGGGCGAGGGGCGGTGCGGGTACAGGCCGCAGCTGGCCCGGTCTCCGACCACGCCCCGCAGCCCGACGCAGCGTGGGCTGTCCCCCTCGGTGCCGGCCATGATGCAGTGCTTGGCGGTGGCGGCCGGCACTACATGCGGACGCAGGGCAACCGTGACCTCCGAGGCGTCGAACTGCACGGCCCAGGTGGCACAGCAGGCGCCGCACTCCAGGCAGGGGTGGGCCATCAGGGCAGCGGGAGGGGAGAGAGCGGCGGCGACATGAGACCGTC
>JBLFXJ010000183.1:0-15737 GCA_047609825.1 Myxococcota bacterium
CCGCAGACCCAGCTCGATCATGCGCAGATGGCGTCGTTCATCGAGGGGCGTCGCGTGCTGCTCACCGGCGCCGGCGGGAGCATCGGGAGCGAGCTGGTGCGGCAGGTGGCGAGCTTCGGCCCCTCCTGCCTGGTGCTGCTCGATCACTCCGAGTTCCACCTGTACAAGATCGATCGGGAGATGGCGGAGAAGTACCCGGACCTGGAGCGCGTGCCCGTGATCGCGGACGTGCGCGACCGGGCCAAGCTGCTCCGGGTGTTCAAGGTGCATCGGCCCGATGTCACCTTCCACGCAGCCGCGCTGAAGCATGTGCCGATGTCGGAGCACAATCCCTGCGAGGCGGTGCAGACCAACGTGATGGGGTCGCGCAACGTGGCTGACGCGTGCCGCAAGGTCGGCGTGCAGACGATGGTGATGATCTCGACCGACAAGGCCGTCAACCCGATGAACCTGATGGGTGCCACCAAGCGGCTGGCGGAGTCGTACTGCCAGTCACTCGACGTGCTCGGTGCTGGGCGGGATGGGGCCACGCGCTACGTCACTGTGCGGTTTGGGAATGTGCTCGGGTCGAACGGATCCGTGGTCCCGCTGTTCAAGCGCCAGCTTGAGGCCGGCGGGCCGCTCACGGTCACCCACCGCGACATCGAGCGCTACTTCATGACCATCCGCGAGGCGGTGCAGCTGGTGCTCCAGGCCGCCTCGTTGCCGGCACCGAGGGAGGCCGGCTCGCTGTTCGTGCTCGACATGGGCAGGCCCGTGAAGATCGTCGACCTCGCTCGGCAGATGATCCGCTTGGCCGGCTTCCGCCCGGATGAGGACATCTCCATCGTGTACACGGGCCTACGCCCTGGCGAGAAGCTGTACGAAGAGCTGTTCCACGAGCACGAGGATCTCGTGCCCACCGCCGCCACGGGGATCCAGTCGGCCCGTCCGCGGGTCGTTGACCATGGCGTGCTCGAGCGCGCGCTGGACAACCTCGTCGCGCTGGCCCGCGATGGTCGCCGCGGTGAGATGCTCGACGCGATGTACGCTCTGGTCCCCGAGTATGGCGACAATGCGCGCGCCTCCGCGGAGGAGCGCGCGAGCCGCTGACTGATGGGTCAGCGGCAGCGCTCCGCGAGTCGAGCGGCGGCGGCTGCCAAGGCGTCATCATGGGTGGTGTCGAGCCGTTCGATGGCGGCGCGACAAGGGCCCGGTCTACCCGCCCGCAGGTGAAGCCGAGCGCCCTCGAGGAGCACATCGGGTCGCACGCCACCACGGAGCTGGAGCTCGCGGATCAGCTCCAGGCCGGCCTCGGGCCCAGCGAGATCGGCCGTCATGCGGACGGCGCGGAATCCGAAGCGGGGGTCCGATGCGCCTGCAGTGCGCGCCGCCTCCTGCGCTGCCTCGACCTGGCCTTGTTCCCGAAGGCCGACAGCATGCTCCCACCACAGGGCGCCGCTCGCGGGGTTCGCCTCGATGCCCTCTGTGGTCCACGCCAGCGCATCGTCGAGCCTGCCCGCCGCGCGCAGTGCCGCGGCGCGTTCGGGGAGCCAACCATAGGCACCGGGGGCGCGCAGTGCCGCTCGTTCCAGTGCCTCGACCGCCACCTGCGGTTCGGTGTCTACGACGACGCGGGCGAGCGCCACCAGGTGCGCTGGGCGGGCCCTGTCCAGCTCCCGGAGCCACCAGCTGCCGAGTGGGAGCGTGGCCACGGCCGCGCGGACATGGCTGGGTGGCGCATCGAGTGTGAACGCGCGCGCCCACGCGGCCGCGGCTTCGGCGAGCTGATTGCTTCGGGTATGAAGCCAGGCCTGTCGGACGGCGATGCGCCGGTCGGACGGCGCCCGCTCCTCCGCACGGGCGAGCGCCCGCAGTGCAAGGGCGTCATCCAGATCTGCGGCGAGGCGATCGGCGGCCATGACCAGGACCTCCGGCGACCCCGCCGCCCGCTCCAGCAACTGCTCCGCACCGCCCGGAACGCCGAGCCCGTCCAGCGCGAGGCGGGGGTGATCCGGGGCCCACCATGCGAGCCGGTCCGGGCTGCCTCCCCGGTGCTGCTCTACGGCGCGGTCGAGCACCACGCGATGCACCGCGATCAGCCCCGATGGCAGCTGCAGCAGGAGCAGCCCGACCAGCGCTGCACGCACGGCGCCGACCCTGGTCGGTCGGAGGGGTCCATGCACCGAGAGGCGAACGGACCACAGGGCAGCGGCGGCCAGCGCGATGGCGGGCACGTGGAGGGGGAAGTCGACCAGCGCGCACAGGCCCAGGCCCGCCAGGCCGAGATCGAGCCGCCAAGCCGTGGGACGGTCACTGGTAACGGCGCGGGGCCGGAGGAATGCGGCGGCGATGCACAGCGCCACGACACCGACGATGCCCGTCTCGGCCAGCGCGTGCAGCGGCTCATCGTGCGCGTGAGTCCAGGTGACGAACGCGGTGTCCGTTCGGTACGGGCCCATCGCGAGCGCATAGGTGCCGGCGCCTGCACCGAGGAGCCAGTGGTCCCACCAAAGGCCCAGCGCGTCGGCCCAGTGGTGGAGCCGTGCGCGCACATGCGGGCCCACGGCCCGTGGGCCCAGAACCGCCCACGCGATGGCGGCTGGGGCGGCGAACACGCCGATGCCCAGGATCCGCGTTGGGGTCAGCCCGAGCCGCGCGGCCGCGAGCCCGGTGACCAGGGCGGCAGCACCCACGCCCGCCACGGACTGGAGCAGAAGCACGAGCAGCCAGGTCGCGCTGAGCAATGTGGCCGTCAGCGCGCGCTCGGTCTCATCCTGGGCATCACAGGTTCGACCCACCAGGGTGGGGAGGACGAGCACCAACAAGGCCGAGAGGTGGTTGTCGTTGACGAGCGGCAGATAATGAACGCCAGACGCCTGTACTGGGATGATGCCGAACGCGCGGTCGAGGCCGCCCAGCCCGTGCACCAGCGCCGTCGCGACGACCACGGCAGACACGATGACGATGCCGCGCTCGACCCTGCGCCGACTCGCGCCGCGCACCCCCACGACGGTCATCAGCACCGCGAAGGTGAGCACGGACAGGCCCACGGCGCCGGCCTCGAGGGTGGAGGCGACATCGCTGGTGGCAGGCCCCCAGCCCAGCCCAGGCCACGCTGCGACCCGTCCCGGTGCAACGTGGGCGAGCACCGTGGCGGGGAGGGGGATGAGCGATGCCCCCAGCGGGAGGGCGACCAGGCCGCCAGCGGCGAGCCACGGCCACAGCGCGCCGGCCTTGGCGAGGTGGCGGGGAGCTTGGCGCAGGGCCAGCGCGCAGCCGATGGCGAGGGCGATGTGGAGCGCCACCATCGCGTGAGGCAGCACCCCGCCCAGGCCGGCCCAGGCCACGCCCCAGCAGGCAACCACGGCCAGCGTGAGCTGGCGTCCGGCCCTACTTCGCGGCAGGTTGCTTGGGCTCTTCGGCGTAGTACCGGCGGCCATAGCCGTAGTAGTACCGATAGGAGTTCCGGCTGCGGCTGAGGTCGACATCGTTGACGACCACGCCCAGCAGGTTGCCGCCCACACGCCGAAGGTCGGACACGGCCTGCTGCACGAGTCGGCGTGATGCTGCGTTCTCGCGCACGACGAGCACGATCCCGTCTACCGAGCGCGACAGGATGGCGGCGTCGGCGATCAGCGTTGACGGTGGTGTGTCGATGAGCACCATGTCGAACTGACCCTCGGCCGCATCGATGGCCTCGCGCATCTTCGGGCTCGCGAGCATCTCGGTGGACCGGTGGGCGTCGGTGCCTACGGGCAGCACGAACAGATTCGGCACAGCGGTCTGGCGGACCGCATCTTCCAGGGGCAGCCCGCCGAGCACGTCGGTGAGACCCGGGCCACGCTCCACGTCAAAGATCCGATGCAGGCGAGGTCGCCGCAGGTCTGCGTCGATGATCAGCACGCGGCGACCGAGCTGGGCGAAGGTGATGCCAGTGCGCACCGAGGTGCCCGTCTTCCCCTCGCTGCTCACAGCGCTCGTGATCAGCAGCCGCCGAATCGGTCCGCCCTCCGAGGTCATGTCGATGATCGTGCGGATCGCTCGCATGGATTCGGCGGCCAGGGACTTCGGTCGCTCGAAGGTGTACAGCTCCGGTGGATACTTGGGCCCAAGCACCTTTTCGATGCGGGGCACGTGTCCCAGATAGGGGACCTGCAGATAGGCCGAGACATCCAGCGGCGTGGAGATCGTGTCGTCGAGGTATTCGCGGATCAGTCCGAGCGACAAGCCGCTGATCAGGCCGAACGCCGTCGCGACAGCGATGTTGAACAAAAGCCGTGGGCTGTAGGGAGCGTCGGGCACTTGCGCGGGGTCCAGCAAGCGCACATTGTTCAGCTGGGTGCGGGACTGCAGATCGAGCTCGTCGTAGCGCTGGCTGAGTTCGACATACTGACGCTTGGTACGCTCGTTCTCGCGCTCGAGCCGCTCGTAGCCATCGTAGATCCGCCGCGCCTCGACCAGCTGCGTGGCGATGGCCGTCATCTCGGTCTCGAGGGACCGCGCGTTCGCCTCCAACACGCCGAGGCTGGCTCGCTTCGCCGACAGGGTGCGCTGGACCTCGGACTCGATCTCGCGCTCGAACCGCACCAGCTCGGCCTCGACATACCGGCGCTCGGGGTGCTGTTCGCCATAGCGCGCGGCGATCCCCGCGTGCCGCGTGACCAGCTGCGCGTACTCGGTGGTCAGCGCAACCACCAGCGGGGTGCCCAGGTCCTTGGCCAGCTCCTGGTATTGGCCATCCTTCAGCAGCCGGGTCTGGGCGTCGAGCCGCGAGCGCTGGACGGCCACCTCTGTCCGTACGTCCGCGTAGGCCTCCTGGAGGTGGGCCGCCTGCGCCGACACCGCCTCCACGTTGCGCACGGCGTCGGCCATGCCGTTGTTCGCCTGGTACTCGGCCAGCTCCGTCGCGATCTGGCTGAGGCGGTCTTCGTACTCGGCGATCTCCTTCCGCAACCACACGCGGGCGTCTACGGCCGAATCCCGCAGCTTGCCCAGGTTCTGCTCGCGGTACACCTCGGCGAACAGGTTCGCGAGCACCGCGGCGCGCTCGGGGTCCGAGTACTCGATGGACAGATCGATCAGCTCGGAGTTCGAGCGGGCCTCGACCGCCATCAGGCTCTCGAGCACTTCAGGACCGCCCTGTGTGATCGCGTCGTCATTCCCCAGCGCTGCGTACCGCCGCAGCACCTCCTCCCGCGTCTTTCGGCTGTGCAGGATCTCGAGGTTCGTCTGCACGAACATGTCCCGATTCCACCGGTTGTATTGGTCGAGGTCCACCACCTTGGCCGACCGGATCTCCTGGCCGGCCTGGATCGACAGCTGCACCACGGCGGTCGCGCGGTACTGAGGCGTGGCCAGCAGGCTGTACACGATGGCCAGCGCGACGGTGCCCCCGAGGCAGGCCAGAATCACGGTGCGCTGCATCAGGAGCAGCACCCAGAGATCCGCGATGGAGATCGTGATGGCGGACTCGTCGTTCTGCACGGGCACCGAGGGACGAAGGCCGCTGAGCCGTAACCTGCGTGTGGGTTAAGGCGCGGCGATGCGGAGGGCGGGCGGCATGGCAGAGCTGGCGTTCCTGTCGGTGGACGACGCCACGGCGGCGGATCTCGAGTGGCCGGATGTGTACTTCACCCCAGCCTATGGCCATGCTTGCGAGGCCTCCGACGGTGCGTCGTGGGAGGTGGCAGTCGGTGCGGGTGGGGGCATCCTGTTCCCGTACCTGCGGCGCGCCGTCGATTCGGAGCTGTGCGGGTCGGACGCCGCCTTCGACATCGTGAGCCCCTATGGCTACGCCGGCACCTGGGTCGCCCCGGGGGTTGGTCAGGCTGAGGTCACACGATTCCGGGACTCGCTGCGCGCCGCCCTCGCCGCGCGCGGTGGGGTCGCGGAGTTCCATCGCACCTCAGGTCTGGTACCCGGGCGCGCTGAGGTCGCCGAGGCCGACCCCGCGCTCGTTCACGAGCAGCTGCACGACACCGTCGCCATCGATCTGAGCCGCGGCTACGAGGCGTGCTGGGCAGCGGCCGAGGGGCGGTCTCGCACCAAGACCCGGAAGGCCCTGAAGAAGGGGTACAGCGACCGACATCGGGTGGCGTCGTCATCCGACCTGAGCCACGGTGGCGCGTTCCGAGACCTGTACGAATCCACGATGCGACGGGTGGATGCGCGCCCGTACTATCTGTTCCCGAACGCTTACTATGAGCGCCTTCAGGCCGGTCTCGGCGCAGATCTCGGGTTGGTGGAGATCCTCGACCCAGAGGGTGCGGTGAGCGGCGCCGGGATCTACTTCGTCCACGGCGCGCTGTTGCACCTCCACCTGGTGGGTTCGACGCGTGATTCGCAGCGTGATGGTGCGGGAAACCTTCTGTATGACAGCGTCATTCGGTATGGGTGCGAGCGCGGAATGTCCACCCTGCATGTTGGGGGAGGGATGGCCGCAGACGACGCGATGTTCAAGTTCAAGCGTAGCTTCGGTGGGCACCGCGTGCCGTTTCACGTGGCGCGTGGCATCCTCGATCCGACGCGGTACGAGACGCTCGTGGCCGCCCGGGCAGCAGCGACTGAGCGCACGGTCGAGGCCGTGCGAGGCACGGGCTACTTCCCCGCGTATCGGGGTTAGCGATGAAGGTGCGCGACGCGGGGGCAGTCTCGGAGGCGGTGGGCGAGACCCGCGATGACTGGCGTGTGCGCGTGAAATATGCCGCAGACCGGGTCGCAGGGGTCGCGCTGCTCGGCGCCCTCGCGCCGGTGTTCAGCGGCATCGCGCTGGCGATCGTGCTCGAAGACGGCCGGCCGGTGCTCTTCGTGCAGGAACGTCCCGGCCTCGGCGGCAAGCCGTTCGGCTGCTTCAAGTTCCGCACGATGCTTGTAGACGCCGACCGCTACCTCGACGCAGACGGCCGGCCCACGCGCCCCCGAGTGACCAAGGTCGGGCGGTTCCTGCGCAAGACCAGCCTGGACGAGCTCGCCCAGCTGCTGAACATCGCGCGCGGCGACATGTCGCTCATCGGCCCTCGCCCCCCGCTGATGGTCCACCTCCAGCGCTACACCGATGAGCAGATGCGTCGGTTCCGGATGAAGCCCGGGGTGACCGGGCTCGCGCAGGTCAACGGCCGCAACACGCTGAAGTGGTCCCGTCGCCTCGCCTACGACAACGACTACATCGACAGCTACTCGCTGCGGGCTGACGTCCGGATTCTGCTGCGCACGGTCGGCGTGGTGCTGCGCCGGGAGGGGGTTGTGCTCGACCGCAACCCCGGCGATGTGGACGACCTCGCTCCCGTCGGCGCATGGGAGGGCGCATGACGCGCAAGGACCACAAGCTCGCCGAAGAGTATGCCAAGGACGCCGATGATGAGGCGTTCCTCGGTCGCCTCAACGCGGCCCTGCGACCGCACGAGGAGGCTGGCTACGCGGATCTCGAAGAGCGCTGGCCCACGGTGCACGTGGTCGGCGCGCCCCGCTCCGGCACCACGCTGCTCACCCAACTCGTCGCCTCCCACTTCGCCATCGGCAACATCTCGAACCTGGCGGCAGCGTTTTGGCAGGCGCCCGTGCACGGCATCCGCCTGTCGCGCAAGCTCCTCGGCTGGGGGCAGCCGTCGAACCTGGCGTCGGACTACGGGCGCACGAGCGCCCTGTCCGAGCCGCATGAGTTCGGCTATTTCTGGTCGTCCATCCTCGGTTATTCCGAGCTGCGAGAGCCTGATGACGCCTCGGCGGACCCCGTCGATTGGGAGAGAGTGCGCCGCGTGATGGTGAACATGACGGCCGCGGCGAGAGCGCCGATCGTGTTCAAGTCGTTCATGCTCGGATTCTACACGGCCGAGGTCCAGCGGGTGCTGCCAGGCACCTGCTTCGTGCTCGTGCACCGGGATCCGGTCGACAACGCACTGTCGATCCTGCGGATGCGCCGGCAGTACAGTGGCGACATCACGGCGTGGACATCGGTGAAGCCGAGAGAGTACCCCGCCTTCGCCGAGGCAGATCCCGTGACCCAGGCCGCCGCCCAGGCGCTGCTGGTGGAGCGGGCGTACCGCCGGGCGTTCGACCGGATCGGGGGCCGCAACTGCCTCGTGCTGTCGTATGAACAGCTGTGTGAGGCCCCCCTGGGTGCGCTCCATGCGGTCGCGGGCCTGCTCGAACAGGCAGGAGGGGCACCGCCGGCGGTCGACGTGGCGGCCCCGCGGCTGTCCGCCCGCTGCTTCCCCCATTCCGCGGAACGGTCCGCCGTGCGTGCGGCCCTCGACACCCTTCGGGAGAACTACCCATGAGTCGCATCTGGTTGTCGCCGCCGCATGTGGGCCCGGAAGAGCGGAGGATGCTGCTCGACGCATTCGATTCCAACTGGATCGCGCCGCTCGGGCCGCATGTCGATGGGTTCGAGGCCGAGCTGGCCGCTCGTGCGGGTGTGGGGCACTGTGCGGCGCTGTCCAGCGGCACGGCGGGCCTGCACCTGGCGCTGGTGTTGCTGGGCATTGGGCCCGGCGACACGGTCCTCACCTCGACACTGACCTTCGCCGCAACAGCGAATGCGATCGTGTACGTCGGGGCAGAGCCCGTGTTCGTCGACGCCCACCCCGACACCTGGACCCTGCATCCCGAGCTGCTCGCCGCCGAGCTCGACCGGCTCGCCGCCTCAGGCGAGCTGCCCAAGGCGGTGATCGCGGTGGATCTGTACGGCCAGTGCTGCGACTACGAGAAGATCGAGGCGAGCTGTGCGAAGCACGGTGTGCACCTCATCGAGGATGCCGCCGAATCTCTGGGTGCGTCGGCCTATGGGCGGCCCGCGGGTTCGTTCGGTCGCATCGGTGTGTTCTCGTTCAACGGCAACAAGATCATCACGACGAGCGGGGGGGGCGCGCTGGTGTCCGCCGAGCCTGAGCTCGTGTCGCGCACGCGGTTCCTGGCCACTCAGGCCAGGGATCCCGCCCCGCACTACGAGCACAGCACCATCGGCTACAACTACCGGCTGTCCAACCTGCTCGCGGCCCTCGGCCGGGCGCAGCTCGCGAAGCTCGACGAGCGCATCCGGCGGCGCCGAGCCGTTCGAGACCGGTATGCCGATGCGCTCGGTTCCCAGCCCGGGGTCGAGCTGATGCCGCTCGCACCATACGGCGAGTCGAACTGCTGGCTCACCTGCCTCACCATCGATGCGGCCCGGTTCGGAGCGGATCGGGAGGCGGTCCGACTCCACCTGGCGGCTGACGAGATCGAGGCGCGCCCGGTGTGGAAGCCGATGCACCTGCAGCCGGTGTTCAGGGAGCGTCGCGCAGTGCTCGATGGCACCAGCGATCACCTGTTCGCGCAAGGGCTGTGCCTCCCCAGCGGCTCGTCACTGTCGGACGCTGACGTGGAGCGGGTGATCGCGGCGTTCCTCTCCACGCCGCGGTCCTGACGGGTGTACCCGCCAGGTCACCTCGCGGTGGGGGTGTTGGCGGGGGGGGGCGCCGGGCGGTCCACCCTGGGCGCCCTGCTGCCGGTGCTGGTTGGCGCGGTCCTCCCCGATCTGATCGACAAGGGTCTCCTCGCCGGAGGCCTCGTTGTCGGCAGCCGTGGGGTCGGGCACAGCCTGCTCCTCTGGGCCGTGGTCGCCGCGCTGGCGTGGCCTGTTGTCCGACTGAGGGGCGTCACGCTCGGTGGCATCAGCCATCTGCTCGCGGACTGCGTCGATGATCTGTTGGCGGGCGTGTTCCACAGCGGCACCCTGCTCACCGCGTGGCCGCTGTGGCCGCTGCCGCCCGCCCGGGTCTGGGTGGGCTGGCCGTCGGCTCCCTTGCCGTGTTCCCCGTGCTGGCACGCAGTGGAGATCGTGGCGGTGCTCGCGGCGGCGGGAGTGGCTGGCGCCGCTATCAGGGCCGCACGAGCCTGATGGCCGAGGCGCCGCAGATCAGAGCTGTGCCGAGGAGCAGTGCAAGGGCGGCGCGTGTGGCGGTCTGATGTCCATGTGCCACCTCCCGACATGGGGCGACCCACCAGGCGCCACCGTCGGTGCACACCACGTCGTCGGGCCGAAGTGCCAAGATCTGGGCGACGAATGGGCCCCCGGTCAGATTCGGTAGCGACGCATGCCAGTGCCAGGTCGACCCCGCGATCGCCCAGCCTGGCACTCGGCTCCAGTGCGAGGGCGGCGGGAGGGGCAGCGGGCCGGCATCGGTGAGGGCCGACGCCGAACCGACCGTGATGTCGAGGACGGTGTCCCGGGCCCTGGTGCGGTGCGACTTGACGATGGTTCGGCCGTACAGGACGGGCGCATCCGCCAGCGGGAGCGTGTGGGTGGGCCCGTCGACGAGTCGGTGCTCCACGAGCGTCGGCGGAGGCCGCGACCCGATCGCGAGCGCGATCGTCACGCACACTGCCGCGGTGAGAGCCAGCGCGATGGACGCCGCGTTTCGCGCGGTGCGTGGCGTTTGGAGGGGAGGGGAGATGGGTCTCACTCCGGGCGCCACCGCTGGGTCAGGCGCCGTCGATCGGTCGGAGCAGGTCGGCGATCACCTGGGCGGCGGCCGCGAAGCCGACGGTTCCGGTGACAAATGAGGCGGCCCCGTAGCCGTTCACGCAGGTGAGGGCGCGAGGTGCGTCGGAGGTTGGCCGCGCGCACACACCGCCCTGGCCGTCCGGGAACATCGGAGGTTCGGCGCTGAACACACAGGGCACCCCCCACGGGCTGTTGCTCTCGGCGGGGAAGCCGTGTTCTCGCCGGAGGACCTTTCGCACCCGACGGAGCAGCCCGTCGCCGAACGTGTGCACGAGGTCGGCGGTACGAACGGCCGTCGGGTCGCGCCGTCCTCCTGCGCCTCCTGCGCACACGATCGGTATGCTCCGCTCGCGGCAGCCGAGGATCAACGCCACCTTGTTGCGTGGGCTGTCGATGGCGTCGACCAGGTGGTCGAACCCTCCGTCGAGGATTCTGGCGGCGGTAGCTGGCGTAAAGAACGCCAGGTCGGAGCGAACTTCGCACCCCGGGTGAATCGCGCGGACCCTCTCGGCCAGCACCTCCGCCTTCGCCTGACCCACCGTGTGGGTCAGCGTGTGGAGCTGACGGTTGGTGTTGCTGATGCAGATCTCGTCGAGATCAACGAGCGTCAGACGTCCCACCCCCGATCGGGCGAGCGCCTCCACCGTCCACGACCCCACACCGCCAACACCGATCACGGCCACATGCGACTGCTGCAGGCGGTCGACGGCGGCGTCCCCGTACAGGCGTCCGATGCCTTGGAAGCGTGGGTCCATGCAGCCCGCCATACCCTGAGCTGGCGGTAGAGGACCAGGGGTCAGCGTGCGGTGGCGCGCAGGGAACTGGGCGTGCGGCGCGGGTAGGTCCGGGCTGTGCCTGGCCGCGGTTGCGCGAGGCGGACCGGGGGGCTCGGCGCGTCAAGGGCCTGGAGCTCGGCCAGTGCGGCGCGGGCGGAGAAGAACCGTCTGGCGGGCCGCTTGGCCGACAGCCGGCGGAGCCATGCCTCGAGATCTGCTGGGACAGAGGTGCGGGGGGAGAACTGCCCGGGCGTCAATGTCGCCTGCGCAACGGACCACGACATGCCTGGCTCGGGCGTCAGCGCGTGGGTTCCGGTCAGCACCCGCCACAGCAGGCCCCCCAGGGCGTACAGGTCTGTCCCCGGGCCGATATGCCGCCACCTGGCTGCCACCTGCTCGGGGGCCATGTACGACGGGGTGCCCGCTGCCCGGCGCCCGCCATTCTCGCCGCGAAGCCGTGCCAGCCCGAAGTCGACGAGCACGGCGGTCGGTCGGACCGAGCCCTGCAGCACCACGTTGGCCGGCTTCACGTCCAGGTGGAGGAAGCCGCGATCGTGCACGTAGGCGAGCGCGTGCAGGAGCTGGATCGCGACGCCTCGAACGCAGGTCCAGGGTCTTGGCGTGCGTGCCCACTGTCCGAGGCTCATCGGCCCGCTGTCCGTGAGGGCGATCCATGGACGGTCGCCCGTCTGCCCCGCCTCCTCCAGGGTCGAGATGCCGGGGTGATCCAACGCCCGGAGCGCGCGGAGCTCCCGCTGAAACGCCAAGTAGACCCTCGAGTCGCCCGAGCGTGCGATCTTGACCACGGCGGGCCGTCCGTGACTCACGTGCTTCGCTCGCCACACATCACCGGATGCCCCGCGTGCGCACAAGGTGTCGAGGGTCCAGTCGTGAAGTGGCATGCGTTCCCCAGTGCAGGGACGCAGAGTGGGGCCGGCAGGACGATTCGGGGTGAACCGGTTGTTGCGGAACGTGTCAGGCCTCCCGGTCCCAGGTCTTCCGCTGAAACCAGACCCACATGGCGAGTCCCTTCACAGTCGTGGAGGCGGCGATCGCGAACCAGATGCCGACAACTCCGAACTCGAGGTCGTAGGCAAGTAATGACGCGATCGGAATCCTGGCCGCGGTCAGCGTGGTGCCGATCCAGAACGGGGGCTGGGTGTGGCCGGCGCCGGTGAATGCGCCGTCGTACACGGTCTCGAGTCCCATGAACACGAGCACGGGCGCCTGCACAGCCAGGTACAGGCCGCCGGCGGCAACGATGGCGGGGTCGTCGATCAACAGGCCGACCAGCCGGTCCCCCATGAACCCGAACGCCAGCGCGAATGGGACCATGGCGACGGAACACTGGATCGCGGCGGCCCGCGCCGAGGCCTGCGCGCGGCGGGGCTGACCGGCGCCGAGGGACTGGCCCACGAGGGTTGCAGCACCGACCGACATGCCGACGGCGACCAGGTACGCGAGGCTCTCGATGCGGTGCCCCACGCCCACCGCCGCCATCTGGAACGCACCGAAGTCGGTGATCATGCTCCCGAGCCACACATACACGAGCGAGAAGCCGAGCCCGTGAGCCGTGACGGGAGCGCCGATGCGGACGATCCGGAGCAGCTCGGCGGCGCGTGGCGGGTGCAGGGGGATCGTGAGTGAGTCGCGCGCGAGCAGCGCCAGGCCGATCGCCGTTCCGACGGCGTTGGCGACCGTGGTCGCCCACGCGGCACCGGCGATCCCGAGGGCAGGCACTCCCAGGATGCCGTGGATCAGCAACGGGTCGAGGATGGCGTTCACCACCAAGGTGGCTGCGGTGACCACCAGCGCGGTTCGCGTGTGGCCGAGTGCGCGGAACACCGAACCCACCAACAGGTGCGCCGCCGTCGCCCCCGCGCCCAACATCGATGCGCCCAAGAAGTCAGCTCCGAGGGCGTACTCGGCGCTCGCGGGCGAGAAGCCGATCAGGTCCAGATACACGCTCCGCGCCGGCCAGATGGCCACGAACAGGGCGGTCGTGGCGAGGGCGACCCACACGGCCTGTGCGGCATGTGCGGGGATCTCCACCCGGCGTCCGGCGCCCGCCGCACGCGCGATCAAGCTGTGCACGCCCTGGCCGGCGAGGTCGCTGGCGATCAGGATCATCCACCATGCGAATGCGCAACCGCCCAGCGCCGCGAGCGCGTCCGATCCGAGCCCTGCCACCCAGTAGGTGTCGACGATGAAGTAGGCGGAACGGAGCAGTCCGAGCAGCATCATCGGCCACGCGACGGACCACACAGCCTGCGCCGGGGGCAGATCGAGGAGAGGCGCAACGTGCGACGTCCGGCCTGTCAGGTCGCCCCTCGCGAGCGCGCAGTCGATCGTTCGGATCGGAGGAGGCGTGCGCTGGATTGCAGGCGCGAACTGGACAACGGCGAGAACAAAGGGCGCGCCCCCGACAGGATTTGAACCTGTGACCCACGGCTTAGAAGGCCGTTGCTCTATCCACCTGAGCTACGGGGGCGTGCCCCGGCGCGATATCGACCGGCCCGGTTGCACGCCAACGGAACCGGTTCGCGATCGCACGGTCCAACCCCGCGGTAGTGGCGTGTCTGGTCGGCTTCACGAACGCTGTACACGCTCTCGACGCCGACTTCTGTTACACACGGCCGTCTCACGGAGTGTCCTCCATGTCCGACCTGATGAGTGCGGGCGGTGCCCTGTCCTCGGTGATCCTCGGCCTCACCGGCCTGGGCAGTCTGCTCACCCTGGCATTTGCCGGTATCACCCTCATGAAACGCCGCGTGCCTCTGGTCGCGTGGGTCCTGATCCCCGTCATCCTGTGCACGATCGGGGCCTTGGCCGCATGGTCAACCGCCGGTGGCGTGCTCGAATCCATCGGAGCCGCAGAGGCCAATGATGTCGTGAATACGGCATGGGTCGGCCTCTTCGAGGCGATGGGCGTCGACTACATGAGCCGGTGGATGGCCGCGTTCCTGTTCTGCGGCGCCACCTGGGCCGCAGCGCTCGGTTCCGCCGTCTCGGCCGGCTCCGAGTACAGGTTCACCCCCTTCGCCGCGGTATTCGCCGCGTTGATCACCGCTGTTGGCGCCGGTGTGCTCGGCTGGTACGCCGCAGCCGCTGGCACCGCTGGCGACTCCATGCTCCTCATCGGAGTGCTCGCAGTGTCGGGCTTGGGGGTTGCCGTCGCGGCGGTCCGTCGCGCGATCTACGAAGAGGCCAATCGGGTGGCTGCCGCCCGGTTCGTCGCGTCGATCAGCATGGTGTTGGCCGTGGTCTATGCCTCGAGCGCCCTCACCATGGGCCACGAGATGAACGCACTCGGCCCTGACGGTCTGGCTACGCAGTCCGACAAGCTCGCCGGCGCGATCGCGATCTACGCCGACGTGGCGGAGCCGATCTTCAACATCGGCTGGCTCGCGGTCGTGTTCGCCGTTCTCATCGCCATTCCGGGCTTCTTCTGGGAGCTGGGCGAGGTGGTCTCCCGCTACACGCTGGTCGATGTCTGGGCTGTGCTCGCGGCACTGCTCATGCTCGGAGGCGCTCGCTCCCTCGAGAACACAGCGCTCGACGATGTGCTCGCCGTGGCCACCAACCGTCCTGCGGTGCTCCTGTACGAAGACATGGGCCCGGATCTGAACGCCGCGCTCTTGTCGGTGAACAAGGAAGTGCAAGAGGTGAAGCTGCTCAACGGCGGCTTTGGCGATGTGCTGCGCTGGTTCCCGGGTGAGGATGGCGCCGACGGTGAGTGGACCCGCGTGTACAAGTGGACCGGAACGGTGTGGGAGGATGACAACACCCCTGCAGCGCAGGTCACGTTCAACGGCCGGCGTCCTCTGCTGGTCGCGGGTGGCCAGTCCCAGGCGCTGCCGCTGGTGAAGCTGATGCAGCGAATCGACACGGGCAAGGCGCTCCTGCTGATGCGCTCCGCCGAGGCCAAGGCCGAGGCCGTGGTTCCCGAGGAGCTCGGCTACCTCCAGACCACCTTCTTCGAACTCCAGGTCGCATCCGAGCCGCCGGACTTTACGGCGAACGTGTGGAGCAATGCTGGCGACCGCGAGCTGATGGTCGGCCCGACCTGGTGGTTCGGCGAGGAAGAGGGCGAAGAGCCGAGTGTGTACTACAAGGCCGTCTTCGACCAGAGCGGCGCCGCCGGCCTCGACACGATCATCCACGAGCGCACTCGCGTGAAGGACATCGTGAACAGCTGCCTGCCCACGATCCTGATGGCCGAGTCCGAAGAGTCCAACCACCTCGTGCCCTCCGGCAAGTACTGCCTGCTGCACCCGCAGCCGGAAGACTTCGACGCCGAGGAGGACGTGAGCGTGTGGGACATGTGGCGTCTGGCGGCCGGCGAGGTCACCGACATGCCCGACCCCGAGTTCACGATGGTCACCATCGAGGCGAACGAGCTCATGGCGGACTGGCTCGAGACCGAGCCGATGATCGACCGGATGCGGCGTGAACTGGACGCCATCCACTGGTGCTTCGACATGCTCCGCGACGAGGGC
>JBLFXJ010000184.1:0-15675 GCA_047609825.1 Myxococcota bacterium
CCAGTACCGCACGCTGTCCGAGGTCGGAAAGGGCATGAACCTGTCCCGGGAGCGCGTGCGTCAGATCGAGCGGGAGGCGCTGGCCCGGTTGCGGGAACGAGCCGCGATCCGCGACGTGGCGTGAGGGCGCTTGACGCGTCGGGCACCGATGTTAAACCGCCGACGCTGCTCGGCATGGGTCCGGGCGGCAGGTGGTAGGGGCCTGTAGCTCAGCTTGGTTAGAGCGCGCGCCTGATAAGCGCGAGGTCCGGTGTTCAAGTCACCGCAGGCCCACCACCCCGCCACTTCGGGGACGTAGCTCAACTGGGAGAGCACCTGCTTTGCACGCAGGAGGTTGTCGGTTCGAGCCCGATCGTCTCCATGTGTCGCGACGCGGAGTGTGCGCTCGGCGCACGGTGAACGTCGCGGCACGCCATCCCCTCCCCCGGGAGCGGGTCTCTTAGAATTGCACGCCCGCGTGGGCGCCGGGCCAGACCACGGCGCGGCCGTCGCGAGCCTCGGCGGACGGCATGCCGAGCGAGCGCGGGACCACGGTGCCGTCGCCGGCCCAGACATTGGCGCTGACCCCGACGAACGGCGCGAAGTGACGGCCGAGCTGCAGGCCGGCCGACGTGCGCAGCTTGGTATGCACGCCCGGTGCCACGCGGTTGCCCTCGGCTACGCCCCACGCACTCACGTCGAGCTCGAACCAGCCGCGGCCCGCCGGTACGTGTCCGCCCCACCCGAGCCCGAATGTCCACCAACCGGACTCGGGGCGCACCAGGCCGACACCGCCCAGCGTGTAGATGTGCTTGCCGCCGAACTTGACGTCGGTGACCAGGGCGGCGCTCGCGCTGGACCACACGTCCACCTCGTGCAGGCCATTGCCGATGAACGAGGCCAGCCCCACCGAGGTGCCGTCCACCCGCTTCGCGATGTTCAGCAGCCCGACCTGACCGCCACGCACATGCTCGGCCACGTTCACCAGCCCGATCTGTGCTCCTTGGACGCAGCGACCGATGTTCAGCAGGCCGATCTGAGCGCCCTGCACGTCGCGGGCGAGGTTCAGGCCGCCGCTGCCCTGGGCGCCCCGCACGTCCCGCGCGATGTTCAGGAAGCCCGAGCCCTGGAACCCGTCCACCGGCCCCGCGACGGCAGCCATGCCGCCGCCTTGGAAGCCCTGGACCTGTTCCGCCACGCCCACGAAGCCGCTGGCCTGCACTCCCCGGACGCTCCCGCCGGTCACCGCCACGAAGGCTGCGAGGTGTGCCCCATGTACGCCGTGATCGACCCAGGAGGCGAGACTGGCTTCCACCCCGTCCACCGAGTGATGGTGGGCCACCAGGCCCACCGCCGCGCCGTCGATGCGCTCGCTGCCGCCTGCGTTCCAGCCGAGCCCGGGCAACACCGACACCGATGTGCTCACCTCCCGCGACGGCGCAGGGGGGCCGGCCGGCGTGTCGGTCGGCACTGGCCCCGGCGTGGTCGGGCCCGCGGTGGCCGTGTCGGGCGCCGGCTGGGTGTCGTCGGCGAGCGCGGGCAGGGCGGCGAGGGCGGTTGCGAGCAGCAGCGCGTTCATGGCGATCTCCAGGTGACTTGCACGTGGGACACCGCAGCCCGGCGCACGCGTCACCTCACCGGGCGGAGCGTCCCGCGATCGTCGACAGAGACAGGCCAACCGCCGAAGTCTGGCAGGAGCCTGCGGCTGGGGAGCGGGCCCTTGCGGCCGGACATCCGCTCCAGCACCACCCTGCGCCGCCCCAGCTCGTACCGGATCCGGTAGGTGACGCCGTCGATGGACAGCCGGCGCGGGAACCGGCGATCGAGCTCCGCCATCGCGTGTGGGTCGAGGACGGGCGGTAGCAGGTCGTCGCGGGAGAGGAGCGCCACGTCGGCGCCGTCTTCCACGCCGAGCTCGGTCAGCCGGTCTGCGACCCAGGCCTCGAGGGGCGGCGGCGTGGGGGTGTTCGAGAGTCGGGCGTGAAGGGTGAGGGCCTCCAGGCGCTCCCGCGCGGCGGCGGCAGCGCCACGGAACAGGCTGCCGCGGAGGAACAGGTCGGCGATCGCCTCGCGGGCCAACGCGCCCTGCGGCACAGCTTCGCGGGAGCCGAGCTGCTGGCCGGCGTACACCCGATCGATGGTGCTCACCACGCGCCCGCGCACCAGGTTGGCCTTCGTGAGCTGATCACGGCCCCGGCCGACGGCGTACAGCTGGCGGAGGCTCACGGGCATGGCAGCGGTGAGGAGGATCTCCCGGCTTCGGCCGTCGCCGCCCAGGCCTCGGCTGTCGAGGGCGAGCACCGCTTCGACGGCGTCGGCCGACACGGCGCTGCGGTCGCCCAGGCGCACCTCGGTGCCACCGTTGGCGAATGCGACCCGACGCTTCCGGCGCCGCGCGACGTAGGCACAGCGGGGCCAGGCCGCGAGCACCACGTCGATCAGCGCGGTCCGGTCCACCGGACCCGCGGGCTCGGGTGGCAGCCGAAACGCGCGCCGGAGTCGGCGGGCGGTGCGTCGAGCATCGTTCAGGCCGTGGCGGTCCACCCGGTGTCGCCGAGGGTCGCCTTCCCGGACGGCGCGGATCAGGGCCACAGCATCGCATCCGGCGTGGCGCAGGTCATCCTCGGGGTCTTCGGGTCGGGGACCGAACAGCCGGCGTGGGGTGTGCAGGGCGGCGACAAGGTCGATGGCGTCCCCCAGTGATGGCGTGCCCTCCGCCTCGACCAGGAGTCGCCCGAGCTCGGCATCGAGGGGGAGCCCGAACAGTCGCTCCCCCCGCGCCGTGATCCGGTCGCCGTCGATGGCGCCCAACTCCGTGAGCGTCTGGCGGGCGTCGACCAGCGCGAACTCCTTGGGCGGATCGAGGAACCGGAGGGCGCTCAGCGGCGCGCCTGAGGCCGCGGCGGCGAGCACCAGGGGCACGAGGGATTCGCGGTGCACCTCGGGGGGCGTGTTGGCGTCGAGGGGCGCCCGCTCGGCCCACAGTCGGATGGCCACTCCGGGAGCCGTTCGCCCGGCCCGCCCCGCGCGCTGATCGGCGCTGTCCCGAGCGATGGGGATCCGGGCGAGGAAGGCGCGTCCTCGGTGGTAGTGGGTGCGGCGAACCAGCCCCGAATCGACCACCACCCGGATCCCGGGCAGCGTGACCGAGGTCTCGGCGACGTTGGTGGAGCAGATGATCCGACGGCGGGGGCCCGTGCGGAAGGCCCGGCCCTGCTCGGCCAGGGTGAGGCCGCCGTGGAGCTCGAGCACGTCGGCGTCCAGCCCGCCCAGCCGGGCCGCGACCGACCGGATCTCGCCACGTCCGGGCAGGAACACCAACACATCACCCTCGGGCGGGGCGGTGCGGATGGCGGCGAGCACCCGCTCCTCGAGCCCGTGTGCGTCCGGCAGGGGAGGGCCTGCGGTGTAGCGGATGTGCACGGGGTGCTGGCGGCCCTCGCCACTCAAGTGCACGCCGCCGAGGTGGGCTGCCACCCGGTCGCCCTCGAGGGTGGCCGACATCACAACGAGCCCATCGCGGCCCTGGAGCAGCGCCAGGAGCAGGTCGAGGTCGAGGCTGCGTTCGTGGAACTCGTCGAGCACTACGCTGGCGTACCGATCGAGCTCGCCGGACGCCGCCAGGGCGAGCGCCACACCGGTGGTGACGAAGCATACGGAAGTGGACTTGGTTGCACGGTGATCGTCGCGCACTATGTACCCGACCTCGCCACCGAGGGGCACGCCCTCGAGCTCCGCCACTCGGGCCGCCAGCCCCCGGCAAGCCATGCGCCGGGGCTCCACCACGAGCACTGGCCGCGGGCACCACAGCGGCACCCGGGTGGACTTGCCCGAGCCGGTGGGGGCGGAGAGCACCAGCGGCCCGGCCGCGACCGCCGCGCGAACCTGGGGCTCGAGGGGATCGATGGGGAGCATGGTCAATAGGGGAACGGGGGCTGCCAGGTCCACCCGTGCTCGATGGCTGTGGTGGCGGGGTCCCAGCTGCCGGATTCGGGCACCCACGCGCGGGGGAGAGGATCCCAGTAGTGGAGGGTGCCGGGGCCCAGACCGTCGGGCACCACCGCCAGGCGCCGGGCGACGCCGACATCGAACGTGGGCGAGCTGATCCCGAACGCGGCGCAGTCCCCTGCGCGCTCCGTGCCGCCCCGTGCCGTCACGGTGTGGGCGAACGCGCACCGACCGCCCGTCGGCAGCTCGCACGGGATCGGGTACGGGTCGGGCCCCACAGCCTCTGGATCGCTCTCCCAGTCCGACGCCGCCCAGGTCCAGGCGCAGAGCAGCTCGCCGGTGAGCGTGCCCACGACCTGGAGTTCCTCGGTCCCGGACCATCCACCAGGACCGGCTTCGCCGCTGCCCACCACCTCGACAGTGGCGATGCGGATGGGGCCGGTGTCGCCGGTGTGCAAGGCTCCGGTGTCGGTGTCCGTGTCCGAATCGGTATCGCTGTCCGAATCGGTGTCGCTGTCGGTGTCTGAGTCCGTGTCGCTGTCCGAGTCCGTGTCGCTGTCCGAGTCGGCGTCGGCATCCGAATCGGAGTCTGTGTCGGGCGTCGGCGTCACCGTGGTCGGCTTGCCTCCGCCATCAGCAGGGTTCGAGGGTTGGCAGCCGCAAGCGAGCGCCGCGAGCGCTGCCCAGAGCACGATCGGTCGCGTTCCGTCCATGGCAGCCTGTTAGCCGGCGCCCGGCTACGTGCACCCATCATGGCGCAGGTCTCGTCCAATTCGGCCGCCCAGGCCGACAACGCACTGGAGCTCCACGTGAAGCGCATCGCGATCATCGGCTGCGGAACCATGGGCGAGGCCATCCTCGGGGGCCTGCGGGCGGTGGTGGGCACGCCCGAGGTGGTGCATGTCACCAGCGGAAGCCAGGGTCGCGCCGACTTCCTGGCTGAGCGGTATGGGATCGCGGCCGGCAGGGACAACGCCGTGGCCTGTGCCGCGGCCGACGTGGTGGTGCTCGCGGTGAAGCCCCAGGCGGTCGGGCGGGTGCTGACCGGGCCTGGAGTGGCCGAGGCGCTGAAGGGCAAGCTGCTGATCTCCATCTGCGCCGGGGTCACGCTGGACCGGCTCGCGACCTGGGCGCCGCACGCCGCAGTGGTTCGGGCCATGCCGAACACGCCGTGCCTGATCCGCGAGGGCATGACTGTGCTCTCCCCCGGTGCCGGGGTGTCGGACGACCAACTGGCGATCGCCACCTCGATGTTCGAGGCGGTGGGGCGGGTGCGTGTGCTCGACGAGAAGCACCTGGATGCCGTGACCGGCCTGTCGGGCAGCGGTCCGGCGTTCGCCTGCGTGATCCTCGAAGCCCTCGCCGATGGCGGGGTGCGCATGGGGCTCCCCCGGGACGTGGCCATCGAGCTCGCGGCGCAGACCTTCCAAGGCGCGGCGCGCATGGTGCTGCAGACCGGTCGCCACCCGGCCGCCCTCAAAGATGAGGTGACGACGCCCGCCGGGTGCACCATTGCAGGCCTGCTGACGATGGAGGATGGCCGGATCCGCAGCATCCTCGCGCGCACGATCGAGGAGGCGACGCGGGTGGCGGCCGGCCTCGGCTGAGCTCCACCTCGCGGTCGGATGCGGATAGGCTGGGCCGGGGAGGGTGCAATGCGCGCGACTGGACTTGGCATGCTGTGCTTGTGGCTCGCGGCGTGCGGTGGCGACGGCAAGGACGCGGACACGTCGGCGCCCATGACGAACACCACGGGGGATGCGGACACGGACTCCGACGCCGATTCGGACGCCGACGCCGACTCGGACACCGATTCGGACGCCGACACCGACACCGATTCGGACACCGACACCGACACCGACCCTCCAACCTCGGCGTTCGGCCTCGACGAGCGCCCGGCCAACCCGGGCTGCCTCGCGGTGGATCCACCCGTGCTCGACGCCGCCGCTGTGGTGGAGCGCGCGTTCCCTGGCGTGTCGTTCAGCTCGCCCACCTGGATCGGTCGGGCCCCCGGCGATGATGGCTGGTACTACGTCGCCGAGAAGGCCGGGCGCGTGGTGCGGTTCCGCAACGACCCCGCCGCCGACGCCGTCGAGGAGGTGCTCGACATCCGCGGCCCGGTGCACTCGGGCCCCTCCGAGACCGGCTTGCTCGGCATGGCCTTCCACCCAGACTTCGCGTCGAACGGTCAGGTCTTCCTTCACTATTCGGTGGATGGTGGGCCGATGGACCACCTCGGCCATGTGCGCCGGTTCGTATCCCCGGATGGCGGCGCCACCCTCGACCCCGGGTCCGAGACCGACATCCTCACGCTCGTTCAGCCGTTCTCGAACCACAACGCCGGCCACATCGCGTTCGGCCCCGACGGCTTGCTGTACATCGGTGCCGGCGACGGGGGCTCGGGCGGAGACCCCGGGAATCGCGCCCAGAACCCCGATGAGCTCCTCGGCAAGATGCTCCGGATCGACGTGGACAGCGGCGACCCCTACGGCATTCCGGCCGACAACCCGTACGCCGGCGGCGGCGGTCGTCCAGAGATCTTCGCCATCGGCCTCCGCAATCCCTGGCGGTTCACCTTCGACCCGTCCACCGGCGACCTGTGGGTGGGCGACGTGGGGCAGAACGAGTGGGAGGAGGTGTCGCTGGTGCAGCTCGGAGGCAACTACGGCTGGAAGCGCAAGGAGGCGTTCTCCTGCTACTCGGCGCCATGTGATGACGGCCTGCTGATCGATCCGGTGGTCGCCTACCCGAACAACTTCGGCGCCTCCGTGGTCGCGGGCGTGGTGTACCGAGGGGCCGCGATGCCCGAGATCGCCGGCAGCCTGCTGTACAGCGACTTCTACGATGGGGACATCTACGCACTGTACAGCGATCCGATCACCGGCGAGCCGAGCCCGTTCCGCATCGTGGCCACGCCCCGCACCATAGTGCACTACACCGAGACGCCGGACGGCGAGGTGCTGTTCCTCGACTACACCAACGGCAATGTGTACAGCATCGAGCGCGCCGGTCCGCCGGGCGTGGACACCTTCCCCACCCGGCTGTCCGAGACGGGCTGCTTCGACCCTGCAGACCCCTCCCAGCCGGCGGCCGGGCTGATCCCGTACACGCCGGCCCACGCCTTCTGGTCCGACGACGCCGAGAAGCACCGCTGGCTCGCCGTTCCCGACGGCGAGCAGGTGGGCATCACGCCCGAGGGCGACCTGGACTTCCCGGTGGGCACGGTGCTCGCCAAGGACTTCCACGTCGATGGTCGGCCGGTCGAGACGCGCCTGTACATGCACCAGGAGGGCGGCGACTGGGCCGGCTACAGCTACGCCTGGCGCGACGACCTGTCCGATGCCGACCTGGTGGATGCGGGCGGTGCGAGCGTCGACGCCGGTCCCGAGCCATGGGAGATCCCCAGCCGCGCCGGCTGCAACCGGTGCCACACCGAGGCCGCTGGGCGCTCCCTCGGGCTCGAGCTCGTGCAGCTCGCCCACCCGATCACCTACCCGTCCACCGGCCGCCGAGCCGACCAGCTCGCCACGCTCGACCACATCGGTCTGTTCGCGGACCCCGTCCCGGAAGGGGTGCTGCCCCTGCCCGGTCGCGACGACGCGGCCGCGTCGGCCGATTCATTGGCCAGGGCCTACCTGCACAGCAACTGCTCCACCTGCCATCGGCCGGACGGTGGCGGGCGCGCCGCGCTCGACCTTCGGGTGGACGTGCCGCTGGCCGAGACCGGCCTGTGCGAGCCCCCGCTCCTCGGCGACTTCGACATCGACGGCGCTCGGCTGGTGCTGCCCGGC
Source organism: Myxococcota bacterium (assembly GCA_047609825.1). GTDB lineage: Bacteria > Myxococcota_A > UBA796 > UBA796. The sequence continues at coordinate 7,719 of JBLFXJ010000184.1, forward strand.
GATCCGGCGCGGTCCATCCTCTCGGTGCGGATGCAGCGTCGCGACGCCTACCAGATGCCGCCACTGGGCTCGAACCTCGTGGACATCCACGGCGCCTCCCTGGTGGACGCCTGGATCAGCGGCCTCGGCAGCTGCCCCTGAGGCTCAGTCAGTCCCTCGGCTCGGAGGCCGCGACCATCGCGTACACGGCCTTCAGCGTGGGCCACTGGGTGCGGTAGCGCATCGGGTGCAGATCGAGCCGGGTGAGGGCGCCGGCAGCGAGCGCCCTGAACACGTCCCACGGCAGCCACGCCTCGCCCGCTTCGCTGTGCACCCGCACGTGGTCGGCCTCGGGCAGCCAGACCTCGGGTGAGGCCTCGGTCCACTCCGTCCAGGTGAGGGCCTCGCCGGTGTCGCTGCTGTGCTCGAGGTGGAGGGGTGCGAGCGGGACGGGGGCATAGGGCAGCAGCATCTCGCGCTGGTCGGCGTACACCCGGTGCGCGAGGGTGCGATGACCGGCCTCGACCCGCCGATGGCGCAGGGTGATCGGGGAGGTGTGCAGCGGCACCGTCTTTCCGTCATCGTCCACCGTGTACACGGCCGGCGTGGTGGGGGAGGGGGCCCGCCGCCAGCCCTGCTCGGCGATGTCGAGCAGACGCCCGAGCTGTTCATCATCATCCAGGCCGCCGATCATCAGCAGGCGGCGCCACGGTGCGATGGCGATGGGGCGGCCCTCGACCTGGTCGGCGAACGCGCTGAGCCATCCATCGAGCAGCAGCCGGCTGGTGGACGCGCCGTCGGGGGCATCGAGCTGCCACACGCCGTAGGTGTCGTTGAAGCTGAGGCCCGCGGCGGCGTGGTCCTTGAGCACCTCATGGGCGGCGACAAAGGCGTCTTCTCCGCTCACGCCCCACCGCTCCAGGTGCCCCTGGTTCACGAACATCCGCACATCGGGCAGGTCCAACATCACCAGCTCGGACAGGCACGGCGCGAACAGACGGCGGAGCAACCGGTTGGCGGGATCTGCGCGCTCGGCCTGGAACGCGTGGCCCGGCTCGGTGGCGCGGCGGATGGCCGGGATGAGCATCGTGCTCGCCTCGTCCCAGCTCTCGGGGATCGGGATGTCCATGGGTCCTCCGGGCGGGAGGCTATTCCTCTGGGTCGTCGGCATCGAGTGTGTCGGCCGGGGCGGACCTCGGGCGGATGGCGCTCCAGGTGCGGCCGAGCAGGAAGTACACGCTAGCGCGACCCACGTTCGGGGCTCGCTCGATCCATGGCGCGTACCCGACCGCCAGGTCGGCGAACCACGGTGCCACGGCCACTCTGGCGGTGGTGGCGAACCCGGCGGCGGTCTGCCCATCGAACCACGCTACGTCCGCCACCAGACCGATGTGGCCCCAGTCCGGCTGCCAGCGAGGCCCCACCCGCGCAGCCGCGACGTCTTCCGCCCACCACTCGGCCCAGGCCGCCCCCGCGACGGGCACGACGTACGGGGTGAGGCCGCCCACGCGGGTGGTGAGCAGGAAGTCCTGGTCATCGGCGATCACGCCATGGGCGAGCAGGTATGGAGCCACGACCCACCGTGGGCGCACCTCGAGCCGGGCCACGGCGTGGGGAGCGAGGCGGTCGGGCGTGAGATCGGCGCCCGCTCGGATGGTCAGCTCTGCGGCGGGCCGCCACCACCCGAGGATGGCGTCGGCGGTGCCCACGGGCCGCGGTGCCGGAACCTCGGCCGTGGTCTCCGAGCCCCGCGGGGCGAAGGTCCAGTACCGGGCCGCCAGCGCGCCTCCTGCGTACAAGCCGCCTGGCAGGTAGGCCACCGCCCCGCCCTCGGGCCCCGCCTGGATCCCCATCAGGGCCAGCTCCGGTGCCGGCGCGCCATCGACCCACGGCGAGATCAGCATCTGGCCCGCGAACGGCTGCACCCGGGCCGCGACCCAGGCCCGTCCGCCGTCCCAGCTCGGCGACCACCGCCCATCCACCGTGTCGGTGAGCAGCTCCACCGACCATGCGCCACGTCGCCAGCCCAGATCGAGGATGCCGTGCGAGTCGGCGTCGGCCTGCGCACCGACCGCCACGCGCCACTCAGCGGCGGGCGCTGGTGCCGGTTCGGCGAATGCAAGTGCGGCGCAGAAGACAGCGAACATCGGTGCGGTAAACTCTAGGTGAGCCCATTTGGTTCACCCCTTCTTCTATGAGCATCCTATGTACCAGCGACGGTCCCGCGCGGCCGGCGGCCCGGCCCCTGGACCGGCCTCCAAGGCGCCTCGAGAGGAGGCGACCGCAGGCAACGCGGCGGCGCTCGACCAGGTGCACTCGGAAGAGGCGTGCGAGCAGGATGTGTCGGGTCCGTTCGACACGCCGCTGCTGAACGCGGCGTTGACGGCCGCCTTCGGCGGTGTGGATGGTCTCAGCGCACAGTGGGATGCAGGCGAGGCCGAACGGCTCGGTGGCGATGGCTTCACCAGCGGATCGGCCCTGACCTTCGTCGCGGGCGTGTCCGAGGATCTGGACGACCCGTTCGCGATGGAGGTCGTGGGCGAAGAGGTGGCCCATGGGCTGGCGGGCGGCGGCTCGGGCCAGACCGAGGTGGACTGTGCCGGCGATCCCGGCGAGGCCTCGGCGTCCGCCGCCGGCGCGAAGTTCTCCGCGTGGGTCGCGGGTGGCCTGTCGGGCCCTGCGCCCTCATTGTCGCCCGCGCGGGGGCGGCAAGGCCGCGATCCACCGCCACGGCGGGGGGCTGACCGGCAGCCCGCTGTTGCGCAACGGCAGCCGCGGCGGCCAGGTCACCACGCTGCAGAGCGAGCTCAACACCCACGGGTATGGCCTGTCAGTAGATTGGATCTTCGGGCCGAAGACCGAGAGCGAGGTGCGCAGCTTCCAGTCGTCGAAGGGGCTGACGGTCGACGGCATCGTCGGGCCGCAGACCGCCGGCGCGCTGAACAGCGCGGGCGCGCCGGCCCCCGCTCCCAAGGCACCCGAGGTCGCGGCACCGGCCACCGGGCCATTGTCCGGCAGTCCCATGCTCAAGCGCGGCAGCGCCGGGTCCCAGGTCACCCTGCTCCAGGGAATGCTCGACGCCGCCGGCTTCCGGTGCAGCGCGGATGGGGTGTTCGGTCCGGAGACGGCTTTCCCAGGCGAATGCGCGGCGCTGGGCTGCGCAGCTGCGCCATGGCGATCGTCAAGCGAGCGCGCTGTACGGGGTGGCGCTTAGACCCTGACAAACCCGCAGACGGGCAGGCATCCGTCCACCGCGTTGACCGCTCGTCCTGTCGTGCTGTATGAACGTGCCGGTTTCTTGCGCCCGCCCGCTGCTGCCTTGCACGCGGCGGTCGCCAGTCCGGTCACGATCAGTCATGCTGCGTCACCGGAATCTCGCCTTGGAGCGTCGATGCGTGCCCTGTTCCCCCTGGTTCTCGCGCTGTTCGCGGTCGGCTGCTCATGCGGCGACCCGAACAAAGACACCGACACTGCTCCGTTAGACACGGACTTCCCCACCGATCCGGTGCCCACCACGCAGACGGGCACCACCACCGACACCGACACCAACACGGGCGGGCCCGACGGTGACGGCGACGGGGTGCCCGACGATCGGGACAACTGCCCAGATGTGTCGAACCCTGACCAGGCCGACGCCGACGCCGATGGCGTGGGTGACGCCTGCGACGAGTGTCCCGGCTTCGACGATGCGGTGGATGGCGACATCGACGGCATCGCAGACGGGTGCGACAACTGCGTAGAGGACGTGAACGAGGGGCAGGAAGACCTCGACACCGATGGCGTGGGCGACGTGTGCGACCCCTGCCCGACCGAGCCGGTGAACGACGACACCGACGGTGACGGGTTCGGCGATGCCTGCGACGTGTGCCCAGACGTGGCCGATCGCGACCAGCTCGACACGGACGCCGACACCGTCGGCGACATGTGCGATGTGTGCCCCGGAGAGGATGACCGGGACGATGCCGACGGCGACACGGTGCCGGACGGCTGTGACAAGTGCCCGGCCGTGCCGGATCCGGACCAGCTCGACGATGACCGCGACGGCGTGGGTGATGCCTGCGACGTGTGCCCGGATGGCGCGGACGACGAAGACGAAGACGAAGATGGCGTGCCCGACGACTGTGACGTGTGCGACGGCTTCGACGACACCGCCGACCTCGACGGCGACACGGTGCCAGACGGCTGCGATGTGTGCCCCGATGCCGATGACCTTATCGACGGCGACCGCGACGGTACCCCCGACGACTGTGACATCTGTCCCGGGTTCAACGATGGCGCCGACGGTGACCGTGACGGCTACCCCGACGGCTGCGACGACTGTCTGCTCGGCGATGATGACCGCGACGTAGACGGTGACGGCGTCGCGGACGCCTGCGACGCCTGCCCCGGCTTCGATGACGCCCGCGACGGCGACGGCGACGGCACCCCCGACGGCTGTGATGACTGTCCCCTGGGCGATGACGGCGTGGACTCCGACGGCGACACGGTGCCTGACGCCTGCGACCTGTGCCCCGGCTTCGATGACCGGCTGGACGAAGACGGCGACGGCATCGGCGACGCCTGCGACGTGTGTCCCGGCGAAGACGACAGCCGCGACGTGGACCGGGATGGCGTTCCGGATGGGTGCGACCTGTGCCCGGGCGGCGATGATTCCCTCGATGTCGACCTCGACGGCGTGCCCGATGGCTGTGATGCCTGCCCCGGGTTCGATGACGCGGTGGACACCGACGGCGATGGCTCGCCCGACGGCTGCGATGCCTGCCCCGACGGCGATGACCGGATCGACAGCGACGGCGATGGCGTGGCGGACGCCTGCGACACCTGCCCCGGGTTCAGCGATGGCGCCGATGCCGACGGTGATGGCGTGCCCAACGGCTGCGACGTGTGCCCGATCGGCGACGACGCGCTGGACGGCGACGGCGACGGGGTCCCCGATGCCTGCGACGAGTGCCCGGACGGTCCGGATGACGTGGACTCCGACGGCGACACCGTGCCGGACGGCTGTGACCTGTGCCCGGGTGGCGACGACCGCCGCGACCTCGACGGCGACGGCATCCCCGATGACTGCGACGACTGCGTCGCGCCGGACGTAGACGCCGATGGTGATGGCGTGCCGGACGGCTGCGATGTGTGCCCGCTGGGCGATGACGGGCTGGACGCCGATGGCGACGGCACGCCGGATGACTGCGACGTGTGCCCGCTGGGTGCTGACGAAGACGACGCCGATGGCGACGACGTGCCGGATGCCTGCGATGTGTGCCCCGGCTTCGACGACCGACGGGACCTCGACGGTGACGGCATCCCGGATGCCTGCGACGACTGCGTCGGCGATCCACTCGACACCGACGGCGACGGCGTGCCGGATGCCTGCGACGTGTGCCCGCTGGGCGATGACGGCGATGACGCGGACGGCGACGAGGTGCCCGACGCCTGCGATGTGTGTCCCGGCGGCGACGACCGGTTCGACGGCGACGGCGACGGTGTACCGAACGACTGCGACGTATGCCCGGGCGGCGATGACGGCGTGGACGCCGATGATGACGGCCTGCCGGACGACTGCGACGACTGCGTGGGTCCGGACGTAGACGTAGACGGCGACGGCGTGCCCGATGCCTGCGATGTGTGCCCGCTGGGCGACGACGGCGTGGACACCGACCGCGACGGCGTGCCCGACGCGTGCGACATCTGCCCCGGCGGCAACGACCGCATCGACTCCGATGGCGACCTGGTGCCCGACGCCTGCGACATGTGCCCGGGCGAGGATGACCGGCTCGACGACGACGCGGACGGCATCCCCAACGCCTGTGACGACTGCTTCGGCGACCCGCTCGACTCCGACGGTGATGGCGTGGCCGACGCCTGCGACCTGTGCCCGGGTGGCGACGACTCGAGGGATGTAGACCTCGACACCATCCCGGATGCCTGCGACGACTGCCCCGGCTTCGACGACCGCGAAGACGCCGACCGCGACAGCGTGCCGGACGGCTGCGACAGCTGCCCCGGCTCCAACGACTTCGACGACAGCGACGTGGACGGCGTGCCCGATGGCTGCGACGTGTGCCCCGGCGGCGACGACCGCGCCGACGGCGACGGCGACACCGTGCCGGATGCCTGCGACGAGTGCCCCGGCTTCGATGATCGGGACGACGGCGACGGTGATGGCGTGCCGAACGGCTGCGACATCTGCCCCCTCGGCGATGATGCGGCGGATGCCGACGGCGACGACGTGCCCGACGCCTGCGACGAGTGCCCGGGCGGCGACGACGGCGTCGACGCAGACCGCGATGGCGTGGCCGACTTCTGCGACATCTGCCCCGGTGGCGATGATGGCGCGGATGTGGATGCCGATGGCGTGCCGGACTTCTGCGACGTGTGTGATGGCGGCGACGACGGCATCGACTCCGACGGCGATGGCGTGTCGGACTTCTGCGACCTGTGCCCCGACTTCGACGACGCAGACGATGGCGACGCGGACGGCGTGCCCGATGGCTGTGACGTGTGCGACGGCGGCGACGACGGCGCTGATGGCGATGCCGACGGCGTGCCCGACTTCTGCGACGTGTGCGAGGGCGGCGACGACGCCGAGGACAGCGATGGCGACGGCGTCGCGGACTTCTGCGACCTGTGCGACGGCGGCGACGACGGGCTGGACGAGGACGCCGACGGCGTGCCCGACCTGTGCGATGTGTGCCCGGGGTCGGACGATGGCGCGGACGGCGACGCGGACGGCGTGCCGGATGGGTGCGACATCTGTGACGGCGGCGACGACGGCGTCGATGGCGACTTCGACGGCGTGCCGAACTTCTGCGACATCTGCGAGGGCGGCGACGACGGCCTGGACGAGGACGCCGACGGCGTGCCGGACGGCTGTGATGCCTGCCCGGGTGAAGACGACCGCCTCGACGGTGACGCCGACGGCGTGCCGGATGCCTGCGACGAGTGTGAGGGTGGCGACGACGCTGCGGACGACGACGGTGACGGCGTGGCCGACTTCTGCGACGAGTGCCCCGGCTCGGATGACGGCGACGACGCCGACCTCGACGGTGTGCCGGATGGCTGCGACGTGTGCCCGCTGGGCGATGACGGCGTGGACGCCGACGGCGACGAGGTGCCGGATGCCTGTGACCTCTGCGACGGTGGCGACGACGGCCGCGACACCGACCGCGATGGCGTGCCCGACTTCTGCGACGAGTGCCCCGGGTTCGACGACGCGGTGGACAGTGACGGCGACACGGTGGCCGATGGCTGCGATGCCTGCCCCGGCTTCGACGACCGCCTGGACGGCGACGGTGACGGCATCCCGAACGACTGCGACGACTGCGTGGGCGACCCCGTGGACAGCGACGGTGACGGCGTGGCCGATGCCTGCGACATCTGCCCCGGCTTCGACGATGGGGATGACGCTGACGGTGACGGCGTGCCCAACGGCTGCGATGACTGCCCTGGTGGCGACGACGCCATCGACACCGACGGCGACGGCACCGCGGACTTCTGCGACCGGTGTGAGGGTGGCGACGACGAGCGCGACGGCGACGGCGACCGTGTGCCGGACTTCTGCGACGTGTGCCCCGGTGGTGATGACAGGTTCGACGCCGACTTCGACGGCGTTCCCGACGACTGTGACGCGTGCCGCGGCTTCGACGACACGGTCGACACCGACGGTGATGGCGTGGCCGATGGGTGCGATGAGTGCCCGGATGGCGACGACCTGGCCGACGACGACGGTGACGGCGTGGCGGATGCCTGCGACGTGTGCCCCGGCGGCGACGACCTGCGCGACACGGACCGCGACCTGGTGCCGGACTTCTGCGATGTGTGCCCCGGTGGCGACGACCGGGTGGACTCGGACGCCGACGGCGTGCCGAACCTGTGCGACGTGTGCCCCGGCTTCGACGACACCGAAGACGGCGACGGCGACGGCACCCCGGACGGGTGTGATGACTGCCCGCTCGGCCCGGATGACGAGGACCGCGACCGC
>JBLFXJ010000185.1:0-15579 GCA_047609825.1 Myxococcota bacterium
GCCGGTTCGCGCGGGACACCCCATACAGCGTTCAGCTCGTGCCCACGGCGCTGACCGACGACGCCGGACGAGCGCTGGATCTCACGGGACCGTCCGAGGTTCACCTGTATTTCGCAAGGAAGGACCCTTACTTGCGGTGGACCGCTGGCCAAGGGATCCTGGAGCTGAACGGCCCGAAGAAGGTGCCGCTCGAGGGCCGCGGCCAGTCCCAGGTCGACCTGCGGCTGTACCGCATCGATCCGATGTCCCGTGAGCTCTGGCCGTGGGCGGACTCCCCCATCGCGGTCGACGAATCACAGCGCCCGCCCGGCCCTGGTGAGCGCCCCGACCCGTGGACCTCCCTCGGACCCATCGTGCCGGCCGCGCTGGCACAGCGGCTCTCGGCCCTCGGCTCGCCGCTGGTATCGTCGCCGGTCGATCTACCACTATCGGCCGATAAAGGCTCTGCGACCTTCGGGCTCGACCTGGAACCCCATCTCACGAAGGCGGCCGGCCGTCGACGCGCCGGCCACTACCTCGTGGGCGTGCGCCGGCTCGATGGCGGCACCGAGCGACAGTGGATGCGGGTGCAGGTGACCGACCTCACCCTCACCACGGTGGAGAGCGGCGCCGAGGTGCAGTTCGCGGTGACCTCGTTGTCCACGGGTGCGCCGGTGCCCGGCGCGCGGGTGCGGGTCGAAGCCGAGGTGAAGGACAAGGGGAAGACCGCGCGGTGGGACACCGTGATCGATGCCACAGCGGACAGCACCGGGCAGGTCTCGTGGAAGGCCTCGGGGAAGGTGAAGGACCGCTCCGTCGCCGTCCGGCGGATCAGCGTCACCAAAGGCGATGATGTGCTGGTGCTCGACCCCAGTCGCCCGCCGGAGCGGTACCGGAATGGTCACTGGAACGACGGCAGCGGCCCCTGGCTCGGCTGGGCCTTCGATCGGCTCGACTCGCGGGTTGAGGCGCCACAGACCCTCGCCCACCTGTTCTCGGAACGCCCGGTGTACCGCCCCGAAGAGGACGTGCACCTCAAGGGCTATGTGCGGCGGCGCCACCTCGGCCGCCTCACCCCCGTGCGCGACGCCGGCCACGTGGTGGTCGAGGCGCCCGGCGGAGCCTCCTGGCGCCTGCCCGTCGAGGTCACGGGGCTCGGCTCGTTCTACACGAAGTGGTCCGAGACGGAGCTGCCAACCGGCACCTATGAGGCGTGGTTCGAGCCGAAGGGCGGCGGCCGACTCGGCGAGATGACGTTCCAGATCGAGGCCTACCGCCTGCCGACATTCGAGGTGGACCTCGACGGCGCCGACGGCGCGCTGCAGGTCGCCAACGACGCCCCGTTCGAGGTCTCCCTGGCCGCGTCCTACTACGCGGGCGGCGCCGTGGCTGCGCGGCCCGTGCGCTGGCAGGTGACCCAGTACCCCTACACCTGGTCGCCCGATGCGCTCGACGGCTACGTGTACTCGTCTGACGGCCGATACGCACGCTCGGCCCGCTTCGATGCCACCCCTGCCATCCGGCGCGAGGCCACCACGGACCGCACCGGCGGCGCCCGTCTGGTGCTCGACCCGGGGATCGAGCCCACGGCCCAGCCGCGCACCTACGTGGTGGAAGCCACGGTCACCGGTGCTGACGAACAGACCGTCACCGCCGTGCACAGGGTGCATGCGGTTCCCGGCTTCGTGCTCGGCCTGAAGGTGCCGCGGTACCTCGATAATCCCACTGCCATCCCGACGAGCTTCGTCGTGACCGGCCCCGATGGCGCCCTGCTGCCCGGCCGTGACGTGACCGTGCGCCTGCTGCACCGCCAGTGGCACTCGGTGCTCCAGTCATCCGACTTCACCGACGGCGTGGCCCGCTACACTACCGACGTGGTGGACGTCCCCATCTCCGAACAGGTAATTCAGAGCACATCTTCCCCGAGCGATCTCTCGCTGCCCATCGAAGAGCCCGGGGTGTACCTCGTGGAGCTGGAGGCACGGGACCGCCTCGGCCGCGGGCAGGTTGTGCGAGTGGACCTGTACGCCGGCGGCGACGGCGATGTGGCGTGGTCCAAGCCCGAGGCCGGGGTGTTCGACCTGTCGCTCGACGCGCCATCCTACGCCCCAGGGCAGACCGCCACTCTGGTGCTCCGCAGCCCATTCCAGACCGCCGACGCGCTCGTGGTGATCGAGACACCCGACGGCAACCGCTACCAGAATGTGCGCGTTCGTGGCGGCAAAGCGACCGTCAGCATCCCGATCGAGCAGGGCTGGGTGCCCCGTCTTCCCGTCCATGTGCTGCTCCGCCGAGGTCGCCGAGACGCCCCAGTGGTGTCGGGCACCACCGACCTGGGCAAGCCAGCGACCCTGGGCTCCACCGCGTGGCTCACCATCCGCCCGGTCGAGAACACGGTCAACGTGGCGCTGGCCCACCCCGACAAGGCGATGCCGGGCGAGACCGTCCCGGTCACGGTCACTCTGACGGATCCGGACGGCGACCCGCTGGCCGGCGAGGTCACCCTGTGGCTGGTCGACCAGGCCGTGTTGTCGCTGGGGACCGAGCAGCGGCTCGACCCGAAGCCGGCGTTCATCACGCGGCGGGAGACGCGGGTGGACATCCACGACACCCGCAACCTGGCCTTCGGCACCCTGCCGTTCGCCGAGATGCCCGGCGGAGACGGCGGCGAAGAGGGCGACGACGTGCTCGACAACGCCACCGTGCGCAAGGACTTCAAGCCGGTGCCCTACTTCGAGCCGCGGCTGATGGTGGGCCCGACCGGCACCGCCACCGTCCAAGTGGCGCTGCCCGACAACCTCACGGTGTTCCAGGTGCGGGCCAAGGCGATCAGCGGAGACGAGAGGTTGGGTGCGGGCAAGAGCAGCCTGCGGGTGCGGCTGCCCGTGGTCGTGCAGCCGGACCTCCCGCGGTTCGTGCGGCCGGGCGATACGCTGGAGGTGGCCGCCCTCGGCCGGGTGGTCGAAGGAGCGGGGGGAGCAGGCCAGGCCCAGGTGAAGGTGGAGGGGCTGACCCTGAGCGGCAGCGACAGCGCAACGCTCACCTGGGACACGGACCTCGCGGCCAGGGTCGCGTGGGCCGTCACGGTGCCCACGCCGCCCGTTCGTGAGGGCGGCGCGCTGTCTCGCGACGAGGTGGTGATCCGCATCGGCGCCCGCCGGACCTCCGATGGGGCGAGCGACGCGGTGGAGAGCCGGCTGCCGCTGATGGACGACCGTCGGCCGCTGTACGCCAGGCTGCTCGCGGATCTGCCGGCCGGGGGCAGCGTCACCGTGCCGAGGCTGGACGAGGAAGCGCGCCCCGGAAGTGTGCGCCGGGCGCTCGTGCTGGCCGACCACCCAGGCCTGGTGCGCATGGCCGCCGCCACCGACGTGTCGATGGTGCTCCCCGCCCGCTCCACCGGTCAGAAGCTCGCCCGCGCCCGCGGGTGGCTCGGCCTCGGCGGACTGCGCGGGCCCCTGGGCCTGCCCGAGGGAACCGAGCTCACGGACCAGGCCGTCGCCGACACCCTGTCGTGGCTGCCAGGCGTGCTCACCAGCCGCGGGCTCGTCGCCGCGTGGCCGGGCGGCCGCGGCAGCGTCTCCCTCGCGGCGGACAGCCTGGTGTTCCTCACCGAGGCCAGCGAGGCGGGATACCCGATCGACGCCCGGCTCAGGGACCGGCTGGTGCGCGCCCTCGAGGGTGCGCTGCGGTCCGACTATGGGCACTTCCTGTCGGGTGAGGAGTGGCTCGAGCGCACCCGCGCCCTGTCCGCTCTCGCCACTGGCGGCGCCCTGGACACCGCCTACTTGTCCGAGCTGGCGCGCAACGGCCGACTGCTCGGACCGGAGGGACGGAGCCGCACACTGCTCGCGGCGGTGCGGGCCGGAAGTGACGGCAAGGCCATCGCCCGTGGCCTCGCCGACGCCATCGAGGCCGACGTGGTGGTGCGACTCACCGGCGGACAGGAGCGGTACGGCGGCATCGCGTCGTGGAACAACGCCCGCAACCCGCTCATCCTGCCCAGTGAGGCACGCACCCTGGCAACCATGACCCGCGGCCTGCTGCGGGCTCGACCCACGGCCGAGAAGCTGCCGCTGATGGTGGACGCCCTCGTCACCCTCGGCGGCGAGGACGGCTGGGGCCACGCGCTCGCCAACACCGAGGCGATGCTCGCGCTGGCAGAGCGGTTCCAGACCAGCGCCGGAGAGCCGGTGCAGGCCAGCGTGACCGAGGGTTCCTCGACGCAGAAGCTCGCGACACGGGAGGACAGTCCTGCCACCCTGCGCACGTCAGCGCACACCGGCGAGACCGTCGTGCGCCACACCGGCGGCCCACCGGGCGCCCTGTTCGTCACCACGCGGTACACCCCAGCCGCCCCGGGAAGTGAGCAGACAGCGGCCCAGAACGGGTTCGTCGTCACCCGCGGCTGGGAGCGCATCACCGACGGGCCGCCCACCCGGTTGCCCATCGATCGGGCGGGGGTCGAGCTCGTGGTGCCGGGTGGGGCCGTGGTCGAGGAACATGTACAGGTTGTGAACCCCGAGGCGCGCACCTTCGTGGCCATCGAGGTGCCCTTGGCGGCCGGCATGGAGGCGCTCAACCCTGCGTTGGCGACCGCCCCCCCCGAGTCCAAGCCCCGCAAGGCCGACACCCGCGCGCCAACCTGGCTCCAGTTCGGCGACGACCGGGTGGTGTACTATTTCGAGAACCTCCCGAAGGGCACGTTCGACTTCTACTTCCGCACACGAGGGACCACCGCTGGCAGCTTCGTCCAGCCGGCCGCCGTGGCTGAGCTCGTGTACGAGCCCAGCGTCTGGGGCGGGTCGAACGGGGCCCGCGTCGTCGTGAAGCCGACCCCGTGAATCGGCGCCTTCACGGGGCCGTGCGCCGTACCGTGGGTGCAACGGGCGTGGCCATCAGCGCCGTGGCTCTGCTCGTGCTTGGGGTGGCCCACTCGAGGTCCGACCTGCGTGTGCCCAACACCACCCGCCTGCTGGTGGATCGGCACGGGGAGTATCTGGGCGAGATCGACGCCGGAGCTGACGAACGGCTCGGTTTCTGGCCGGTTGGCGAGCGGGTCTGCGCCGCGGAAGCCGATGCTCCGGACTGCCTGCCGCCCCGCGCCGTCGCCGCCACCCTCGCCATCGAGGACCGACGGTTCCACACCCACCCCGGCGTCGATCCCCTGTCCGTGGCGCGCGCTGCGCAGCAGAACCTCCAGTCGCAGGACCGGATCTCAGGCGCGTCGACGATCGCCATGCAGGTGGCGCGCCTGCAGGACCCTGGCCCCCGCACCTGGTCGCGCAAGATCGTCGAGTCGGCGACCGCCCTGCTCCTCGTGGATCGTCACGGTCGGGACAAGGTGCTCGCGACCTACCTGACCGTCGCGCCGTACGGGAACAATGTGCACGGCATCCGGTACGCCGCGCGGAGGTATTTCGACAAGCCCGTCCGCGACCTGTCGTGGGCCGAGACCGCGTTGATCGCCGGGTTGCCCCAAGCACCTGGAGCCATGAACCTCTACACCCGGAGCGGGCGACTCAGGGCCGAGACCCGTGCTCGTCAGATCCTCACCGCGCTGCGATCCACGGGCCAACTCAGCGCAGAGGAGCAACAGCAGGCGCTCGACGACCTGGCCCGACTGCACCTGCCCCGGCGTCCGATCCGCCCGAAGTCCACCATGCACCAGGTGCTCGCCCTGGATGGGGCCCTCGACGGGCACGGCGCTCTCATGCGCACCTCCCTCGACCTCGAGCTCCAGGGACAGATCCAGCACCAGCTCCGCCAGGCGGTCGACGGCTGGCGGTCCCGGGGGGCAGAGCAGGCGGCGGCCGTGGTGCTCGACCGACGCACAATGGCGGTTCGGGCAGCGGTGGGCAGCATCGCCTGGGACAGCCAGGCCGGCGCCATCGACTACAGCCGCGCCCGCCGCTATCCCGGGTCCACCCTCAAGCCATTCCTCTATGCGCGCGCGCTGGACCGCGGCGTCATCGCCCCCGACGACGTGCTCGATGATCTGGAGCGCGGGCCCGAGGGCATCGCCAACGCAGACCACAGGTTCCTCGGGCCGTTGCTCCCACGACAGGCCCTGGCGAACAGCCGGAATGTGCCCGCGGTGAACCTCGCCCAGCGGGTGGGCCTGGATGACCTGTACACGCTGTGGGAGGAGCTCGGCCTGCACGAGCATGACGTGCCAGCGAGCCACTACGGGGTTGGCCTGGCGATCGGCGGAATGCCTGTTCGACTGCTCGATCTCACGACCGCATATGCCACGCTGGCCAACGACGGGGTGCATCGGCCCCCGCGCTGGACGGACGCCGGACCCGACCTGCCGGGACGCACGGTTCTGGCACCGGAGCACGCCCGGCTCGTGGCCCGGTGGCTGTCGGATCCGATGGCGCGGCTACCCACCTTCCCTCGCGCCGGGTGGACCGAGTACCCCTTCCCAGTGGCGGTCAAGACCGGTACATCGCCGGACTACCGTGACTCGTGGGCCGTCGGGTTCTCCGAGGACTTCGTGGTGGGGGTGTGGATCGGCCATCCGGACTGGCGGCCAATGCAGGGCCTGTCGGGCTACCGCGGCGGCGCACGGGTGCTGGCGGGCATCCTGCACGCGCTGCACGAGGACCAATCCAACGGCTTGAGCGGTGGCGAGCTCCCGGCACCCGAGGGCTGGGTGTCGGCCGCGGTGTGCCCGTTGAGCGGAGGGCGCGCCACGCCGGCCTGCGATGCAGCACTCACCGAGCTGTTCCCGCCGGCGCACCTGCCGCGGCACGACTGCACCGCGCACACCACGGCGGGCGGACGAGCCGTGGTGGCCCTCCCCGCCCGGTACCACGGCTGGATGCAGCGCACCGGGCTGCCTCTCGCGCCGCGAGCCATGGCCAGCGCCAATCACCCCGTCACCGTCGACATCCTCTCGCCACGGGACGGCATGAAGGTGGTGCGCGATCCGGAGGTGCCGGCCGACCGGGCCACGCTGCGCCTCGAAGCCGCGGTGGACCCGCCCGTGGAGCAGCTGGTGTGGTACGTCGACGGGGTGCCCTTCGCCGTCGTCGAGCCGCCATACGTCGCCCGCTGGCCGGTGCGGGCTGGCGCGCACACATTCGAGGCGCGCCTGCCCTTCCGGCCCGAACAGTCCGCCGCTGTGGTCGTCGAGGCGCGGTAGCGGCACCGCGGCCGCACCGTGCTCGCACGTCACCGCTTCTTCGGGCCCTTCTTCGGGTCAGACTTGGCCACGTCGGTGCGGGCGTGGTCCATGATCTGCTTGTAGGGAAGGATCTCCGCCAGCTCCGGCACGTAGGCGATCTCGATCCGACGGTTCTGCGACTTGTTCGACGACGTCGAGTTGGGCACCACCGGCTGGAACTGGGCGAATGAGGCAGCACTTACGCGAGTCGCGGGCACGCCCGCCTGCACGAGGGTGCTGACGACGGCGATGGCGCGGTCCGCACCCAGGTGCCAGTTGTCCGGCGTGGTCGCCGTGTGGATCGGGTCGCTGTCGGTGTGCCCCTCCACCTGGAACCGACCTTCGCTCGCCCGGATTACCGGCGCGAGGGCGCGGATGGCGGCCTCTCCCTCCGGCGTGAGCTGGGCGCTGCCGCTGGCGAACAGCACGTCGGAGTCCAGCCCGATCACCGCCCGTCCATCCTCGATCGAGACGTCGGCCAGCCCGCGGCGCTTGATCTTCATCATGTCGTCGAGCGCCGTCAGCAGCGCATCCAGCTGCTTGTCACTCTTCGCCTCGGTGCGGCCCTGCTTGCGCTCGAGCTTGGCGAAGGCGGTCTCGAGCTCGACATACTTGGCCTTGCCGACGCAGCCCGTGGTCGCGAACGCGAGCACGAGGATTCCGAGCATGTTCCGCATGGTGTCCCCCGTTTTTTTGTGTGCCGGTGGGACGACACCACAGCCGCCGTCCTTCGCGGGCGAGACCTCCGGTGACACTCACAGACAGCCGGCGACCACAGATCAGCGGGCTTCGGCGAGACCCTGTCCAGCGCTCACGTGGCTCGGTGCGACCCGCAAAACGGCCATGAAGGTGGACCTCGCGGCGTCGCTCCGCCCTTGCTTGAGCTGCGACCACCCCAGACCCGTGCGCATCTCGACGTCCGACGGGTAGCGCTTGAGCACCGCGCCATATTGCGTCGCCGCGTCGGCGTATCGACCCGAGCTGTACAGCACGTAAGCGAGCCGGCTCGACGCCAGGTAGTTGTGCGGCGCCACCTCCAGGATCGAGCGACACTCGGCCTCGGCCTCGGCCCAGCGACGGAGCGCCATCAACGGCAGCAACAGGCCGGTGCGGGCCTCGACGCTGCCTGGCGCGCGCTGCTCGGCCTGCTTGTACGCCTGCACCGCGTCGGCGTAGCGCCCCACCAGGTACAGCAACCATCCACGCCGCAGGTGCACGACGTAGTCGTCCTCCCCGAGCCCCGACAAGTCGTCCATCTTGACCAGCGCGCCCCGGTAGTCCTGCGCAGCCTCCAGGTCGTAGGACGCCTGGTAGACCTCGGGCACGCCGGCCTGTGCGGCCGTGGAGGCGAGCCAGAGGATCAAGACCAGCATACCGCTCATTCGCCATCCCATGTGGTCCGGTCAGTCGCCGCCGCCGCCGTGTGCGGCAAGCGAGTGTATCCGCCGAGCCGGCGACCGCGCGCCATCTCCGAGTCCGAGCCCTGTCTCGTGCCGAATCGGCCCGACACCCCGAGGACTCCCACGTGGGCCACGCTCGTGCCCGAGACCTCCCCCTGGAAGTCTGGATTCCACACGCCTCCGAGTGCCGCCACGTCGTAGCTCCCGACAACGCGGATCGTCGGCGACACGGCGACATCGAGGCCGCCAAAACCGCCACCCCGCAGCGGCTCGAGCAGGTTCCAAACCGACGGTTCGTCGACGCGGATCGGGCGCCACTCCGTGCCCACCCGACCGCCGACGACGGCTTGCACGGGTCCATCACCCGTCCACCGAGCGGCGAGCGTGCCGCCCAGTCCACTCACCGAGCCTCCCGCGTCAAACCTCAGCGAGGTGGACTGCACCCGGGCCTCCGCCGTGATCGGAATGCCCAGAGGTACCGCCAGGCCCCCGGCCACCTGCCGCTGGGCCGCATCCGTCCAGCGCGCACACGCCAGCTCCACACGACCGGTCGCGCCCAGCGTGGCCCAAGCGCGCACTCCCGCCACCTGGCCCGCGCCACTGGTTCCACCGGGTAACCCTCCTACAAGCTTTACTCCCGAGCCGGCATGTCCAACCCCGAGCTCCGCCCAGCCTTCGTGTTGGCGTACGGACCCACCCACGGCGTCGGGCCGCAGACCGACCGCCACGGTGCGACCGGTGAGCCGCGCCGAGACGAGCTCACCGTGGGCGAACCACGCCTGAACCACGCCACCGCCGCCCACAGCCCGGCTCGGATGGCCCGACCAACCCGAGACGGCGCCCAACAGAGCGGCACCGCCCGTCCAGCGCGGTCTCGCGCGCGCCGAGGCGCCGGGCCCGCACTCGCTGCCGGACAGCGCGAATGCGCGCGCCGCACCCAACCGGTCCCCCCGGGCCAGCCGAAGCCACCCCAGACCGCACCACGCGGCTCCAGCGTCGGGGTCGAGCGCCACGGCGGTGCGGTAGCTGCGCCGCGCCTCGGACTCTCCGATGCCCAACACCAAGGGGCGATACCGCCACGCCCAGCCCCGGATGGTCCACGGGAGGGGTTCTTGCGGCGCCAGGGTCACGGCGTCGCGTGCTGCGGCCGCCGCCTCTCGCCACCGTTGGAGCGCCACAAGAGGCAGCACACTGCCGGTCGTCGTCTCCAGGTTGCGCGATGACAGCGCCTCTGCCCGACGCCATCCCTCCAGTGAGGCATCCGGATCACCGTCGTTCCACGCTGCCCATGCGTAGACGACCGAGGCGGTGTAGTCAGCGGGAAACGCGTCGAACTCCGCCCGTGCTGCTGCAAGATCCTGCGCACTGGCAGCGACCAGCCAGGCGGCGAGAAGGGGCATCATCCCCGCTCACCGATCGCCGCCAGCTCCACTCGCACGCCGCGCTGCTCCAGCACCGCTGCGCGCACTCCTTCAGGTCCGATCCTGGCCTCGGTGCGCAGTCCGAGTCGCTCGGCCTTCCCCTCCACCACGACCTCGTCCCGGTGGCGGCGCCAGCGGTAGTCCACCTCGGTCGTCGGCCACGACCACACCGCTGCGAGCACCTCCCGCAGGGCACGCCAGGCAGAGGGGTCCACCAGGGACGGGTCCAGCCCGACCGTCCACTCCAGCTCCCGCGCACGATCGAGCGGCACCTTGGCGAGCGCCACTGCCAGCGTGCGCAGCACCGCCGAGCGTCCAGTGAGGTCCACCGCATTCCACGCATCGGTCCCTGGCGCGAACGACAGCTTCGCCCCCGCATCATCCACCAGCGACCACCGGCCCAGCAGGTCCAGCTCACACCGTACCGAGACCTCCCGGGGCGGCTTGTTCCCTTCGGTCAGCCGGAACCGTTGGCGCATCCCCGGGGTCCAGCGGAGCGCCGCGACCAGCTCGTCGGCCGGCGCAACCTCACGCACAACCTCCCCTTCGGCGGGCAGGTGGTCGGCCCGGAGCCGGCCTTCGCCGGTCACCACCTCGCGGAAGGCGATCGGCAACGTGGGGGCACCGAGGTCGGGGGTGGCCTGGAGCTGGACATGGAGGTGGGGTGTCGGTGAGCGCCCCGAGTTGCCACACAGCCCGAGCAGCTCGCCTGTCGCGACAGTCTGGCCGGTGCGCAGCGGGATGGAGCCGGGGCACAGGTGAGCGGCGGCGAAGTAGCACTCCGGCCCGAGGCGGAGAATCACCACGTTCCCCCACGGACGGACGGTGTCGACCTCGCCCACCGGGTTGTCCGGAACACCATCGACCACCCGCACCACGACCCCGGCCGCGGGGGCGAGCACCCGCAAGCGGTAGCAGGGCCAGTCGCGCAGGGTTGTGCCGGCGCTGCGGTGCGGTGCGCCCTCCGAGGTGGCGACCACGAAGTCCACCCCGTGGCGCCACGCCTCCTGGTGGGTGTGTTCGCCGTCATTGCCTTGGGACACGGTCCACGCGCCGAGGAACGGCAGCCGGAGCGGCACGGCCGTCACTCCCCCGAATCGCCGAACCCAGGTGCGGTGCGCTGCCAGGTTCGCCTCGGGAGACCCCCGGCCGATCTCCACCGAATATGGCCGACTGTGGGCCGACCGCTGCCGCAGGGCGTACACGATCACGAGCACGGTGATGCATAGAGGTGCGGAGAGCACCGGGAGCCCGAACGGCGCGAGGAGCTGGAGCAATGCCACGCTCACCAATCCGCTCGCCAGCGCCCCAACCGCAGCGAGCACGAGCGAGGCTGGACCGGGCACGTAGTACACGCCCCCCAGCGCCACGGCCGTGAGCACGAAGTTGAACCCCACGTACAGGTGCAGCACCTCATCGGGGAAGGTCACGAGCCACCGGTCCGTTGCCCAGGCCACCGCGAACCCGACGAGCGCATGCACGGTGGAGATGCGGCTGTGCACGATCAGTGCGACCAACACCAGCAATCCGGCCGTCCAGTGGGGCTGGAAGAACACCGCCCCGAGCGACCGGAGGAACAGGTCCATGACGGGCGGCCCCGCCACATCCGCGAGATCCAAGGCAGGCAACCGCTCGCGCCAGGCCACACCACGGAGGTGGGGAACCGCCGCGAGCAACAGCCAGCTCACAGCGACGAAGGGGAGCGACAACGCCGGTAACTTCAGGTGGTACGACAACGCGCCCGACAAGGCCACATGGCCCAGCACCACGAGCCCGATCGCCGCGGCCGCGACCGCCCAGAAGGTGGCCTCCACCGAGAGCAGCCCCCCGACGGCGAGGAACACCAACAGCGCATTGTATCCAAGGAACCCAGACCCTACGGATGCGATGTCATAGCCGAGCAGTCGTGCGAGGGCCGTTGCGGACAGCACTCCCGCCAGGCCCACCGCCCCCACCGAGGGCACCACGAACGTGGCGAGGAGCAGCAACACCCCCGCCGGCACGGACTCGGAGAACAGCACCTGCGAGTACGACCGCACCACGCCAAGCGCCGTCTCGCGCCATGCCGACCTCACCCGGCCTGCCATGGCGCGAGCCGCTCGGGTCCGACGAGGTCCTCCAGCACCTCCGCCCGTCGGATGCAGGCATGCTGGCCATCCGGGCCGATCATCGCTACCGCGGGCCGCAGGTGGATGAACTGCATGCTCTGAGTCAGGTTGTACGCACCGACCGGGTGGAGCACGAACCGCCGACCCGGCGAGACCGGCGGCAATAAGAGGTGGTCGGCCACCACGTCGATGTTCATGCACAGCGGCCCGAACAGCGTCGTCGGCTCGGGGGCGCCTGGGATCTCGGCGGTGGGGCTCACCGAGTGCCGGTACCAGGCCGACGTGTACAGCAGGTTGACCCCCGCATCGACCACCACGCCCTGGCGCCCGTCCGCCAGGCGCTTGCAGCCCACCGCGGTCGTGATCAAGGACCCGGCGTCGTCCACCAACGCGCGACCCACCTCGAGGATCAGCAGCGGGGGGTCTGGCCGGGCCGCCAGCTCGGCGAGGGGCTCCGTGAGCGCCTCGGCGTACTCAGCGAAGGTCGGGGTGGAGCTGTCGGCCGACAGGTGCTGCGCCTTGAGCTGGGCCTGACTCGCGAACCCACCGCCGAGGTCGAGGGTGTCGATGCGGATGCCCAGCTCGTCATGGAGCCGCCCCATGAACGCCACCAGCTTCTTCGCCGCCTCCCGATACGCGCCAGGGTCCGACACATAGGTGCCGATGTGGCAGTGCAGGCCGGACAGCTCGAGCACGTCACCGTGCACCAGCCGCCGCACAGCATCCCAGGCCTGGCCCGAGTCGAGGTGGAACCCGAACCGGTCCCAGCGCGCGGCACCGCCCACGTCCACGCTCAGCCGCAGCGCCACGCGCGAGCGGATGCCCAGATCCTGGGCGATGCGCTCCACGGTCGCCAACTCATCGAAGTGGTCCAGGTGCACTCGGGCCCCGCCCGCCAACGCCAGCCGGAGGCTCGCCTCGGTCTTGTACGGCCCGTTGTACACGACCCGGGACAGCGGCACGCCCTGCCGCACCGCCTTGTCCAGCTCCATCGCCGACACGACCTCGGC
The DNA here is from genome assembly GCA_047609825.1 of Myxococcota bacterium. Classification (GTDB taxonomy): domain Bacteria; phylum Myxococcota_A; class UBA796; order UBA796. The sequence continues at coordinate 13,090 of JBLFXJ010000185.1, forward strand.
GAGGCTCCCCTCCTCCTCGAACACCCGGCACACCGCGTCCAGGGAGCAGGTCTTGTACGACCAGGCGAGCGCCGTGCGGGGGTAGCGCAGGGCCAGCGCCTCCCGCAGCGAGCGCACGGCCCGGCGGAGGCGACGCTCGGAATACACGAACAGCGGCGAGCCATAGGCTTCGACCAACGCCTCGATGTCCACACCGTCAATGGTCGGCTGCACCCGTTGGCGGGCCCCCGCGCCGAACTTGTTCATGGCCCCCGAGCGGTGCCGGATGAGGGTGGGGCGCACGTAGGTGGGACGATCCGTCATGGGTGCCACTCCCCCGTGGTGCTCAGGCTCCCGAGCGCGCCGAGATCGGTGATCTGGTTCAGGCTCGCCCGCACGAACGCTACGCCGGCGCGGGACTCGGTGTGGCGCGGATGTCGGCCGAGGGCCCACTCCACCGCAGCGGTCACCAGCGGCTGCCCCGCAGGACCGCACAGGTCACACCACGCCGGGAACCGTGGATTCACCTCGATGAGGTACAACTCCCCGGATGTGGAGCGTCTCACCTCCACCTCGCACGGGCCCCGCCAGCGCAGCACCCGCACCACATCGGCGGCCAGCGCCAGGAGCGCGGGATCGTGCACCGACACACCCGCCCAGCCCTTGCCCGTGGGCGTGAGGAGCAGCTTGCGCATGGCCACAGCGCCGACCAACCCGCCCACGCCATCCCCCACGGCGCACACATTGGCGTCATCGCCATCGATGAAGGCCTGGGCGACCACCGGCAGGCCCCACTGGGACGCGGCGCGATGAAAAGCGGCGACCGCGGAGCCAAGATCCCGCACAACCTCAGCGCCATACAGCCCACCCTTGAGCACCAACGGCAGGCCGAGGGCCTCCACCACGCCGTACAGCGCGTCCACCGTGGACACAGATCGGCTGGGCGGCACCGGAATACCGGCGTCGGCGAGGGAGGAGAGGTGGACCTTCGACCGGCGGTCATACGAGGCCCGCGCAGGGAGGAAGGTGCGTACGCCCAGCGCCTCCAGACGCGCCTCTTGCCCGAGCAGCGCCGGCAGCTCGCTGTCCAGCGTGGGCATGAGCACATCCACCGGGACCCTGGCACACACCTCAGCGAGCCGTTCGAACACCGCCTCCCGCCCGGTTGACGGATAGGGCACGAGGAAGGCCGCATCACACAGGCCCGGCACATAGAGTCCGGGGTCCAGCGCGTCATAAGCCAGCCCGACGATGGAGCCCGTGAACGCCGGATCCGCCCGCAACGCCCGGATCACCGCCACGCCAGGGCCGGGGTTGTCGGTGGCATTGAGCCCGGTCACGGCGACCACCGGTGACGGGAGCGTCATGCCAGCTCAAAGCTCGCGGGCAGCAGGCCCGCCTCACGCAACACCCGGACGAACTCGAGCACATCCCGCTCGAGGTCCGCCCCGGTCGCCTCGAAGTCCGTGTCGATGCGCTGCACGATGTCGTCGAGAGAGGAGCCATCCCGCACCGCTTCGACGATCGCGCGACCGGTGCCGTTCAGCGTGAACGTGCCGCCGGTGACCGGGTCGAACACGAACCCCTGCGGGCTGATCGCGAGCCGGGCGAGGTCCTGTTGGGGCATGAGCGCTCCTCCCGGGTCGCGGTCACCTGACCATAGACCATGTACGGGTGCGGATCCGTCAGCCCTCGGTGAGCGATTGTAAGCCGCCGGTCCGCTGGGGAGCCGCCCCTCGCCAGACGAACGACGCGCCACCCAGCTCGCCATCGCCGACCGTGAGGGTGGCGCCATGTGCCGCGGCGATCCGGCTGCTGATCGCGAGGCCGAGCCCCACGCCACCGGTGTCCCGCGCCCGAGCCGCGTCGAGGCGCACGAACGGCTCGAACACGCGAGCCCGATCGGCAGACGGCACGCCGGAGCCGTCGTCGTCCACCCGCACCTGCAGGCACCCGCCCACGTCCTCCACCACCACGCTCACCTGGCCGTCGGCGTACCGAACGGCATTGCTCACCAGGTTCGCCACAGCGCGGGTGAACAGCCGACGGTCGAGGGAGGCGACGACCGGGCCGTCAGTGCGCACCGCGACAATGACCTCCGGCCGGAGCCGTCCAGCATCCTCGGACACGGCCGCCAGCAACGCGCCGGCGTCCACCTCGGTGAGCGACAGCTCAGCGCCCGCCCCCAGCCGCGACCACGCGAGGAGCTCCTCTACCAGCGCGTCGAGCTCATCGATGTCGCCTTGGATGTCCGTGACCCGTCGGGCTCGCTCGGCCGCGTCGTCCTCAACCTCGAGCAGATCCACCCCGAACCGAAGCCGCTGGAGCGGTCCGCGCAGCTCATGGGACACGCCGTTCAGCAGCTCCTGCCGGCTCTCGATCAGGGCCTGGATCCGGTCCGCCATCTCGTCGAATGCCACCGCCAATGGGCCGGTGGGACCATCGCGGCGGGGGGGGGCCCCCCCCCCCCCCCCCCCCCCCCCCCCCCGGCCGGGGGGGGGGGGCCGCCCC
>JBLFXJ010000186.1:0-15505 GCA_047609825.1 Myxococcota bacterium
TCGGCCGCCAGGCGCTCGAGCACCGGGGTGGTGTCGCGCTCGTAGCCATAGGCGCTGCAGCTCTGGGACCGCACCGTGTCCATCACGATCATCAGCACGTCGGGCGCGCCGGCCACGGGCTCGCCCTGCGGGATGTTGTTCTGCACCTCTTCCCGCAGCGCGTCGGCCACGATGGGCAGCGTGAGCAGCAGCACCGGCATGACCGCACTCACCACCACCACAGAGACCGGCTTCCAGCGGTACAGCGCGCGGCCGATGCTGAAGATGATCAGGCTGGCGAAGGCCGGGCCGACCCACATCTGCACCTTGGACGGATCCACGGCCACGATGCGCTCGATGACGATGAACAGCGCGGCCGCGACCACCGGGAACAGCCACTCGCCCCGGGGGAGCTTGTAGGCGGGGGCGGCGACCAGGCCGACCGCGATGGCGAGGATGAGCTCCATCACGATGGACCACGCGGCGAAGCCGGTGAGCGGCGGCTGGCCGAGTGCGAGGATCAGGCCGATGCCTTGTCCCAGGTGCACCAGGGTGATGGCGACCGCGTAGCCGAGCACGCCCAGGGCGGCGCGCTTCGCGAAGTCGGCGAGGGTCTCTTGAGCGGCGTTCGTCATGTCTCCTCGGGGGAGGCGTCGGGTGGCCCCGAACGGACACGGAACCGGCGGGCCGGTTCCGAGAACTCCGCGGGCTTAGTTCGTTGCCCTGGGGGTCGTCGAGTGTTGCGGTCCTGCGGGCGGTTCCTCGGAAGCTGTCGGCAGCACCCGGGCGTCGCCGAGACGGTCTGCGAATCGGGACCGAGCGGCCTCATTGGCCAGCACCGGAGCCACGATGTCGAGGAGCGCCATCGGCTCGATGACCTCGGCATTGAGCAGGCCGGGCACCCGAACTGCGGTGGTTGTGACCGCCGGTGCCGTGCCTGTGGCCACCTCGACGTAGTCCAGCGCGACCTCGGTGCAGTAGTAGTCGCCATCACCCGGGGTGAAGGTGTAGTCGTACCCCTTGCCCACCAGGCTGCGCACGTGGGCGAGCCCCCGGGCGCGACCGTCGGGAGAGGCGGAGGGCCGCAGCACCACGTAGGTGTCGCGCTCGAATCGCTCGACGAACTGCGCCAGCGTCTCCTGCAGCACGCCTGCGTGGTCTACGATTCCCCACAGCCACCGGAGCGGGCGCTTCAGCGCATCCCAGAGCGACCCGGCCATGCCGCGCATGGTCTGCTCGGTGGCCATCGCGTGCACAATCTCGCCGCCGCCCACGTGCACGGCGATGTGGCTCAGGCTGCCCTCGTTGCCGATGAGCACCAGGTCGCCGGGCTCGAGCAGCGGCACGAGCGCATCGATGTCGGTGGCGGTCAGCCGTGGCAGCCCGTCGATGTGGTCCGGGGCGCCCCCGACCGACCACGACAGCTTGAGCATGAACTTGAGCAACCAGCGCCGCATAGGGGTCTCCGGCCACAGTGTACCGCCACACAGGCCGATCAGCGGACCTCTGCTGCGAGGGCTTCGTCGAGGGTCAGCCCCCACGCCCGCTCGGCCGTCTCCACCAGCTCGGCGGGCGGGGCCGTGAGCGCGCCCAGCCCCCACAGCACGATGTCGCCGTCCCAGCCCGCGGTCGCCACCCACCGCCCCTGCGGGTCGAAGGCCACGGCCTGGGCACGCTCCTGGTGGCCCCGCATGGTGGCGAGCAGCGCGCCGGTGGTGGCGTCGAGCAGGCGCAGGCCGCCGCCGAAGGTGGACACCCCCACCAGCCTGTCGTTCGGGCCCACAGCCACGTCCAGCGGCAGGTCGTCGAGCGCGGTTCGCCACCGCTCGCCGTCGTCGCCCAGCCGCGCCACGCCCCACTCCCCGGCCAGCACCACGTCGTCCCCGTTGCCGAACGCGTCGATGGCGTGGGCGTCGACGGTGCGGGCGATTCGCTGGACCTCCTCGCCCATCCGCCAGCGGTACGGAGCGCCTTCTTCGTCGAGCAGGGCCACGACGGTGCCGGCGGCGTTCGACTCCGCCTCGCCGAACCGTGTGTCGGGCACCTGGTACGCCGCGCTGACCTGCCCTCCCGGCGTGGTCCAGATGTTCGGCCCGTCCAACCACCCCACGCCCCAGCCCCGTCCATCCGCGAACAGGCCCAGCCGGCGGTAGTGACCCACCTGTTCGGTGCGCCCGAGCTCGGCGCCGGTGTGCGCGTCGAGGGTCACTGTGGACATCTCCCCCATCCCGGCCGCGATCAGCCGGCTGCCGTCGGGCGACCAGGCCACGTCCTTCACCACCCGGTCTTGCCACCGAACGGCGAACCGCTCTCGGCCGGAGGGCAGCTCGTGCACCCGCACGGTGCCCTCCCCATGCGCGGCCGCGATGGCGTCGCCGCTGGGCGACACCGCGAGCGCGGTGATCCCGTGCGGAGACTCCAGCCGGGACGGGCCTATGCCGTCGGCCAGGCGCCAGCGGGAGACGGTGGCACCGATCGTGACGAGGATGTCGCCGTCGAATCGAACCGAGCCGGCACCCTCCACCGGCAGCCGGGCCACAACCGACGCCTCCTCCGGGTCCCAGATCTGCACCCCGCCCCGCTCTCCGGCCACCGCGACCAGCGGTGACTTCCCATCGACCGTGGGCTGAACGGCGAGATCGCGCACCAAGCCGCCGAGCCCATGGAACACCGGGTCGCGCCGCTGCGCTGTGGTGTGGACGCGCTGGAGCTGGCCACGGATGGCGCCGAACACCACGCTGTCGGAGGACAGGGCGTGGATGGCGATGGGCGCGATGGGGGCGGCGGACGGGATGGTGAGGCCGGGCTTGCCGGCGGCGCCGAACTCCGTGACCGAGCCGTCGGTGCAGCCGACCAGCACCCTGCCATCGGGCCACACGTGCGCGCCGCTGAGCTCCACGCCAGGACAGGCGTCAAACCGCGTGATCTCGAGGGTGCGGGTGTCGATCCGCTCCACGGTCTGGCCCAGGTAGTTCACCAGCCATGGGCCGGCGCCGACGAGGTTGTACTTGGCGGCCGTGACCCGTGGGCCGTCCCGACGCTTGCCGGTGTCGAGGTCGAGCCAGACCAGATCCGGGAAGATGCCGCGGGAGACGACCACCATGCGGGTCTCGGGCAGCAGCACCGCCTCCCGGCCGCCGAGCAGGCGGCTCCACCGGTTGGAGCGGGTGCTGACCGACCACAGCGACACCGTGTCATCCTCGGCGATGAGCAGCAGGTCGCCGGTGGGGTCCACCGCGAGCACCCGACCTGGCGGGCGGGCCACCCGGGACACCAGGGTGGGGCGGGGGCCGAGCGCGAACGCCGCCACCATCCCGCGGCTCTCCGGCGAGTCGCTCAGGCGCAGGGCGTGGGCGGCCAGCACCTCACCCTCGGGCCGCGCCCAGGCGCGCTGGGCCACCTCGGCCTGGCCGATCAGCGCCTGCGCCAGGTGGTGGGCCGACTCGGTGGCGGCGCGGGTGGCCTCGAGCTCGGCGTGGCGGGCCCGGTCGCGCTCGGCGCGGGTCTGCGACCACCCCACGCTGCCCACCACCGCGACGGTGAGCAGAGCCGCCGCGGCCGCCGCGATGGGGAGGCGCCACGGGCGGAGGGCCAACATGGCGCGCTCCCGCGGGCTCATCCGGTGGGCGAGCACCGCCTTTCCCGCGTAGAATCGTTCGAGGTCATCCGCCAGCTCCCGGCAGGTCGGGTAGCGCTGCGCGGGGTCGCGCTCGAGGGCCCGGCGGAGGATGGCGTCGAGGGCGGCGGGGGCCTCGGGCACGTCCGGCACGGTGGCCGAGTGCACCGCGGTGAGCACCTCCGGCGCGCTGTCACCCCCGAACGGCGGGTGGCCGGTGAGCACCTCGAACAGCACCACGCCCATGGACCACACATCCGAGCGCGGGTCGGCGCCCGCGCCCGTGGCCTGCTCCGGGCTCATGTACGCCGGGGTGCCGAGCACGGTGCCGCGCACGGTGTGGGCGCGATGCTCATCGGGCACGCCCCGCTCCACCCAGTCGTCCTCACCGATGGTGCGGGCGAGCCCCCAGTCCACCACCTGGGTCTCGCCGAACTCCCCGATCAGCACGTTGTCAGGCTTCAGATCGCGGTGCACCACGCCGAGGGTGTGGGCATACCCGATGGCGTGGGCGGCGTCCTTGACGTGCACCAGCAGCCGCTGCCGGGCGTCGGGGTCGGCGTCCACCAGGCGCTGCCGGAGGGACCGGCCGCGGATGACCCGCATCGTGTAGAACAGCGTGCCGTCCGGCGCGCGCCCGGCGTCGTACACCGGCACGATGCCCGGGTGCTCCAGCTGCGCCACCACCCAGGCCTCCCGGGCGAGCCGGGCCTCGGCGTCGCGGCCGAGCCCGGGAAGAACCACCTTGCGGGCCACATCGCGGCGCAGGCGGCCATCGTGCACGGACACCACCCGCCCCATGCCGCCCACGCCGAGCTCGGCACCGTCGACGTAGCGCTCGCGATCGTTCAGGTCGAACGGGTGGGTGGCGCCCATGGGCGGCAGCTGCACGGGGCCGCTCGGGGGCACCGCGGCGCTGCCATCGGGGGCGTCGTCCCACGGAGAGCGGCCCATCTCAGGTGCGGTCCTCGACCACGTCGCCGGGGTAGCGGAGCAGCTCGAACGATCCGGTGCCGTCGGCCCGTACCAGATCGGTGCGCACGCGCTCGCCCTTCAGCTTGCGCCGGAGCCGGGACAGGGCCACGTCGAACTTCCGCCGGAGCGTGTTGCGGTCCACGTCGTCGCGCCAGATCTCCCGCGCCAGCGCCTCCCACCCCATCGGGCCGTCCACGCTGGCCAGCTCGGAGAGGATGCGGGCGCCGATGCCGCTCAGCACCAACGGTGGCTCGCCGGGCCGCCGGATGTGGAACGCGTCGTACAACGCGATCATCTCCATTGGCAGTGAGACCCCGCCCGCGTGGGTGCGCTCGGCGCCCGCCTGATCGAGGGGCACCGCGACGGCGCGGTAGGTGCGCGCGTCCACCGTGAACGCGTCGCCCGTGCCCAGATCCCGCGGCGCAGCATCGCCCACCCGCACCCGCCAGCCCTCGCCGCTCTGCCACAGCTGGGCCACGCCGCCCTCCCGGTGGCCGGGGGCGAGGCGCGGGCGCGGGTCGAGCACGAGGGAGCACACGCCGGTGAGCACCGTGGTGGCGAGCCCGGGGCCGTGCAGTGCGAGCACCTCCTCGGGCAGGTTGACCGACACCACCTCCACGGCGAGCCCGCGCGCCAGCTCGATGGTCAGGCCGGGGCGCAGGACCAGCTCGCTGCACAGGGTGGCGTCGACGGCGAAGCGCCCGCGCAGGCCGAGGAGCTTGAGCTCCCGTCCGCGCAGGCTGACCAGGGCGTGGGCCTCTGAGATGCGGCCGTCGTCGAGCACGAGATCGGCCCACCACAGGCGGCCGATCACGTCGCCATGGGACAGGACGACCTCAGAGCCGTCCGGGATGCGGAAGCGTACGGTGGCGAGCATGCCCCCGACTATCCGGCCTGCGCCCGCGCGCCGCTGACCACCCCCGACCCGGTCAGGGGCGGAGGCGTCCACGGTGGCTCTAGAACGCCAGCGGGCCAGACCTGAGCATGACCGCCAGCTTCGCCCGCTGCTCGGGCGTGAGCGCGGCGTGCAGATCGCCGAGGGCGGTCAGGCGCGCGGTCTGCAGACGCCCGGCAGACGCGGCCCGGTCCGCGGCGGCCTGCTCGGCCTTGGCGGTGTCGAAGGTGGCTGCGGCGAACGCCTCCGAGACGAGCTTGTTCGCCCGTCGCCGGTCGACATCGGCCTGGGCCCGCTCGGTGCGCAGGTCCTCGAACAGGCTGGACACGGTGGCCAGCTGCTCGGGCGCAAGACCCAGCCGCCGGGCGAGGAACCGGAGCGGACGGCGCGGACCGCCGCGCCCCCGCCAGCGCATCTGCGGACCGTGCGGGTGGGGACCGTGGGCGTGTGGGCCGTGGGCGCGAGGGCCGTGGGCGTGTGGACCGTGGGCGTGGGGGCCGTGGTTGTGTTGGGGATGCATGGAGACTCCTGTCGGGGCGTGCTGCCCTCGACCTGCCGGCTGTACGCGCGGCGTGGTGTGGAACCGACCCCGAGGGGCCGGGTCGCGGGCAGTGCGCCCAGCGACTCCGAAAAGGTGCGCGCCGACAGCGGCTTCGCCACCTGGCCGATCGGTCGGGGTGGACTGGCCGGGCCGGCAGGCGGGGGCAGGCCCGATGGCCGGGGGAGGTCCAGGCCCGAGTCAAGGGCCGGCCCGATCCGCGCAGGTATCCTGCGCTACACTCGGCCGGTTCGTAGACGAGCAGACTGGACCCCAACCTGAAGGCCCGCAGTGAGCTGGCGACGGGTTTCCGGCGGTCGCCGGAGTTAGGGGTTCCCAGCCGGGTGACACCCGCTGGAGGCAGGATGGGCGATCTCAAGGTGACGTACCCGGGCGAGCAGGTCGACGTGACGTGGGATGGCCGACTGTGCATCCACGTGGGCGAGTGCGGCAGGGCTGACGGTGAGCTGTTCCAGGGCGGGCGCAAGCCGTGGTGCGCGCCGGATGTCACCGAGGCCGACGATGTGATCGACGTGTGCAAGCGCTGCCCCACCGGCGCGCTCAGCTGGCAGCGGGCCGACGGCACGGGCGCCGAGACCGCCCCGGCGGAGAACCGGGTGGTGGTGGCGAACAACGGCCCGCTGTACCTCACCGGTGAGCTGCAGGTCGCCGGTGCGGCCGACGACATGGAGGGGGTGCCGTTCCGCGCGGCGCTGTGCCGGTGCGGCCTGTCGAAGAACAAGCCGTTCTGCGACAACAGCCACGAGCGGGTGGGGTTCATCGACCGTGGCGCCATCGGCGATCGCGGGCCGGGCACCGAAGCTACCGGCGGTCCTCTGGTGGTCGGCAAGGTGCCGAATGGCCCGCTGCTGCTCCGCGGCAACGTCACGCTGGTGACGGGCGCGGGTCGGGTGGCGTGGACGGGCACCAAGTGCGCGCTGTGCCGGTGTGGGCAGTCGGCGAACAAGCCGTTCTGCGATGGGAGTCACAAGGCGGCGGGGTTCCAGGCGGACTGAACTGAGGGCGTGTTGGGCCGGGTCGCACCAGGCCCGGACGTAGTAGGCTGCGCCTGGTTCCAGCGTGCCGACTCCCCCGGCCGCTCGACCGCGTGCTCGCCGGGAGCCCGAACTACAGCGGCGACGACGGGGGCCGGCCGACCCGACCATGAAAGTCACCCTCAACAAGTCACAGTACCGGGCGCTCAACAACCTCCGCGCCCTGCCCGCCGACGCGCACATGTTGATCATGTGCTCCAAGCTCACCCCCACCGGTGGCGTCCTGGACGGATCCCAAGACGCGTTCGATGAGCTGGTGGGGTTCATCAGCGGCGAGATCGCCGACGGCATGGTCTCGGCGACCGCCGCGCGGGCCCTCGCGTCGCTGTGCGTGAAGATCGACCCCAGCTGCGCGGACTGGCTGGGGATGTGATGGCGGGAGCTCCCCGCGCTCGTTCACCGACGATCGACGCGCGCTCCGCCGCGCTGACCAAGCCGACCATCCCCGCTGTGGCGCGGAACCGGTCGCCGCCCTGTGGAACCTCTGCGCCACCCCAGCCTTCCTCGCCAAACCCACGGACACTCACCCCGAGGCGGTCGCCGCCCTGCGGTAGCGCACATGGGACCTGTACGGCGCGAAGCCCGCCGACGCGCCCACGCCCGAGCGCCCGGCCGACTACGCGTCGCTCACCTGGGCGCCGATGCCCGAGCCGTGCCGCCGACCTCGAGCAGCAGGTCCGCCGACGGATGGGCTCCGCACTCGGGCATCCGGTCACACTCCACCGCGTAGAAGTCGCCGCCGTACTCCGACATCGAGCACACGCAGGTCGGTCTGCTCGGAGGCGAGGTCCACCCCTGAGCCCCGCCCTACCCCCGCAGCGCCCGGTGCGGAGGGCTCGGCACCGCGAGCACGGGGCAGGGGGCGGCGGCCACCACCCGCTCCACGGTGCTCCCCATCACGGCGTCGAGCAGGCCGCGGCGGCCCCCGGTGGTCATCGCGATCAGGTCGGCATCCCACGCTGCGGCTTCGGCGGCGATCGCCCGGGCGGGCGCACCGCTGCCGTACCCGTCCGAGAACCGGAAGGTGTCGCGCTGCGGCTCCGGCCACATCGGGGGCATCGCGCCCTCCGGGCCCACGTGGAACAGGCGGATGCTGGCGCCTTGCACGTCGAGGGAGTCGAATAGGCGGAACAGGGCCTCGAGGGCGGGGGTGGCCGACGGGGTCTCGTCGACCGGCACCAGCACCCGGCGCAGGCGGACCCGGCCGGAGATGGCGTCGATGAACGTGGTCGTGCCCTCACGGTGGATCAGCGTGGGCACGCCGGCCTTCTGCAGCTCCGGCGTGAGCACCAGGCTGCCCCGCAGGCGGCGCCACCCGCTGCCGGCGTGGGTGCCGAGCACGATCAGCTCGGCCTGCTCGCGGATCGTGACGTCGCGCACCACGGTGGCGGCTTCGCCCTCGATCGCCCGCGTATCGGCGAGGCTCATCCCGAGCGCTTCCAAGGCGTTCTGGGTGGCGTCTGGCGCGAGAGCGCCCCACACCGCGATGCGGCTCCGCACGTGGGCGAACAACTCCCAGCTGGGCGCGGTGGCGCTGCCGGCCACATGCACCGTGACCAGGCGCGCGCGCGCTCGGAGCCCCACCGCCAGGGCGTGTAGGAACGCGGACTCGGAGAGCTCGGCGAAGTCGGTCGGGTGGACGATGGCGCGAAATGGGCCAAGGTCGGTCCGGAATCTGTAGGACATCTCGCCTCCCTTGCCACGTCCGCAGCGGACGTGCCCTGCGCCTCACCTACCACGCTCGCGAAGGTCGTTGGGTCAGGCGAAGCGCACCGCGTAGATCGGCGGGAAGTGGTGCCCGAGGCTGTGCCAATGCTCGCCACCGTCCGGGCTGAACCAGGCGCTGCCGGTTGCGCGGCGCCCAGCTCGCGCCGCCGTCCCGTGTCTCGAACACGCCCGCGCAGGACACGCCGATGTACACGTGGGCGCTGTCGCGCGGGTCGACGACCACCGAGTGCAGGCCCGCGGTGTCGCGCCCGCCGCCGAACCAGCCCTGGGCCCACTCCGGCCGGTCGCCGTCCGCGTCTCCCAGCCGCGAGGGGTGGTCCCAGAGCGGGCGCACCAGCTCGAACGTCTCGCCGTCGTCGCAGGCGAACAGTCCGCCAGGGTTGGTGCCGAGGTACACCCGGCCCGGCTCGTCGTCGCCGCCGGGCTGCACCACCCAGATGTTCTCCAGGGTCGCGGGCTTTCCGCCGCGGAGCATGGAGCCTTCGGGGTACGACGGCGTGGTGAGCTCGCGCCAGGTGCCATCGGTTCGCTTGTGCAGCTTCGGCCCCCAGTGCCCGTGCAGCAGCGCGGCCCAGGTGGCGCCGGTGCGGCGGTCGCCGCAGGCGTACCCGACCGAGGTGCCCCGGAACGTGACGTCGGCCACCCGCCAGCGGCCGTCGGGGCCTTCGTCGAGCGTGATCAACCCCTTGCGGGTGGACAGCAGCAGCACCCCAACGTCCCGAGAGCGCCTGGATCACGTGAACGTCGGCGTCTGCGCCCACCGGGTCGGACAGCCCGTCGCGGTCGCGCACCATCGACCCGTCGACGAACAGGTTCACGTGCTTGCGCAGCCGGCCGCGCTCGTCGACGAGGTAGCTGGCCACACCGGGTGCCAGGGCGTCCAGCGCGCGGACCACCTCGGCCGCGGTGGTGGCGGTGACCTCGAGGTTGGCGGTGCCGAGCACGGGGACGAAGCCGATCAGGTGCCGGGTGAGCGTGACGCGGGCCATGCCGGGAGTCGTACAATACGGTCGGGCAGAAGCTCCACCCCGCAGATCTGAGTCGGGTGCCGAGCACGTCGCGCGTGGGGGCTGTACTCTCGGCGCGCAGGAGGCCACTGTCAGTCGCTCGTACGTCCGCATCGCGAGTTTACCCCTCGGGTCTCGGGGTGGAGCGATGCCGGCTTCTCGCTGGAATGTTCCTGGCCGACGGGGGCAATGTGGCGCTGATGGGCCGAAGCGACCGCCGCAGCACCGCACGATGGGACGACCTGTTCGAGGAAGACGGGACCCACGCGCTGGTCGGCATCGAGCCGCAGGACTTCGAGGTCGTCCAGCTCGGGGAGGCGGTGGAGCTGACGTTCGACTGCGTGCGGAACGGTCTCTAAAGCGCGCTCACCAGCGCGGCCGCTGCCGGGGCGTCCGGCCACGTCATGGCGCGGCCGCCCGACGGCGCCCCTCCACCACCACGTCCACGATGGTGTTCGGGAAGTTCTTCGTGGTGGCGATCCGCACGAGCCACTCGGGCAGCGAGCCGGCCGCGTTGCTGCACAGCGTGTACGTGGCGGCGGTGCCGGCCCCCGCTGGAGCCAGGCTCCACGCCCCGAAGTTGGGTGTCGGCTCGACCGCGCCCTTGTGGTCCCGGGCGAGCTCGGCGGCGAGGGTGGGGTACCGGGTGCGCCAGTCGAAGCGCTCCCAGGCATAGATCACGGTCGACCCCTCGTCGCGGCGGCTGCCGGAGAGCACCCAGAACCTGTCGGCGATCATCGTCCAGTTGGGAACGTCGAGGTGCTGGACGAAGTGCACGGCGTCCCCGTCTCTGCCGAGCACCCGGCTGGCGCGCAGGCGCTCGCGGGAGAACTCCATGGCGGCGGGCACATCGGTGATGACCTCGAGCAGGTGGGACGGGTCCACGTCCACCGTCACCTTGCCGCGCAGGCAGCGCTCGCCGTCGATTCGCTTCGTCTGCAGGAGGACGGGTCCGATCTCGTTGGTGGGCGCTTCGGTGAGCAGCTCCCAGCCCGTGTCGGTCAGCGCAGCGTCAAAGTTGGCCGCCAAAGCGCCGACCGTCAGCCAGAGCACCATGTTCATCGCGCTCCCCGGTGGGTTGTGGCGGAACGGCATCGACTGGACGCCACCAGGCTCCGGTAGCCGTGTCGCCACGCCAGGGCACGTGGCGGCTGCAACCAGCGGACTTCCGAGGGCGCCATGCGCGGGTGCATCGGCGGCATGGATGGCCGACCTGGCGCGACATGCCGCCCGCGCGCTGTGGTCACCGCAGGTCGGTCGTCGACCTCGAGCCCTGTCTCGTCACTGTGCCGGGCGGCCCGTTCGGCTTCCCTCGATCGGGGCATTCGGCGCTGCTCCCGAGCAGGCGTGGGATGCCCGCCGAGCGCTCCTGGTCGGCGCTCCCCGCGCTGTTCTGAACCGGTCGAACCCAACAGCCGCCGGATGTCGCTACATTGCACGCGGAGATCACCATGCTCATTGGGCTCATGCTCGCCCTGCCGTCCGCCCACGCCCTCGAGGTGCAGGTGCGGTACCTCGGCTATGTCGAGACATACTCCGTGGCGCCCGGCGAGGCGCTCACCGACGTGTGGCGGCAGGTGCCGGTGGCTGGCGAGCGACGCGCCACCCGGCGCGCCGACGTGACGATCGAGGTGTCCGCGACGGCGCAGGACGAGACCGTCGAGGTCACCGTCAGCGTGATGGATGGGCGCGCTGGCGGCGAGCGTCTGGTCGCTCGGCCCACCCTCCGGCTCACCGACGACGACCCGGTCGGCACGTTCTGGATGGGGCAGCAGGTGCCCCTCGTCGACACTGAGGAAGACGGCGTGCTGTCGGTCCGCCACCTCACCAAGCCGACGATCGAGATCAAGGTCGGGCCAGACCCGAGCGGCTGGCTGGTCGACTGACCCGAACCTCAGCGCCCCTCCGACGGCAGAGTCCCCAACGCTGGCGCCCCCGCGCTCCGGAGGCGCTACTGCTGGGGTGGCCAGCGCAGGAGCGGCCCCACCAAGCCTTCGCCCGTGTTCGGCCCCAGCTCCCGGGTCGCCGACACCTGCACCTGGCCGGCGAAGGACGGCGTGACCAACGTGCTCAGGTCGAGGGTCACGCTGTCCCACTCCCCGGGATCGAGCGTCACGAACGCGAACCTCCCCGACAGCGCGCGCCAGTCGAGGGCTGCGCCCGCGGACACCGAGGCGAGCTCGCTGACCCACAGCGTGGTGGCAATGGCTTCGTCGAACGCCCCGTCCGCCGTGGTGAACCGGAGCGTGACCGGGATCTCGAGCTGGTCGAGGCACTGCATATCGGGGCCGGTGGTGCCCGATGGCGACCGGTCGTGGAACACCGGGGCGCCCGCGGCTGCTGCCGACACCGTCACCGTGGTGGCCGGCCGACCCTCCTCGCTGACCCACTCGGCCTCTTCGGTGAAGCCCGGGTCGAGGGTTGCGAGCACGTCGTCGGCGGAGAACCCGAGCGCGGTGATATCGGCCCCCGCCACCTCGGTGAGCACATCGTCGCACGCGCTGTACTCGGGGAGCTGCCAGTCGGGGCACGCGTCATACACCGTCCAACTCTCACCGTCGCACGCGTACTGGGGTGGGTAGGATTCGAGGGTGAGGCACGTCCCAGGGCAGGCGTCTGCGCACGCCTCGCAGGCCGCCAGGTCGCACGCGTCTGCGGCACCGTCGGACCCGCGGATCGCCATCTGCTCGCAATCCACCCCGCCGGTGTCCTTGGGGGTGTCCCCGCCTCCGCAGCCGGCGATCCAGGCGAGTGCGAGCGCGGTGAACATGTTGTACATGGATGCCTCCGTGATTCAGCATGGCCTCTGCGAGGGGCAGTGGCGCGAGGAACTGTGTGCGCGGCGAGCGGCTGACAGCCGCCACAGGCGCTCGCAAGTGCACGGCACGCACCCTGCAGGGTTGGGAAGCGCTCGCGAAGGCCACGCAGTGTGGCCTCGAACGCCCCAGAGGCCACCCGATGACTCCGCCAACGCCCAAGAAGACCGTCCACGACGCAATCGCCGCCGAGCTGGACTCGCTCCGTACGGCCCGGGATCAACTCCGGGTCCGAATGCACCTCGGTGGGGAAGACCTCCGCGACCTGTGGACCGCCGCCGAGGTCAAGTGGAGCCGCGTGGAGGGCGAGTGGAAGCGCCTCGTCGACGAGGTCGAGGCCCCCACCGAGGAGGTGAGGCATGGCTTCACCGCCATGGTCACGGATATGGGTGACGCGTACACCCGCATGCGCGCGGCGCTCAAGCGCGAGGTCGCCGCGGGGGATGGCGGGCCACCGGGGCCCAACCGCTGACGTTGCGCCGGCCAACGCCGGCCAACGCCGGAGAATGCGGCGGCGACCCGCGCGGTCGAGCTGTCACGGCCCCGTGCACGCCGGTGACGAGCCCGCGCGCACTCGGCGTGGCACAGCTCCATCAGAGTGATTGGGTCACCATCACAACGACGGATGGGCCGCGGACCTTGGCTGCAGGGACCTCGTGAATTGGAGTGGCCGGCCGGCTGTGCTTCGAACCCGTCGCCCCAACCTCTGCAATCCAATAGGAGATGCACGTGACCTCGCTGTCGCTGTAGAGAATAGAACGCGTCCGACAGATCGATCGTCGCGTCACGCTCGGCCGCCCTGCCAGACTCCTCCGTCTCCCGAGGTCCTCATGCTTCCCCTGGTCGCCGCCCTCGCCTGCGGCGCGCCCACGCCGGACGCCCGCACCGCACCCGCATCCGTCGACGTCGGGCAGTCGCTCGCCGCACCACCGCTCCGCACCCTCGCTGGCGAGCCGGTGCCGATCCCGGACCCCGCGGGCCGCCACGTGGTGCTCGAGCTGATCCGGTCGGCCGACTGGTGAAGCTTCTGTGTCACGCAGGTGCGTGACTGGATGGCTGCCGAAGACGCCCTGACCGCTGCAGGCGGTGTGCTGTATGTGCTCACGGCGGACGACCCGGCGGTGCTCACCAAGGCGATCCGCAAGAAGAAGTTCGAGGCCACCTTCGTGCCGGTAGATGCCAGCATCTGGACCACGTGGGACGTGGTGAACCCGTCCCGCACCGAGCTCCCGCACCCCACCACGCTCGTGGTGGCGCCCGACGGCACGGTGGTGTTTCGCGAGACCCACGAGAACTTCCGGGAGCGCACGATGCCATCGGAGGTGGTGGCGCTGGTGAAGGCCGCCCGGTCAGGGTTCGGGCGGCGGCTGGTCAATCCACGTCCACGCGACTAGTGGAGCTTGACCCGGAGGTCCCATGCGCTCGGTGTTCCCCCTCGCACTCCTGTTGAGCTCCCAGGCCCTCGCCGGCGGGCTCACCCTCGACCTCACCGGCGCGTGCCCGGGGCCCCTGGAGCTCGACGTGGTGGGTGCGACCCGCGGCGCGTCCATCGCGGTGCTCGCCGGCGCCGGAGCCGGCAGCACACCCATTGCCGGCGGGCCGTGCGCCGACGTCGACAGCACGCTGGCCGGGCCGCTGCGGCTGTTTGGTCCGGTGCGCGATCCCGATGGCGACGGCCGGTACCTGCTCACGCCGCGGGTGCCCGACGCGGCGTGCGACCGGAGCTTCGTGGTGGTGGACCTGGCCAGCTGCGAGGTGAGCAACGCGGTGCACCTCGCCACGCCCGGGGTCGCGTTCGAGCTGTCCCAGGAGATCGACGCTGGGGTGGTCACGTGCTCCAGCGTGGAGAACACGCCCGAGTACACCCAGTGCAACGACCTGCAGAAGGATGGCCTGTACTTCCCGAACGGGGTCAGCTGTGGCCCGCTGTGGAGCGTCGAGAACTCGGCGTACTCCGACACGCGCGGGTTCTGCGCCTCGATCACCGGCTCGGAGAGCTTCGAGGTGTACTACACCTGCGAGGATACCCGGGAGCGGGCCACGTGGTTCGACCACGTGTGGGGCGAGGTCCTCGACAACGGCTACACCCAGCACGTGCGCTGCTACTACCCCTGATACGCCGGTTCACTCCACCCGGATGGCGTTGCTGTACACCCACGGGAATGAGCGGAGCCACGGGTCCGGGTCGCTGCCGAGGAATGGCTCGAGGTGGAGGGGCACCTGGTCCACCCGCACCCGGTACACGCCCGGGCCCGCGTCGAAGGTGCCGCATCCGCTCTGCCACGCCACGCCGTCCCGGTACACGATGACGCTGATCTCGGGCCCCACCGGGCCACGCGGGCTCTCGGGGTGCAGCGTGGGGCAGGTGACGGTGAGAGGTCCCGGAGCGCCGGTGCCTCCCAGCTCTACGTCGCCGAGGTGCACATCGAACCCCCATGGGGTGCCGAGCGCCTCGAACGCCGTGTAGGCGCGGCCCGCGGCGAGGGCCTGCTCGGCGGTCTCGCCGTCGCGTACCAGGATGTGATTCGCGAACCAACGCAGCATCCGGCGGTAGCTGTCGCCGCGCTCGCCGTCGCGCAGCTCGAGGGGCAGCACGTTCTGGTGGGCGTCAGTGCCGGCGACACCCACCGCGGGGCCCCGGGCGAGCAGGCGGTCCCAGGTGGCGATGCTCGGCGCCTGCTCCTGGAGCACGGCGAGGAACAGCAGGTCGGGCTCGCCGGTGTCGTCGGGGTCGGTGAACGGGGCGATCTGCTCGATCCAGTCGAACGGCTCGAGCCCGAACGCCTCGGGGCGGATGTCGGGGGCGAACATAGCGTGCAGGTTGAACAGCTCCACCCCGGTGAGCCCGGCATCCTGCAGGGTCTCGAGATCGGCCGGGTCGCGGCCCTCGGTGTGG
>JBLFXJ010000187.1:0-15488 GCA_047609825.1 Myxococcota bacterium
GCGGCAGTAGACAGCCAGCGGTTCGAGGACGATGCCGAGGTGCCTGGCCCGTCGCTCACGGTGGGTGAGGTGGTCGAGGTCGTGTTCGACGGTGGCGAAAAAGTTCGTATCAAGCGGGGAATCGAGTTCGGCTGGGTTCCGGCTGAGGCCCTCGCGGCCACGCCTCCCGTTGCCGAGGCCGAGCCCGAGGCACCTGTCGAGCCGGAGTGAGCCGCGGTCTGTGGGCGCTCGGCGGTGCACTCGCCCTGCTCGCCGTGCCGCTGGCGCTGTCGCCCACGACCACCTGGATGGTCGTGCCGGCACACGGGGTGCTCACGCTCGTCGCGTGTGCTGGCGCCGTGGTCGACGCCTGGGCTGGCCGAATCGGGCGGGCGCGCCTGTGGGGCGCCGCCTACTTGGTCGCCACCGCAGCGATGCTCGGCTCGCTCGAGGTCGGGGCGATCCTTCGCGGCTGCGACGGGTGGGCATGGACCCTCCCATTCGTCGCGGCGTTGGTCTGGGGCTGGCTGCCGCCGCTCGTGAGCGGGCTTGCCGCGTGGTGGGCTAGCGCCCGCTCCTGATGCTGCTCGGCGGCCGCCGGAGTCATCCGAACAGACTGACCTGGCGGGATGCGTCGTCCGGTGGGCGATGGCCGCGGGCGATGCGGGGTCGCCGAGGTCCGGCCACTTGGCGAGCGCGCTGTGGGACCTCGACCTCCGCCCGTCGCACGTCCGCGGGGCGATCCTGTGGCGCTACCGTGACGGTCACCCCCCGTAGGCCGGCTCCGTGGAGTGCCGCCTCGGCCGCCTCTCGGGCCACCGCCGGCTCGTTGTTGTCGTCGGACAGGTGAGCGAGCAGCAGGTGCTCCAGACGGGGAGTGGCGGCACGGCGCACGAGCTCGGCGGCCTGCGCATTCGACAGGTGGCCATGACGCCCACGCACCCGCTGCTTCAGCGCCCAAGGGTACGGTCCATCCATCAACATGCCGAGATCATGGTTGAACTCGATCAGCGCGAGGGAGCAGCGCGCCAGCTGCTGCTCGACCAACCGGGTGGACCGCCCCAGGTCGGTGACCACCGCGGCGACCGTGTCTCCCACCTTGACCGTGTACGCGACTGGATCGCAGGTGTCATGGGGCACGGTGAACGGCTCCACCTCGAGCGAGCCGACCCGGAACCGGCGGCCGGACTGGATGGTGATCAGCTCTTTTGGCCGCACGCGGTCCCGCAATGCGCCCGCCGTGCCCCGGGTCATGAAGAATGGTACCGTGTGGCCCTGGCGCCGCTCGAGCCGGTCGGACAGCACGCGTGCTGCGGCCACATGGTCGCCGTGTTCGTGGGTGACCAGTACTCCCTCGATGCGGACGGCGCCCAGCCCAGCGGCCTCGAGCCGCAGCAGGGTCTGGCGGGCCGATAGACCGCAATCGACGAGAACACCTCGGGTGTCATCGCCGATGTAGGTGCAATTCCCGCGTGACCCAGAGCCCAGTGGGGCCAGGATGGCGTCGTGTCTGAACAGCAGGGGCAAGGGGAGTTCCGGGGGGAGCCGAGGTCAAGGAGCGGCGGGGAGGGCGAGCAGGCGTCGTCGCGCCAGCTCTGCCAGGTAGCTTGCCGAGCGCGTGGTGGGGCGTTCCTGATGGGCGGCGGCTGCCAGATAGAACGCGGTGTCTACGTCGCCGAAGTGTTCTGCCGCCACGGCGAGGTTGTGGAACTCCCGCCGGGTGCCCGCTGGCGCACGCACGTAGACGCGGCGGCTCACCTCGCGTGGCGCCTGATCGAGCTGACGCACGATGTCGAGCGCCACCTGACTGGGCAAGCCGCGCGCTGCGCGACGCCGGAGGCCGCGAAAGCCCAGCGGGTCGGTGGCCCAGCTGTCCTCGGCGGACGCGCGGCTCGTGGCGATGAGGTTGGCGTGGAGTCTGCCCTCGGTGCGGAGTGAGGCGGCTCCGTATCCACGCCCGGCGAGGGTCATCCTGCGTCGGGTTCCGCCCTCGGTGGACACCTGTGAATGTAGGTCGAGCTGCCAGCTTTGACCACAGCCGAAGACATCGAGCCGGACCGGTGAGCGCGGATCCACTGACATCCCAGGGCGCCTCCGCAGCTCGGCGGTGACGGCGTCGGCCACGGCTCGGCAGGCCCGATCGGCGGCGACCACCTGGATGCCGGTCGTGCCGACATGCACCGCTGGAGTGGCGGGAACCTCCAACCGTACGGTGTGCGCGCACGCGGAGGTCAACAGAACTGCGACAATGGTCGGGAGCGACCGCATGCCGTAGTCTACCGCGAATTTCCACCGGTGGTCGGCGTAGGCCTGCCGTCATCCGGGCATCCCGGCCGACGCTGGCCATTCACGCCCCTGGGGAACGGGGTACGACTGGACCGGCACGTGGAGGCGGCATGCGGCGTCGGGTCGGGATTCTCACGGGCGGCGGTGACGCGCCTGGCTTGAACGCGGTGATCCGGGCGTTCGTCAAGCACGCCGTGGGCGACCTGGGATGGGACGTGGTCGGCATCGAAGATAGCTTCGATGGGCTGATCGACACGCCGCGCAGGCTGCAGCTGCTCACCATGAAGTCCTGCCAGGGACTGCTGCATCGCGGTGGGACGATCCTGGGAACCACCAACCGCGGCGATCCCTTCGACCATCGGTTCGGGGGGGATCTCACGCCGGCGCTGGTCCAAGCGGTGCGGGATGAAGCGCTCGAGGGCCTCGTGTGCATCGGCGGCGACGGCACTCAAGCCATCGCCCTGCGCTTGATGCGGGAGCGGGGTGTGCCCGTGGTCGGCGTTCCCAAGACCATCGACAACGACCTGTCGGCCACCGACTACACCTTTGGCTTCTTCTCCGCGGTGAACGTCGCGACTGAGGCTCTGGATCGCCTACACACCACGGCCGAGTCACACGAGCGCGTTCTGTTCCTCGAGGTCATGGGCCGGGATGCGGGTCACATCGCGCTGTCCGCGGGCATCGCCGGTGGGGCGGACTGCATCTTGATTCCGGAGATCCTCTATGATCCGGCTCGAGTTGCCCAGAAGGTGGCCCGGCGCCGCGCGCGCGGCAGACCGTTCACGCTGGTGGTGGTGGCAGAGGGCGCGGTGCCGATCGACCTCGCAGACGTGAGCGAGGCCGAGCGGCGTCGACACCTGAAGGAGGCGGGCGGCGCTGCTGCCGTGGCTATGTCCCACATCGGTCCGCAGGTCCAGGCGGAGATGCGCTCGGTGGTGCTGGGACATCTGCAGCGAGGGGGGAGTCCCGTGCCCTTCGACCGGATCCTGGCCACTCGGTTCGGGATCGCCGCCGTAGACCTTGTGCAGGAGGGCAGGTGGGGCGAGATGGTGCGGCTGCGGAATGGTGCGGTCGGGGGTGTGCCGATCGCCGACGCGATCGTGACCAATCGGCGGGTGGATGTGGCGGGTGAGTTGGTGCGCACGGCACGATGCACCGGCGTGGAGCTCGGCGCGCCGTGACTGCCACATCACCTCTTCGGCTCGTCCCAGGATGTGGGTCGGACCGGTGGCGGAGCGCTTCCGCTGTTCGGCTGCTGTGCGATGTGGGCGGTGAGACGCTCGAGCGGGAACTGCAGGTGGTCCGCCGCTTGCTGCAGCAACCGGAACTCCGCCTCGTGGAGCTCCCCGTCCGCTATCGCCATGTGGTGCAATAGATGCAGTATTTCGAGCTTTCGGCTCTCGTCCAGGCGATCGGGCAACACCAGGAGCGCCTGCTCTCGGGCAACAACAAACGACTCTGTGAGCTCCCCGCGCTCATCCACAAAGGAGAACTCCCGCATGAGGGAGTCGGGAAAGAACCGGCCGAGGATGCGGATCTCGTCCGCATCATACACGCCGTCCGCGTCCGCTATGGACCGCGCAACCGCGACGGCGAACGCCAAGCTCAGGCGATCGAGTGGGGTCCTGGCGGACGGATCGAGGTCGTGGGGAAACGCCATAGGGACTCCGGCGACTACATATCGTAGCCTGGGCGCGCGGCGCCAATGACCGATAGCCTTGGGCAGGGGGGTGGGTGTGAACTCTACCGACTCGGATGTCCGGGCGTCGGGGGATGCTGCGGTCGCGACGTTGGCGCCAGTCTGGCTCGATACGCTGTGGCTCCAGGTGACTGGCACCGTGTGCAATATCGCGTGCAAGCACTGCTTCATCAGCTGCGGTCCGAAAGTCACCACGCATGATCTGATGTCGGTGGCGGCCGTGTCGGAGGCGCTGGATGACGCGTGCGAGCGAGGGCTGCGGGCGGCGTGGTTCACCGGCGGCGAGCCGTTCATCCACCCGCAGATCCGTGAGCTGATCACCGAGACGCTCCGTCAGGTCCCGCTGGGCATACTCACCAACGGCATGTTGATCGACGCGGAGCTCGCCCAGTGGCTCGAGGCCGCATCGCAGCGGTCCGACTACAACCTCGAGATTCGGGTCAGCCTGGACGGGTGCACCCGCGAGGACAACGACCGGGTTCGTGGCCGAGGCGTGTTCGACAAGACCACCCTGGGAATCGCGAACCTGGCTCGGGTGGGGCTGGAGCCGATCATCGCGGTGACCCTGCTCGATGACGGCACCGCGACGCGCGCTGCCTTCGTGGAGCTGTTGCGAGGACTCGGGGTGCGGCAGCCGCGGGTGAAGTGGATTCCGCCGTTCCGCATCGGGCGCGAGGAGCGCCGGAGGGGAGGGCGGGCGTACGCGGAGTACGAGCGCCTGACCACAGCCGACCTGGACGTGCCCGATGCGGCGCATCGCCTGCAGTGTGGAACGTCGCGAACGGTGACGAGTCAGGGCGTGTTCCCATGCCCCATCCTGATCAACGAGCCCGAGCATCGTCTCGGCGAGCGCCTGGGAGACGCGATGGGACCGCACCGGGTCGATCATCCCGCGTGTTCTACGTGCTGGGCCGAGGGCTTCTCGTGCAGCGCGTGATCGATGGACGGTGGGAGCGGGTCGCCTTGTTCGGAGGTGCGTACTCCAACTGGGTCGCGGTTCGAGCGGTGTTGGCGGACGCTCGGCGTCGCGGCGCACAGCAGACGTTCTTCCTGGGAGATGTGGGGGGCTTCGGTCCTCACCCAGACCGCACGGTGCATGTGCTCCGAGAGGCTGGGATCCCCTGCGTGCAGGGCAACTACGACGACTCGGTGGGCAACTCCCGAGACGACTGCGCTTGTGGCTACACCGACCCACGGGACAATCACTTCGCGCAGGTGTCCTACGACTACACGCTCGCCAATACGGGCGCCGATTCCCGCGCCTGGCTCGCAGGTCTGCCCGTCCGCGGCCGGATTCACGTCGGCGCGACCTCGGTGCACCTGTGCCACGGCTCGCCGCGGAGGGTCAACGAGTTCCTCTGGGAGAGCACCACCCCGGAGGGGTTCATCGCCCATCAGGCGAGGCAGGTGAGCGCCGACTGGATCGCGTGCACCCACACGGGGGTCCACTGGCATCGCCGAGTGGCTGGCGGAGGCGGGATTGTGAACGTCGGCGCCGTGGGGCGGCCCGCAAACGACGGGCAACGCTGTGTCTGGTACACCCTGCTCGAGGCAGGCGGTTCTGGCGCGGACCTGCAGGTGACTCACGTACCCGTGGAGTACGACGTCTCCGCGGTGGTGCGCGAGATGCGGGCCGAGGGGCTGCCCGAGCCGTTCGTCGACACCCTGGAGTCGGGCTGGTGGACGACCTGTCTGGAGATCATGCCAGGGAAGGAGCGGAGAAGGGGACGCCACTAGTCAAGGGCCGGCCCAATCTGCGCAGGCATCCTGCGCTACATTCGGGCCGGTTCGCAGACGAGCAGACTGGAACCCAACTGAAGGCAGGTGCGTCCCCTCCAAGCTCGGCGGCGTCTCGCATCTCGGCCGGGTGCCCGGCGGCCTCGCGAGTCAGTGTTGAGCGGCGTCCAGGCTGTGCACGTGCACATCCCACGGGTGCGTGTCGAGGTACGGGTCAGACACGACCAGCGGCGGCACGGTGGCGAGCACGCGGCCGACCACCTGGCCGAGCACTCCGAGAGCGCCGATCCAGATGAAGACGTTGCACAGGATGAAGTCGACCGCTGGGAAGGTGTCGCCGAAGTAGATGCTCGGGAGGACCAGGAGTGAACGCTCCAGGAACAAGCCGCACATGATCAGCACGCACACGCCGGCGAAGGGCCAGCGCATCTTCTTCACGCCGCGGGAGAGCAGGATCGTGAACGGTGCGATGAAGCACGTGATGGCCACGAGCCGGGCGAGCCAGCTCCACTGGGGCAGGAACAGGCGGACCAGCAGGTAGTCGGTCTCTTCGGGCATGTCCGTATACCAGATGGGCAGCAGCTGGGCGTAGGTGGTGTAGGCCCAGAACATGCACGCAGCGAGCAGCAGCTTGCCGAGGTCGTGCGTCACTGAGGTGGTGACGAAGTCGCCCAGCTTGAGCCAGTCGCGGGACAACATGGCCACGAGGCCCATGGTCGCCATTCCGAGCCAGAAGCTCGACATGAAGATCCAGCCGCCGAACATGTTGCTGAACCACCACGGGGACAGCGACATCAGGAGGTCGAAAGCGAGCCCACTGAACACGACGGCGTAGGTCAGCGCGATGAAGGGTACGAGCGTGGACTGCTCACGGATGCCCCTGGTGCGGGCCTCGTCTACGTTCGAGGACTTGCCGAACAAGTTCCACAGGAAGTTCTTCGGGGTCTTGTCGCCCAGGCGTTCCCGCGCCATGGCCATGTCGGGGCCGAGCGACGCGCGCAGGTAGAAGAAGTCGAGCGCGAGCAGCAGGGCAAACCCGATGGCGTGGCGCGCCATGAAGAAGCCGGGCGACAGCCACAGCTCCTTGCTCGCCCAGGCCTCGGGGGAGTGAGGACGGAGATCTACCTGCCCACCTTCGATGATGGTACCGGGATGCCAGGCGTAGATCGTCAGCCCGCCGACGAGGAACACCAACAGTGCCAGGTATGCGAAGGGGAGGAAGAACGCGAGGGCTTCGCCGATCCGCTTCAGGGGCCTGCCCCACCGTGCCCATGTGCCAGTGAGCACCACGGCGTACATCATGCCGCCCTGAGCGACGGCCATGGTGTACACGATGGCCACGAGGATTGCGCCCCAGGTCCACGCTGCGCCAGCGACGCCGAAGCCGTAGCCCAGCCCCACGACGCCGACGCCGATCATGGCAAGGGTGGCCATGTTGGCCGTGCCGGGAAGCGAGCGACCGGCGATACCGTCGATCACCGGATTGACATCACGCATGTCAGCCATGGTCGAACCTCACTCCGCCGCAGGCGTGGGCTTTCTGGGCTTCGGGGGAATGAACTGCGCCTTGGGCATAGTCCGCACATAATCGACGATGGACCAGATCTCCTGGTCGGACATCGCCCAGCCGTAGTTCGGCATGATCGCGCCGCCGTTGCGGATCGTCAGGTAGACCCAGCCGTCGGTGCGGGACTTGACGATGCCGCTGTCTCCAGCGAGGGCCACGACACCCGGGAACCGTCCCGGCTGAGCGACGGGCCCCAGCTCGACGCCGTCTCCATGGCACGGCGTGCAGTAGATGTTGTACATCTTGTCGCCGAGCTCGACATTGGCGTCGTACGGGTTGGAGAGCGCGTTGCCCTCCGGGGTGCCACGCTGGAAGTTCGGAGCGTGGGGGCGAGGGGACAGCATCGAGGGTTGCGCGACTACGCCCTCGGGCGCCGGCTCCATCTCGATGGAGTAGCCGTCCTTGGCTTGCGAATCGGCCATGTCGATGTCCCACGGCAGGCCGAACGCCGCCGTGGACAGCGCGACGCCCAGCGCGACCACCGATGCGCGGCGCAGGTTCCTAGATGTCATTGGCCACCTCGTACACGGTGTCGGCGCCAGTCGTGACCTCCACAGCTCCGCTCGCGCTGAGCAGATCCGTGATGCGGGTCTGATCGCGCTCCGACGCCCGCGTGAACACGATGCCGAAGCTGGCGTCGGTGAACCGCGGGTCCTGGAGTGCTTTGTCAATGAAGTACCCGGGCAGGCCCGCGTGGACGATCATGCCGATGAAGGTAGCGAGCGCCCCGAACAGGATGGTGCACTCGAACATGATGACCGCGAACGGGATCAGCGCGACTGTCGGCTTGCCGCCAGGGTTGATCATCGGCCACGACGCATGGGTGAGCGAGGTCAGCGCCAGGCCAGAGGTCATGCCCGTGACGGCGCCCGTGAGGGTCCACCATCGGACAGGGGAGGGGCGCCCCTCGTACATCGCCTCGAGCAGCTCGTGGCGGGGCAGTGGCGCCGTCACCTCGAACCCGGTGAATCCCGCGGCCTTGAGCCGGTCGACGCCGGTGAGGAACGCGTCGAAGTGGGCGTAGACGGCCTTGATGCGGACGCCTTCGCTTGCAGCAGGGGCGGCGCTCATTTCGCCTCCAGGGAGCCCTTCAGCGGCGGTGGGACCATTTCCTTGATCTCGGTAAGGGCCACCGCCGGGAAGGTCTTGCAGAAGAGGAGGAACCAGGTTCCGAACCAACCCGCCGAGCCGATGGAGACGGCGATCTCGACCCAGGTGGGCATGTAGAACCACCACGTGGCCGGGTCGAAGTTGTGGGCCAGCGAGCTCACGATGATGTTGAACCGCTCCATCCACATGCCGACGTTGATCAGCGCGGCGATGATGAACAACGACGCCGGATTGGTACGCATCTTCTTGAAGTACCAGGGCAGCGGCGCCACGCAGTTGCAGAACACCATCAGCCAGAAGGCACCCGCATATTCGCCCGTCGCCCGCCAGTAGAAGATGGCCTGCTCGTACGGGTTTTGGCTGTACCAGGCCACGAAGTACTCAGTGCCGTAGGCGTAGGTCAGGATGGCGCTGGTGAGCAGGCACATCTTGGCCAGGTTCTCGAAGTGCCACAGGTTGACGTACTTCTCCCACTTGAAGAGGTAGGTCATCGGCATCAGCAGAGAGATGACCATGGCGCAACCGGAGAAGATGGCGCCGGCAACGAAGTAGGGCGGGAAGATGGTGGAGTGCCAGCCGCCCGTGGGCGCCATGGCGAAGTCCCAGGAAACGACGGAGTGGACTGACAGAACCAGGGGTGCGGCGAGCGCGGCGAAGAAGCCATAGGCAGCCATGTAGTGCTGCCACTGCCGGCTGGTTCCGTGCCAGCCCAAGGCGAGCACCGTGTAGAACTTGCGGACGAGGCCCTTGCTGTGGTCGCGGAATGCTGCGATGTCGGGAATGAGGCCGACATAGAAGAAGACCGACGACACACAGAAGTACGTGCTGATGGCGAACACGTCCCACATGAGCGGCGACTTGAAGTTCAGCCAGAGCAGGCGTTGGTTCGGGTATGGGAAGAACCAGTAGGCCTGCCAGCACCGCCCCAGGTGGAGTACGGGGAAGAGCAGCGCCGTCATGACAGCGAACACCGTCATCGCTTCGGATGCCCGATACACGCCAGTACGCCAGCGCGACCGCACCAAGAAGAGGATGGCGCTGATCAGCGTGCCGGCGTGGCCGATACCGACCCAGAAGACGAAGTCGACGATGTACACGCCCCACATCGTGGGGTGTGTGATGCCGGCGACGCCCATGCCCCAAGTGATCTGCTGAAACCATGCCCAACCGCCGATGACCATCATGGTCACGGTGGTTGCGAGCGCCGCGAAATACAACGCGGATGGCTTCAACAGCACCCGAAGGATGTCCCTGTTCGTCTCACCATAGGTCTGCGGACGATTGGGCGCACCCGGGAGCTTGGACTCGACGCCGGTCAGGCCTGTTCCGGAAGCCACGGCCGTCCCCCTGTCAGTGTTGCTCTGCGTCGTGCGACGCATCGTGATCGTGCTGCTCGGCGCCGTGATCGTCGCCGTGGTCGTTCTCGTGCCCGCCCGCCGCATGGCCGCCACCGTGGTGGGACTTCTTGGCGTGGAAGGTCAGCTTCGCAAGGTAGTTGACGGCCGGGTACGTGTTCAGTTCCGCGATGGGGATGTAGTTCCGAGCGGACTTGGACGTGGACGCCGGCGCCGAGGCTTCGTCATTGCGATTGCCGAACGTGAGCGCCTGCGAGGGGCACGCCGCCGCACAGGCGGTGAGCTGTCGCAGGGCGCTGTCGGGCACGGTCTCGTTGAACCCGATGTCGCGGTATGCGCTCTTCACCGTACGGATGCGCTGCACGCAGAACGTGCACTTCTCCATCACGCCCATGGTGCGCGTGGACACGTCCGGGTTCAGCTGGAGGTTGAACGGCTCTGGCCAGGCATACGTGTGGTAGTTGAACTTCCGCACGCTGTAGGGGCAGGCGTTCGAGCAGTACCGAGTGCCCGCGCATCGGTTGTAGATCATGGCGTTGAGGCCATCGATCGAGTGGTACGTCGCGAGCACCGGGCACACGCTCTCGCAGGGGGCGTGGCCGCAGTGCTGGCACATCATGGGGACGAAGTGGACCTCGTCATCCTTGAAGTACCGGTTGATGCGGATCCAGCTCATCTCGCGGCCCTGCGCCACCTTCTCCCTGCCGACCATCGGCAGGTTGTTCTCGGCGGCACAGGCCACGGCGCAGGCACCGCATCCGGTGCAGGCGTCGGTGTCGACCGTCAGCGCGAACCGGTAGGTGGGGTGCTGGGGCTCGGGGTAGAACCCGGCGATGCCCTTCTCGACCAGGCGCTTGTCCATCGGCAGGTGACTGATGCCTGTGAGCTCGCCCGGGTGATGGGCAGCAGCATCGCCCACCTTCGCGAACGCAGCGGCCTCAACGTTCACTGCGAAGTTGCGGTCGTTGTCGGAGTCGCCACCGAAGGTGCCGACAAGGTCCGCCTTCTGGCCAGCCGCCCGGGCGCTCACCCGCGCCTGCTGCCAGGCCATCGCTCCGCTGGCGGAGACTGCCGTGAGCAGGCTCACGACGTTGGCTCCCATGCCCTCGGCATATCGGCCGGCGGCAGCCGTGTGGCCACCGCCGAACGGAACCGCGAGCACATCGGGGCGCACCATGCGCGTGATCTCGACGCCGAGGTCGAGCGAGCCGGCCTCGGTCTGCAGCGTGAGTGCGTCGTTGTCGCTCACGCCGAGCTTGGCTGCCGTGTCCGGGTGCACTTGAACCCAGGTTCCCCACACCTGACCGGTGAGCGGATCAGGCTGCTCCTGGGCCCAGGGCTGGTTGGCGTAGCGACCCTCGATGAGGTGCGCGTGAGGGAAGACGTGCAGGTGGTAGTCGCCGCTGCCCGCTGGGGCCGCTGCAGCACCGAAGGCGTATGCCCGCGGCTTCATCTCGCTCCGTAGGATGCCCTCGGGCGACAGGTAGTAGCCGTCCTTGAGTCGGCCCTCCCACCAGCGCAGGAACGCCAATCCGGCGACGCGCTCGGCGTTCGCCTCGGCTTCGGCCGCGACGCGGGCTGCTTCCTCATCGAGCGGTGCCTCTGGGGCGGCCTCGACAGCCGGGGCTTCCTCGGCGGGCGGGACGAGTCCGAGGAACTCCTTCAGCTTGCGGACCGGGAACTTGGCGTCGTAGCCGCCGACCTCGTCCCAGAACGCCTGCGTGGGCCAGTGCTTGCTCTGCCAGGTCGCCATGAGGTGGTCGCGCCAGGTGCCTTGGGGCGCGTTGGGCGCGCCCACAGCGCGGAGTGTAGCCAGCACGATGTCGCCCAAAGAGCGCGTGTCGTACATCGGACTCTGGGAAGGCTGGCGCAGGAGCAAGGTGCCACTGCGTGGCTCCTCGTCGCCCCAATCCTCGAAGGCGTCTGACGTGGGGAGCACGAGCCCCGCCAAGGCCGCGGTGTCGCTGCCGTGCGACGACATCGACACGACCAGTCCAACCTTGGACAGGGCGTCGGCGACATTGGCGTTCGCGGGAAGGTCGTGCGCCGGATCAACGCCGTCATCGAGGAGCAGTACGCCGACTCCGCCTGCGGCAGCTTCGGCGAGGAGGGCCTGCACGGCGGAGAAGTCGTGGACCGGCGAGCGATACCCGTTGAGCGTGAACAGCGTGCCAGCGGCGCCGCTGACCACGTTGATCAGGTAGGTCGCGACAGCGAGGTCGACAGACTGGGTGGACGCGCCCGCGGTGCCCCCAGGCAGCGCGAGGGAAGGGCCTGCGGCGACCTGCGCGGCGATGTCGGTGATGACCTCCTCGCTGAGGCCGGAGGCCACTGCAGCAGCACCCAGGTCGCCGGAGTTCACCAGGGCCAGCGCGGGGCCGGTGTAGCCCTTCTTGGCTGCGACGAGCTTCGCCACCGCGAGGGCGACGAGCGCCTCGCTACCGGGGGAGCACGCGTGCCAGTCGTCGGCGTTGGCGCCGGTCTGCGACCGATGTGGAGAGACGAAACCGAACCGAGCGACCCAGTGGCCGTTGTTCGCATCTCGCGCAGCCGCGTAGTCTACGCTCGACCACACGCCGCCCCAGTGGCCCAGGAAGTCGGCCCCGAACGAGAGGACGTAGTGGGCCTGGTCCAGTGCGTAGTGGGGGAGGGTGCGGGTGCCGAACAGCTTCTCGGCGGCGGTGGCCTCTGCGGCGCGGCCGAGGGGCTCGTAGAACACTGCGTTTCCACCGGTCAGGTCCTGGAGCAGGCCGACGATGGTGCCGCTGCGGTAGCGGCCGAGCCACGCGACCTTCTTGCCGCCCTGGCGCGCGGCTTTGACGGCGGAGCCGAGCTTGCTGAGGGCAGCCTCCCAGTCTGTGGGGATGCCCGCGACACTCGACCCGTCGAGCGGAGAATGGATCCGGTCGGGCGAGAAGTGTCGCTGAAGCTCGAACAGCGCAGCAGCGCCGACCGCCGGGCCGGTGCGCGCCTGGCTGTTGATGTCGACGTTGATCACCCGCCCGTCACGGTGGACGGCGGTCACTGGGTAGGCATCAGGCCCGCTCAGCACCGAGGTTGCGAAGTACGTGTTCGTGCCGGGCGTGGTCTGCTCGGGGCGGACCACGTACGGAAGAAGCTGCTCGACAGGCGTGTAGTATCGGTTGTCGTCGATACCGCAGGCGCTGATGGCGGAGACACCACCACCCAGACCGAGTGCCTTCAGGAACGATCGGCGATTCATGCGATTCCCCGTGGCTCAGCGGTGGCAGGTCCAGCAGTCTTTCAGCTCGGCACGCCGAAGATCTGCCTGGTCGCCGTAGTTCTCGTCGATGGACGGATGGTTCGCGTGGCAGTTCAGGCACCAGCCCATCTGCAGTGTCGTTTCGCGCACCATCACCGTTTGTACCTTGGAGACTTCCTGCGGCTCGAAGTGACCGTCTTCGGTCTCGACGAGCTCGATGACCGTCTCCTTCTGGCCCTGCAGCTGCACCTGACCGTGACACTCGGTGCACTGGACACCACCGCGCACGTGGCGCTTGTGGGAGAAGTACACGTAGTCGGGCAGGTCATGGACCTTGTTCCACGCGATCGGATGGGCCTCTTCGGGTGGGATCGGGCCAAACGGCCCGTCCTGGATCCGACAGGGCGGCTCGTCGCAGTAGTACGAGTGCAGCGTGAGAACGTCTGGATTGTCCGTCTTCACGTACTCGTGGCAATTCATGCACATCTGGACGGGAGGGACGCCGGCATGAATGCTGTTTCGAGCTTCACTGTGGCAGAACTCACAGTTCATCCCGAGCATGCCCGCATGGATATTGTGCGAGAACGGGATGGGTTGCTCGAGGGCCTCGGACTTCCCGGTGACGACACCCGCCGCGACCTGACCGGTCGACGGCGTGTACATCGGAAGCAGGTCGTGACGCTCCAGGGGGAACCTGGCATCGCCTTCACGGCTGGCCTCTTCGACAATGCACGCTTGAAGCGTCAACATTCCCATCAGGGTCGCAAGCGCCGGACGCATGGGTGCCCTCCGCCCTAGCTGTGGGTTCTTTCCACGATTGAGGCCGTCGAGTACCGCGTGTGCTCCCGTAGTCGCAACACGGCGCAATGATTCGCGGCACCGCTCTTAAGCCTTCCCGCCGTGGGGCCTCCGGGGCGTGTCCGGCGGCGATCACGAGTGCGCCGCGGTACAGTTCGAACTGAGCCCCATCGATGCTGGAGGTCGCGTGTCGGAGGCATCCAATCTGCCGTTGAGCCAACGCCTGGTCGGCTCGGCCGTCATTCTCGGCCTGCTGGCGTTGCCCGCGTGCAAGAAGCCCGCGACGGAGAACGTCGACGGCCCAGAGCTGGCCGCTACGGACCCGGAGCCCGCGGGCGAGACGACGCCAGCGCCGCCTCCGGCCACACCCGAGACCCTGTACGCCTTGTGCGAGGGGCGAGTGGAGCGGCCAGAGGCCGAGGGCGAGTGCTCCACGGAAGCCGACTGCGGGACCGCTGGCGCGAGCTCCGAGGTGTGCACGACGGCGGAGGCCGCCTCAGACCTGATGACCACCGCTGAGAATCGGCGGTGCTTCGCGGTGCTCGATCAGTGCGGCTGTCAGGCAGGCCTCTGTCGGTGGTCGCTGCTGGACATCATCCCCTCCAGTCCCGGGTTGATGCCGACCACACCTGGAATGCTGCCTCCGACGCGCAACGCGCTCCCGCCGACCGGTGGGTCCCTGCCGCCCACAACTCCCGATGCCAACGGAGACGGTGATTGAGACCCCGACTCACCGGTGGGGTGCTTCGTGGCCGCCCACTGCCAGAGTCCGTGGCGGAGGGAGTGCGCCCCACGTCTGCGCGTGTCCGAGAGGCGCTGTTCTCCATCGTCGGACATGATCTGCGCGGGGTCCGGGTGCTCGACGCCTTCGGCGGCAGCGGCCTGCTCGGGCTCGAAGCATGGTCGCGGGGCGCCGACGTGGTTGTGGTCGAGCATCACCGTGGGCGGGCTGCCGCGATCCGACGCGCGGCGGGCGTGTTGACCGGTGACGACAACGCACGGTTCCGCGTGGAGGTCGGTGATGTCACCCGCGCTGGCGGCGAGCGAGGCGTGTTTGATGGCGTGCTCGCCGATCCACCGTACGCGGACGCCCCCGCGCCCATCCTGGCATCGCTGGGCCCTGTGGCGACGCAGTGGTTGATGCTGGAGCAACCGAGCGACCGAGTGCTCCCGCCGTCGGCGGGTGCCCTGGAGCATTCACGAAGCCGGAGGTATGGCGGAACCACCCTTCACCTGTACACGGCTCGGCTCGTCGACTGGGCATGACCCTGGAGCGTGTTGTGGATCTCAACGATGCCCGTCTCACGTTGGTCGAGCTCGCCGGTGAGAGCACGGTGGAATCCGGCTCCGTACGGCTCGAGCTGGCGCGCCCGGTGGCCCGGCTGACCATCGACAATCCTGGTGCGAGCAACGCCATGACCATCCGGATGATGGCGCAGCTCGCCGAGGCCGTCCTTGCCCTCGGTGGCTGGGACGGCGCCGCATTGGTCCTGTCGGCCGTCCCCGGGAGGGCGTTCTGCGCCGGCGGGCACCTCCGGGACGTGCGCCGGGTTGTGGATGCGCCGGAACGAGCGCACCGGATGGCCATGGCCATGGGCACGGTCCTGGACGCGCTCCTGTCGCTTCCGATCACCAGCGTTGCGGCCGTCTCTGGCCTGGCCGTCGGTGGTGGCGCGGAGCTGATCACGGCCGTGGATCATCGCGTGTTCGATTCATCCGGACGGGTGCATTTTG
>JBLFXJ010000188.1:0-15441 GCA_047609825.1 Myxococcota bacterium
CGTTGGCGTCGCCGCGCCGCAGGTCGAGTAGCACGTCGCCGCCCCAGGTCTGCTCCACGATGGCGTCGTTGTCGTACACCGCGAGCACCGTGCCGTCTTCGGTCACCTCGTAGCCGCGCACCCGCACCGTGTCGGGGCGCACCCGGTTCGGGTCCTCGACCCACCGCACCCGACCGGCGATGTCGATCACCGCCAGGCGCTCGCCGGTGCTGCAGCCGATCTGGGTGAGCACGCCGTCCAGGGCCGGGGTTCCAGCACGGGTGATGGTGGTGTCGAAGTCCACCAGGTCGGCGGGCGTGGGCAGCCACTCCCCTTCCACGGCAGCTTCAGGGGCGCCGGCGGGCCAGGCACGCCAAGTGTTGCTCACCCCAGGCACCCCGCCCCAGGCGGTGATGCGGGCGCCCGAGGTGCCGTCGAACCGCAGCGGGTCGGCGCCCTCGGGCACCAGCTCGAGCACCACAGCGCCCGGCGGATCCGTGGACACCTCGCAGTCGAGCCGGAGTGCATTGTCGGCCTGAGGTGCGCACATCGCGGAGGTCACCTCGGCTGATGTGGGCTCGGTCGGGAGGGTGCCGGTGGGCGTGGTGGGGGGCGTGCCGGTCGGTGTGCTCCCGCTCGCGGTCGTGCCGGAAGGCGTGCTGGTGGGGCGGGTCGGTGTGGCCGTGTCCGACGCCTCTTTGCCGCCGCCGCAGGCCAATAACCACAGGATCAGAGCCATGTGAGTCCCTCGGCAACCGCGCGCACTGCGTCCGCAACATCGTCGGGTACGGTTGCGCCCAGGCCGCCGGCTTGCACCACGTATACCGCCTCGGGCCCCGTGCGGAGCGACAGCACCCGCCACTGGCCGGACTCCCCCGAGGCGTGTGTCGCCACGACGGTGCGCACCCCGTCCGTGGTGGTGTCGGTGACGGTGGTGCCGTGCGGGCCCAGCTTGGTGAGCCAGCGCAGCTCGCTCGGGACGAGCGCTTGGCAGGCCACCTGGGTCTCGCCCACCCCGAACCGGAGCACGGAGCCCGGGCCGCCACCGGCCAGGTGGTACGTCTCCACCCGCGCCCCAGATGGCAGTGTGACCTCGACGCCGTGGCGGCGATTCACCAGCCGGCCGTCCAGGTGCTCCACGTCGGGATCCACAGACGCCGCCACCGGAGCCGTCGCATCGCTCGCCTCCAGCTGCTCGGTCGGGGCGCGGCTGCGCCACCAGGTGATGCCTCGGAACAGCCAGCCCAGCGGCGCGAACAGGCAGCCGATCGACAACCCCACCGTGCGGCCGATGCCTTGGTGCCACGCGATGGTGGCCCGGTCGGTGGGTGTGAGGTCGGGGTGGGTGGGCGGTTCCCAGGTTTCGAACCGCACTCCCGCCAGGTCGAACCCGGCCATGGGGTCCCACCCCGCGCGCCGGAACCACAGGTGCTCGGTGTCGAATCCCTCGGTGGCCCAGTGCATCTGACCGGGTGGGTCGTACTGGGCGGCCGCCGGTGCGATCCCGAGCAGGGCGGCCAGCTCTGCCGACACGGACTCAGCGAACAGGGCGCGCTTGGCCTGGAGTCGCTTGACCGCAGGCTCCTCGCCCACGGCCCCGGTGACGCGGCAGAGCAACGCCACGTCGTTGGGCCCCTCGGGCGGCTCTGGCGGGCCGAAGTACCGGGGCTGCGAGTTGAACGCCGCCGCACACTTGCCCTCGCGCCACAGCTGGTAGCCCCACAGGTCGCTGTCGTGCATCCACAGCTCGAGCACCGGCGCCCCGAGCTTCTTCAGCTCGAACAGCTGGCGGGGAAGCTCCTGGATCGCGTTGCCGAGCAGGACCGTGCGGTCGTCCCGCCACGCCAGCCACACGGCGCGCTCGTGCTCGGCATCCAGTGCTGTGCGCGGCGTGCCGGGGCGCAGGTCGTAGCCCTTCGTGCGCATCCACTGGACCAACAGCGCGCGCACGGCGGCCGGGTCGGCGCCGAGCACGGTCTGCGAGAGGTGGTTGGCTCCCATCGGCGGGACGGTACCACCGACGCCGGGGTGAGCCGCTGGCGTCGCTCAGTACGCGAACACCAGCTCCCTCTCCAGCCGGTCGAGCTCAGTGCGGAGCTCGTCATAGGTGGCCTGCTCGTCTGGCGTGAGGAGCGCGAGATCCAGCCGCGGACCCTCCACGCCGCGGTCATCCACCCGGTGCAGTCGGTCGACCGCCGCCGCCCTGAGGAGCTTGTGGGTCGCGTTGCGCACGGCCCGCTCGGAGTAGCGGTACGGCGGGGCGCCGGGCGGGCCGAACCGGTCAGTGTACACGACGCTGCGGAGCGGTGCCGAGGGGTCGGCGAGCTGCGGCAGGAGGCTGAGCCCGTCGATCGGTGCGGGGGGCGCTACGCCGGCCAGGTCGGCCACGGTGGCGAACACGTCCACCAGGTGCGCGAGGGCGGGGGACTCACCGCCAGGGCTGGTCACACGGGAGCTGCGGACGAGGAACGGCACGTTCACGCCGCCCTCGGCCAGGGTGAGCTTGGCGAGGGATGGATCCGCCGGGTGGAGCACCGCATCGCCGGTGGTGCCGTTGTCGCCGATCACGAACACCGTCGTGTGGTCGCGCGCTGGCTCCACCGCGGCGAGCAGGCGCCCGAGCTCGGTGTCCATCGCCTGCACCATGGCCGCGAGCTTGCCCGGGGGTGGACTGTCCGGGCCGACGGGCTGGTCGTGCAGGTGGGCGGGCGGCACATGGAACGGGGTGTGAGCGGCGTTGAATGCCACGTACACGAACCACGGCTCGGGCAGGGTCTCGAGGTGGTGGATGGCGGCATCGACCGTATCGGTCGAGGGGTAGGTGTCAACCGGCGCCACGACGCCATCCACGGTGCGCTGCCAGCGCAGGTAGGAGCCGAGGTTGCCGATGGACCCTTGGAAGTGGTCGAAACCCTGTTGGTTTGGGTGGTCATGGGCGCCCGGGCTGATCCCGGTGGAGAGGTGCCACTTGCCGAACATGGCGTTGGACCAGGCGTCTGGCGCGTCGCGCAGGAGCTCGGGGAGGGTGATCTCAGCGAGCGGGAGCTCCCACCGGTCGTCCGTGCTCAGCGCGTGTCCGATTCCGTAGCGCCGCGGAGACCGTCCGGTGAGCAGCGCGGCGCGGCTCGGGGAGCAGGTCGGGTGGGCCCATGCGTTGCGGAAGTGGAGGCTCTCGGCGGCGAACGCGTCGATCACGGGAGTGGGTGGCGGGCGGGGGTGTTCATCCGCAAAGCCCACCTTGTCCAGGCCCACGTCGTCGAGCAGCACCACCAGCACGTTGTCGGGGCGTGCCGTGGGCAGGGTGGGCGTGCCCGCGGGGGTGGTGAGCGTGCCTGTGGGGGTGGTGAGCGTGCCTGCAGGGGTGGTGAGAGTGGCGGCTGAGTCGCTGCCGCGCGGTCGCTTGGAGGCAGGCTCGTCGACGCAGGCGAAGAGCACCAACAGCCACAGCGTCACGCGGCGTCGGCCTGGTCGGGCGAGGGGCGGGCCCGGCTGAAGAAGTACACCGCAGACACGGCGAACAGCGTGGAGCACACAGCGCTGGTGACGTACGAGAACGCTGTGAAGAACTCCAGCCACGACAGGTCGGGCTGGCCGAGGTCCTTGTACAGGAGCAACACCACGCTGCCGGCATAGCCGAACGCATCGGTGACGTAGATCAGGAACCCTGCCGTGCCTGCGGCCCCTACGGCGGCGAACAGCCGATCGAACAGCACGCAGCCGTAGGGCACGTAGGCCATGTACAGACCCAGGCCGACCAGGATCATCCACCACGCGGGATCGAGCAGGCCGAGCTGCCACAGCGCGGTGCTGCCGCCCACCAGCAGGGTGCCGAACAGCATGATCCCGTGCACGGCGATGAGCGCGGTGCGGTTGTCTTTGATCGCCATGAGCACGGCGAGGGTGATCAGCACGCCGAGGGCGACCCAGTTCTCGGAGGTGGCGAGGATGGAGGGCTTCTCGGCGTAGCCGATGGCGGCCCAGATCTCGACGGCGAAGTTGTCCCGGAAGTCGCGGTACGCGGTGAGCAGGATGTACAGCGCCGTGAGCGCGAGCAGGCCGGGCATGTACTTGCGGAAGAACGCCGAGCGGGCCGCGGCATCCATCGGCACGCGCTTGCTCCGCGCGGCCTCGTCTTCGTGGGACGGCGGGGGGAGGTTCGACAACATCCACACGAAGAACAACATCGGCACGACGAACAGCGCGCCGGTGGTGAACGGCATCCAGTACTCGTCGATTCCCTGATCCACCAGCCAGCGCCCGACGGCCTTCACGTAGCCGCTGGCCACGATGTAGCTGACCGACAGGCCGGCTCCGAGGACTTCGGACAGCCGTCGGCCCTCGAGGAACCCGAACACCAGCCCCCACACCATGCCGAGCGGCAGGCCGTTGAGCACCAGCGCGAGCGCGTTGATCGGCGGCGGCAGCACGGCGAACAGGAGCAGACCGAGCCAGGCGATGGCGATGGCGATCACGATGCCCACCGCCCGCCGTGCCGGGGTGAGCTCGGAGATGATCTTGATGCCGAGGAACTTCGAGCAGCAGTACCCGAGCACCTGGCTGATGATGAACAGCGTCTTGTACCCGATGGGGCCAACGCCAGGCAGGTCGACCTCGCCGTCGAAGGTGCCCGCGGCGAACGGTTTGCGGAACGCGTACATGCAGAAGTAGGTCGAGAACGCGGCGCAGATCGCGTACGCCGAGAACACCACCGGGTGCGCGCGGGACAGCCAGGCGCTGATGGCACGGTTTCCGAACATGGGACCCCCGCGAGGGGCGGAGGGTATCACCTGGCGGCTGGGGAAGGGTCCGTGAGCAGGCCGGGCCGCGGGTCGGGCGTCTGACGGGGTCAGGCCGGTAGGTATTAGATCAACTGTCTGCGGGGAAGCTACGTGTTGCGGTCGTTGCGGTGGATGTTGGCGGGGGCTGAGCTGGAGCTGGGATGGGGATCCGGATGAGCGTGGTTCGGGCTGGGTCGGGTCGGGCGTTGCGGTGGATGTTGGCGGGGGCGGAGCTCGAACGGGGCCGGGGATCCGGATGAGCGTGGCTCGGGCTGAGTGCGGGAGAGCCGGTGCCTGCTGGCGTGGTGCCCCCCCATCCGCGGCATCGCGGACTCCGGCGCCAGGGACTTTCGTCTCCTGGCGCCGGAGTCCCTGCTGGCGGCGTCTGGGGCCCCCCCACTTGCGCGGCCCCTTCGTCCGTGGAGGGCCAGACGACTGATGGGGTGCGTCCTGCATTTTTGGGGTGGGTGGTGACTCGGGGCGGCGTCGGTTGAGCGGTCGGGGTTGTGGGTTCGGGCGCTGCTGGCTGGGCTGTGGTGAAGCCGGATCGGCGCTGGCCGGATGGAGACGGGCATCCTGACGGGGTCAGGACGATGGGTGTTACATCAACTGTCTCGGGCGAACCTGGCTCGGACTTGGTGCTGCCCACCGCCGCATCGCGCCCTCCGCGGCCCGACCCGCCGCACGGTGGGTCGGAGGCCGGTTCGTGCCCATGGCAGGGCTGGCTTCGGGGGTCAGGACGATGGGTGTTACATCAACTGTCTGGGGCGAACGGTGGGTTCATCGAACGCTGGGCCGCGCGGGGGTTGGGAATGGCCTGTGCTCCACCGGGGTTTTGGATCCGGATGAGCGTGGCCCGGACGCTGTTCAGCAGCGCCGTGCTGCGGGCATGGGTCCGCCTCAGTCCACGGCCGCGACACACTCTGTTCCTTGACGGGCGCGCATTCTTACGCCATCCCAAGGCGTCGACCGGAGTTCCTATGCTCGTGCTGCTCGCCGCTGCCGCCCTCGCCCTCCCGCCCGATGTCGCCGCCCGCCTCGACGAGGTGAGCGCGCTGCGGGGGATGCGGCTGCTCGACGATGCGCCCACCATTCCGGCGCAGGCCTATGAGCAGGCCCTCGGCGGCAAGGTGGCGACTGGGCTGGTCGACGTGCCCGGCTACAAGTCGCGGCAGGCGTGGGGGGTCGGCGTGGTGGACGTGTCCATCGACCGCATGTGGGCGGCGGTGAATGATGACCGGTCCAAGCCCGAATACACCGCGCTCGAGCACGTGGTGCTGCTCGACGGCGAGTTCTGCGGGGCCGAACGGCGGGTGTTCCAGTACCTGAACGTGTCGCTGCTCTCCGACCGCTGGTGGGTGGTGGATCAGCGGCAGAACACCGCGGTGTCGGAGCGTACCGAGGGCAAGGTGCGCGAGGTGATCTGGAAGTCGGTGGATGACATGCACGGGGCGCTGACGGGCGAGGCGGCGGCGCTGGCGGAGAAGGGCATCCCGGTCGGGTTCACCTGGGGCGCGTGGTTCCTGGTGGACCTCGGCAGCGGGCGCACGCTGGTCGAGTACCACGCGCTGTCCGACCCCGGCGGGAGCGTGCCGGCCCGAATGGCGAGCAGCTTCGCAGCGGGTGGCATCAGCGACACCATCGAGAGCATGGCCAAGCTCGCCGTGAAGGGCCCTACCTGCTTGTGATGGTGCGGCCAAAGGTGTGGTCTCGGCGAGTCTGGGCCGGCGTCACAGCGGCCAGAGCAACGGCAACAGGGCGACCGTCGTGATGGCCAGCAGGATGTTCAGCGGCAGGCCCGCGCGCACATAGTCGGCGTAGCGGTAGCCA
Organism: Myxococcota bacterium; assembly: GCA_047609825.1. GTDB lineage: Bacteria > Myxococcota_A > UBA796 > UBA796. The sequence continues at coordinate 6,588 of JBLFXJ010000188.1, forward strand.
CCTGGGCCGTAGACCAGCAGGTTCGGCTGGCTGCCGATGGGAGTGCTGAACCCGGCGCTCGCGGCCATGGCCAGCGCCAGGCTGAACGCGAGCGGATCGAACCCGCCGGCCTGGGCTGCGGTGAGCGCGATGGGGAACACCAGGGCGGCGGCTGCCGCGTTGCTGATGAACGACGCGAAGGTGGCCCCGAGCACGTACACCGCGGCGAGGGTGGCTCGCGGACCGAACGGGGCGGTGGCCTCCAGGAGGAGGTTGCCCAGCGCCGCCGCAGCACCGGACTGGTCCATCGCCCGCGCCACGCCGAGGGCGGAGCCGATGAGCACCAGCACGGTCCAGTTGACCGATGCCCGCACGGCCCGCAGGCCAACACACCCGGTGGCCACCAGGATCACCAGCGCCCCCATCGCGCTCACCAGCATCGGCACTCCCGTGAGCGACGGCACCAGCACCATGCCCAGGATTGTGAGCAGCGCCAGGTTCGCCTTGGTGTAGGCCTGGGTGGAGTCGATGCGCAGATCGCTCACCAAGTAGAAGTGCGAGCTGTTCTGCCAGGTCTTGCGGAAGCCCTGCTGGGCAGTGAGCATCAGCGTGTCGCCCGCCTCGAGCACGATCTCGCCGATCTGGCCCTCGATCCGTGCGCCAGACCGGTGCGCGGCCAGGATCGCGGCGCCGTACTTGCGGCGGAAGTCGGCATCGCGGACCCGAGCCCCCACAAGCGGTGAGCGGTGCGACACGACCACCTCGAACAGGTGCCGCTCCACCAACTCCACCTCGTCGTCCACCGGGCGCAGGCCTGGGAAGTCCTGGATCAGGTCCTGCACGGCGTCGACGCGGCCGGTGAGCACCAGGTGGTCCAGGGGGTCGAGGCGGTGCTGTGGCGCTACGGGGCGGCGCACCCGGCCGTCGGACTTGCGGATCTCGTACAGGAACAGGCCGTCGAGGGAGCGCAGCCCGGCCTGGCCAACGGTCTGTCCGGCGAATGGGGCATCCCGTGCGACCTCCACCTCCACCAGGTACTCGCGGATCTCCTCGTGCACCACGGCCGCGAACTCGCGGCGCTCCGGCAGCAAGTAGCGGCCCACGGTCATCAGGTAGGTGATCCCGATCAGCGACGTGGGCACCCCGATCCATGCGATCTCGAGCATGCCGATGGTCTCGCCGCCGGACTGCGCGAGCAGGCCCGCGACCACGAGATTCGCCGAGGTGCCGATCAGCGTGCAGGTGCCCCCGAACATCGACGCCCAGGCCAGGGGGATCAGCATCTTCGACGGCGCCATGCCCACACGCCCTGCCGCCTGGCGCGCCATCGGGATGAACATGGCGACGATCGGGGTGTTGTTCATGAACGCCGAGAGGATCGCCGTGGGCACCAGCAGTCGGAGCAGCGCGACCGTGGGGCGCCGCTCGGAGCCGAATACGATGCTCGACACGAGGGTGAGCCCACCCGTCTCGCGCACGGCGGTGGCGCACACGAACAGCACGCCGATGGTGGCCACTGCGGGCATGGCGAATCCCTGCAGCGCCTCGGTGGGCGTGAGCACGCCTGCCACCGTGAGAACGCAGAGACCGCCGAACATCGCGAGATCGGGGCCCAGCTTCTCCCGCGCCATGGTGACCGTCACGGCCGCCACTACGCCGATGGTGAACCAGGCCTCCCACTCTAGCGCCCACAGGTGGGTCATCGATCGCACCTCGCCCGGGCGCCTTGTACCGCAACGGAAGGGGAGGGGTGGGGCATGGCTTACACGGTGTGGACGTATTGCTCATACAACCATGGCATTGGGTCCCGGTATGTCAAGTACGGCGAGATGCGCCGATTCTGTGCAACACTGACGGTACCCCCCCCAGTCGAGAATCCGATGCCCAACGAACGGTTTCAGGTCCGATGCGTGTTGTGTGGAACGTGGTGGACTGTCGAACGTGAACAGCTGCTGTCTCCACTCCGCTGCGACAAGTGCGGAGCCGCGTTCTGCGCGGGCGGTGAACCCGCGGATCATTCGGAGCCGCTGCCGAAGGCGCGCACGCTTCGGGTGGGGCCCGGTCCCGCAGAGGCACCTCACCTGGTGCCGTCGCGTTAGGCATCTGACGAGACGCACCCGCCAACCGATGGCGATGGCGGGGCCCTCCCGGAGCCGCGATGAGCGACGAGGCTGCTGGACCGATGGGTCGAAACGAGGTTGCGCTCGGCGGCGTGCTCGCCGTGATGCTCCTCGGTGGACTGTTCTTCCTGTACCGAAGCCTGATCATCGAACCCGAGCCTGCGCCGGTGGGTGCGCCGATCACCACCGTGCAGCAAGCGCGGCCTACCCCGCGGCCGACCGTCGCTGACGGTGTGGAGCCCTCCGCCCCACCGCCCCCGACCTTTCCGCTCCCCGGGGCGTCCGGAGGGGGGTCGGGCGCTGCTGGCGCTCCCACGGTGGGCGGCGAGGGCAGCACCACGGCGCGCCTGCCCACCGCGCGCGGTCAGCAGAACCCGTGGCTCGTCTCGGGCAGCGCCCGCGGTGGGCGTGGCCTGGGCAGCGGCGGCGACGCCAGCGGCGGTGGATTCCTCGGCGGGGAGTGAGGCCTCGGTCGCCTCGCTATGCGGTGGACTGCACCCGGTCCCGCAAGGCCCGATTCACCGCTGAGTACCGGGGCAGGAGCTGGCGCTCGAGCGAGCGCCACAGAACCAGCGGCACCACGCCGGAGAACGCCTCGACATGGGCGACCCGGGTGCCGTCGTCTTCCGGCGTGAGGTCGAACCCGTGGATCGCGTGGAACAGCCCTGGCACACCGCCGCTCCACGACAGGGTGCGCTCGGGGTCGACCGCTACCATCCGGATGGGCAGCCAGGCCACGCGGCCCCCAGCGCGCACCGCCACCAGGCCTTTCGCGCCCGGCGCCAGGAGGGCCCTCAGACCGGGCTGGACCGGATTCCAAGCGGGCCAGGCGTCGGTGTCGGCGAGCACCCGCCACACCGACGAAGGGGGTGCCGGGATCCAGATCGACGTGGTGGCGATGGGCATTGGGTCAGACCTTCATCGGGCCGTCGAGGCTGCCGGTGACGAACTGCCGGACCAGCGGATCGGGGTGATCCTGGAACCCATCTGGCGTGCCTTCGTGGGCCACCACGCCGTCCACGAGGAGCGCCACCTTGTCGGCCGTGCGGAACACGGCCTTCATGTCGTGGCTGATCACGAGCGAGGTGAGCCCGGGTCGGCCGCGCTGGGTGGTGGCGATCAGGTGGTCCATGGCCGCGGCGAGGACCGGATCGAGGCCGGCGGTGGGCTCGTCATACAGCAGGAACTCGGGGTCGCGCACCAGTGCGCGGGCGAGCCCGACCCGCTTGCGCATCCCGCCGGAGAGCTCGCTGGGGGTCTTTGGCTCCGACCCGGACAGGCCCACGTCGGCGAGCACGGTCTCGACCTTGGCGACGATCTCTCGGTGCCGGAGCGAGGTGTGTTCGCGCAGGGGGAAGGCCACGTTCTCGAACACGTTCATGCTGTCGAACAGCGCTGCATGCTGGAACACCATGCCGAACCGCGTGCGCAGCTTGCGGAGCTTGCGCTCGGGCAGGTCGGTGATGTCCTGCCCGTCTACGAACACCCGCCCGCTATCGGGCTTGAGCAGCCCCATGATGTGCTTCAGGGTGACCGACTTGCCCGTGCCAGACCGCCCGATCAGGTAGGTGATGCGGTCCTTTGGCACGATGAGGTCGAGGCCGCGGAGCACGCTGAACGAGCCGAACGACTTGTACACATCGTCGTACCACAGGGCGCCGGGCTGACCGGTGACGGCGTCGATGGGCGGCTGCATCACATCACGGGCATGGCGAGGGCGATGAAGTAGTTCGACACCAGGATGGCGACCGACGACACCACGACGCTGGAGGTGGTGGCGTAGCCGACGCCCCGTGCCCCACCCTTAGCGTAGAACCCCTTGTAGCAGGCGACAACGCCGATGATCAGGCCGAACACGGTGGCCTTGACCAGCCCTGCCAGGATGTCGTCCCAGTCCACCCAGTCGGCGAGGCGCACGAGGAACTCGGGAGGCGACAAGTGCAGGATGTGCACGCCGACCAGGTACGAGCCGAAGATGCCCACAGCGTCGAACACGATGGTGAGCAGCGGCACCGCGATCACCGAGGCGATGAGGCGGGGCTTGACCAGGTAGTTGATCGGGTCGACCGCCATGGCGTACAACGCGTCGATCTGCTCGGAGACCCGCATCGAGCCCAGCTCGGCGGACATGGCCGACCCCGCGCGGCCGGCCACGAGCAGGCCGGTGAGGGTGGGCGCCAGCTCGCGGGTGATGGCCACGCCCACGGTTCCGCCCACGAGCGACTGGGCGCCGAACATCGAGAACGCAAAGTTGCTCTCGTAGGTGAACACCGCGCCGGTGAAGATCGCGGAGAGCAGCACGATGGGGAGCGACTGGATGCCGATGAACTCGATCTGCTCGATGGTGAGCCGGAGCCGCAGGGGCCGCATCACCAGATTCGACGCGCCCAGGCCGGCGATCTTCATCGCCCGCCCCACCTCTTCGGTCCCGTGGAGGACCCGCTGACCCAGCGCCGAGAGCGCACGTACGAGCATGGCAGAGGGCTATCCCACGGGTCGCCGCGGGCCACGCCGCTCGGCGCGACACGACGTGACGGGTGGGCGTGGGTCGTCGGCGCGGTCGTGCACGTGCCTGCTGGCCATTGCGGTGTTCGAGGGGTAGCGGGGCGGGACGGAGGGAGCATGCGCACTGTGGTGCACGTCTCGGTCGCCCCCAACGCGACCAACCGAGCGTTTGCCAAGGCGCTCGACCTGCCTGACGTTCGGCTGGTGGGCGTGCTCGCATCCCCGGCCCAGCCAGGCACCTATGCGGCCCAGGTGGCGTGCCCCGATCCGGCCGACGACGTGCTGCTCGGTCGGGCCCTCGACGCCGTGGCGGCGCGGTTCGGGCGGATCCACCGGGTGGTCACCACCATCGAGCCTCTGCTCGAGCCCGTGGCCCGACAGCGCGCGCGGCTCGGGATCGCCGGACTCTCGCCCGCGGCCGCCCACCGGTTCCGTGACAAGGGCGCGATGAAGGATGCCCTCCGCGCGGCCGGGGTGCCGGTGGCGCCGAGCCGGCGGGTGCGCACGCTGAACGAAGCTCGAGAGTTCGCGGTGGCGGCCGGATTTCCTCTGGTTCTCAAGCCCCCCGCCGGCGTGAGTGCTGCGGCGACCGTGCGGGTGGACTGCGCGGCCCAGCTGGAGGCGGTGTGGGGAGGACTGCCCCGGCCGCTGCTCGCCGAGGGCTTCCTCACCGGCACCGAACACAGCCTCGAGGCGTTCGTTCTGAACGGCGAGGTGCGGTTCCACAGCATCACCCGCTACGCCGCCACGCCGCTGGCAGTCGCCGAGAATCCGAACCTGCAGTGGGTGGTGCTCCTGCCGCGCGATCTGTCCGCCTTTGCCGGTCCAGCCCGGGTGATCGCCCGTGCGCTCACGGCCCTCGGCATGGATGATGGCGTGGCCCATGTGGAGTGGTTCTGGCGCCCGGACGGCACGGTGGCGGTCGGGGAGATCGGCGCGCGGCCGCCTGGAGCGTCGTTCCTCGATCTGCACGGCCACGCCCACGACGCGGATGTGCGCCGGGTGTGGGCGCGCCTGGTGGTGGACAGCGTGTGGGAGGGGCCGCTGTCCCGGCGGTATGCCGTGGCCGGGGTGTACCTGCGCGGGCCAGGGGCGGGGCGGGTGGTGGCCGTGGACGGCATCGCCGAGGCCCAGGCAGCGATGGGCGCGCACGTGGTGGAGGCGCGGCTACCGAAGCTCGGGCAGCCGCGGGCTTCCGGCTACGAAGGCGACGGCCTGGTGATCATCCGGCATCCGGACGACGCGGTGGTCCGGGCGGCGGTCGCCACCCTCCTGCGCACCGTGCGGGTGCGCTACGCGACCTGACCGCGGCCCCGGATGTCGGCGATGAGCTCGGCCGACAGCTCCCCGTGCTGCTGGAAGTGGCGCATGTGGAGGATCGGCTCGCTCCCGACCTCCGCCGCCGTGCGGCCGCCCACGTCCTCGGTGTAGGTGCGGGGCGCGTACCGACCCAGCTTCGCCTGTGCGGGCGTGCCCACCGCCTCGCACACGGTGAACAGCGCATCCAGGTCGTTCATCTTCATGTATGGGCAGGTTGCACACCCGCCGGCCGGGCTGCAGCCCTCGCCCGACGCGACACCGGGCAGGATGCCGAGCCCGCTCTCGGGGGACGCCGCGACCGCCTCTGATGCGACCGGGAACACGATCTCGACCTCGACATCGGATCGGTCGGCCTGAACGAGCGCCTGCTGCACGCCCTTGACGATGGAGGTGACCATGCCGGCCTCGGTGCCGAGCACGACCGACAGCCGGGAGGGCCCGTCCTGCGCCAGCGCGGCCCGCACCTTGCCGAGGATGAACCCGAGGATGTTCGAGGTGGAGCCCACCACGCCCCGGCCCTCCCGCTGGGCCTTGGCGGCCAGGGCGAACATCTCGCCCGGCACCTCGAGGTGGGCCGTGTGGAAGGCATCGGCGTGCACGGTGCGCACCCGCTCCGCCACCTCGTCGCCGAACAGGTGGTGCACGATGCAGATGCCGCTATCGAACGAGTGGAACCGGTCCAGCAGCGACAGCACGGTGCGTCGGTCGTGGGCCGGGTGGAGCGCGCGGATCTCGTCCTCGGGCAGGGTGGCGACCTGGGCGAACAGGGTGCGGAGGTTTGCCCCCATGTAGGTGTCGGGCCCGTAGAAGATCGACACCTCGGGCACCTGGGCGGCGGCCTGGAGCACGGTCTGGACCACGTTGGACGAGGTGCAGGTGATGGTGGGCACCGTGTGCTGTGCCCTCGCCTTGGTGAGCAGGCTGGTGTTGATGTACACCACATGCAGCGCGCTGGGGGTGGCCGCCGCTCGGTCGAGGAAGGCCGCATAGGCGGGGGTGTCGGCGGACTCCGCTAGGGAGCAGCCGATGGCCTCGGACGCTACCCGGTACACCTGCACGTGGCCGAACCCCGCGGCGTCGAGCACCGCGCGCACGTTCTCGGACATGAAGTCCACGCCGAGCACCACGATGCTGCGCATGCCTGCCTGGGCCATCTCGACGGCGGCGTCGGCCATGCGCAGCGAATCGGCGATCGCGACGTGGGGATGGGTGCAGGCCGAGAGCACGCCTTGCAGCTCCACGTCCATGTAGAAGTGAGCCACGACGCCGATCTGCTTGTCGCGGCACAGCGCGTCGAGCTCGGCCACGGCCGCGGCGTCGGGCGCGAGGAAGGCGGCTTGGGACTGGGCGAACGAGCCGTGGGGCACGAGGGCGTCGCGCCGGATCACGAGGCGAGGGAAGGTGTCCATCGGGTCCTCCGAGGTGCGACTCGGCTAACAGGTCGACCGTCGGCGCGACGCTCAGCGGCGCACGACTCGGGCGGGCCCCAACGGGGGAAGTCCGAGCCCCCACAGCTCGTTCAGCACCCCGAGCAAGCTGGCCGCCCGCGGGGCGAGGGAGGCGCCGACCGGGGTGTGTTCACGGCTGAAGGTCGCGCCGCAGTAGCTGCCGGCTGTGGCAGGACCCACCCGTGCGACCGCATGGGGGGCCTCACCGTCAGCCGCCAGGCGCCATCCATCCCCCTCGTCGACCAGCGCGGCCGTCTCGGTGGCGGTCCTTGGGGTGGCGGTGACGGCGCCGATGCTCCCTGCGCGGTTCCGGTCCGCGGCGGCGAGCAGCAGGCGCTCCAGCGCACGGGGCTGCCAGTCCAGGTGCTCCCCCTCCACCACGGCGAGGTTCAGCAGCAGGGTGGACAGGCCGGGCAGGCTGGCGGACATCACTCCGAGGGCGGCTCCGTAGCGGGGGTTGAGCTCGGTGGGCACGAAGCCCTCCTCGGACAGGATGCCGTCGATGGTGAACGCCCCGCGGAAGCCGAGGGTGTCACGGAGGTGGGCGCCGACCCGCTTCGCGAGGGCGCGCATGGTGTTGCGATCAGCCGGCGGAGGATCCCAGAACGTGGAGGCGCGGGCGTACAGGAGGCCGGTGATGTCGGTGCGCCGGAGCACCACCATCTCGCACGGGCGCAGGGCCACCACGTAGTCGGGGAACACGATGCCGTGGATCGAGCAGGGGATGCCTTCGATGAAGGGCATCACCCGCACCTCGTCGCAGGCCGGCCCGAGCACTGCGAGTGCGGACTCGGCGTCTGCTCCAGTGCGGACCCACCGCGTGTACTCGGCACCGCCGTGCCAGCCTTCCCGGTTGTCGCCCGCCCACACGGTGCCCAGGCCGCGATCGAGCGCGCGGTGGGCCTGGTCCAGCGCCCCGGGCTCGGCCGGCACCACCCGGTGTGGCGCGCGGGGCACGTCGAGCTCGGCCCACAGCGCTTCGATGGCGATCTTGTCCTCCAGCGCGCACCACTCGGGTCGGCGGGCGCCGTACTTGCGGCGGCCGGCCACCGGCGTGCCAGGATCGAACAACGTGCCGATGGCGCGGACCTCCCCGGTGGGGTCCCACGCATCGACGGCGGCCTGCACCGACGGAGGAACATCCGCCAGTGCGCGCAACGCCTGCCGAATGCCGTCCATCATCGTGGCGCCGGTGACGCCGAGCTCGTGTTGTTGGCTCGCGAACGCGGGGTCGGGGGTGGCGCCTGTGCCCCGAGAGGCGCCGATTACGCACAGGTCGAGAGCCCCCAGCTCGTGGAGCGTCGACACCAGCGAGGTGGTGGACGCGAGAACATCGAACGCGAGCAGCCAATGCCGGCCACCGTAGGCCTCGCGCAAGATCTTCCGATAGTGATCGACAGTCGGCACCGCAGCCCCCGACAGACAGTGTTCTAACAGGCTCAATAGTGTAGCTTGTAGGTGATCAAAACGGCGTTGTAGAGC
>JBLFXJ010000189.1:0-15438 GCA_047609825.1 Myxococcota bacterium
GGGCGCTCGTGGCGGTCCTCGGGCTGGCGGCGCTCCAGGTGTGGCTGGTTCCGGCGATTCTCCAGATCTTCGCGGTGGGACTGGAGCCCGAGCTCCGGGCGCTGCTGGTCGGGGTGGCGCTGTTCCCGCTCGGTCTGTGCATGGGCCTGCCGTTCCCCCTCGGCATCCACCTGCTGGGACCGCGCATGTCGGGTCTCGTGCCCTGGGCCTGGGCGCTGAACGGCTGGACGAGCGTGGTCGCGAGCCTCGGCACCGTGTTCCTCAGCCGACTGTTCGGCTACGACCAGGCGACGGTGCTCGCCCTCGCGGCCTACGGTCTGGCCCTGGCGCTGGCGGGACGCCTGCCCGGGCTCGGCGGGAGGCTGGAGCGATGATCGACACGCTGGTTCAGGCCGACCATGGCGAGCTCCGTGCGCACCTGTTGGCGGGGCATCCGATCGACCCTGCGGCCCTCGACGACACCGAGTACCACGGCATCTCCCTCGGGCTGCCCGGGTGGGTGGACCGCCTCACGTGGAAGAAGTTCTTCAAGGTGTTCCACCGGGATGGGGCGACCGGCCTGCTCCGCGGCTGGAACGCCAAGGCCGAGCAGACCCCGCTGGACACCCCGTGGGTGCTCGCGAGGAGCGGCGGTGAGCCACAGACCTATGGCCACTACGAGGTCGTCGGCGCGCCGGAGCGGTGTCCGGTCCGGCTGCCCCAGGCCCTCACCATCCACTATGGGCTGGGCGGAAACGCGCGGTTCGACGCTACACGTCTCCTCCGCGACCCGCTGGTCGCGCTGAGTCCCGGCCAGGCCGATCTGCTGCTCGGCTGGAGCTACCTGGAGCTGGCCGGACGCGGCATCGGCACGCCCAGCTACTTCCTGCTGGTCCGGGGTGGGCCGTTGTCCCACATAGTGACCCCGCCCAGGGTCACTGCCGGTTAACGGCGCCTCTCCCCAGAGAGGCCCGCGTGACCCACGATCTGTTCCTCCGTCACCCGCGTGAGCCGTGGGCCTTGGACGCCACCCGCATGGGTCTGGCCCCCGACGAGCTGGATCGACTGGGCTGGAGTCGCGCGTTCGCGGACCTGGCGGCGGTGGAGTCGGGCGCGGTCGCGAACCCCGATGAGGGTCGCCAGGTGGGCCACTACTGGCTCCGCGCTCCGGAGCGGGCGCCCACCATGGGGCAGGCGCGTGCCATCGGCGAGACCGCCGAGGGCGTGCGCTCACTGGCCGAGCAGGTGCTCGACGGGATCATCACCGCCGAGGATGGCCTTCGGTTCAGGCACGTGCTCCATGTGGGCATCGGCGGCAGCGCCCTCGGCCCCCAGCTGCTGGTCAACAGCTGCCGCGACCGGGTGCGTGGGCTGCCCATCCACTTCCTCGACAACACCGACCCTGACGGCATCGCGTTCGCTCTCGCCGAGCTCGGCGACGGGCTCCGGCACACCCTCGTGGTGGTGGTCAGCAAGTCCGGCTCCACACCCGAGACCCGAAACGCCCTGTTGTTGGTGGAGGAGGCCCTCAGGGGTCGTGGCCTCGAGGTGGCGTCCCGCATGGTGGCGATCACGGGTGAGGGCTCGGTGCTGCACCGACGGGCGCTCGGGGAGGGCTGGCTCGCTACGTTTCCCCTGTGGGACTGGGTGGGGGGGCGCACCTCGGTCACCGCGGCCGCCGGTCTGCTCCCGGCAGCACTGGCCGGTGTCGACGTGCAGTCCGTGTTGCTCGGCGCACGCGACATGGATGAATGGACGCGGGTGACCGACTGGCGAGGCAACCCGGCGGCCCTGCTCGCCGGGTGTTGGTACCTGGTCGGCGATGGCGTCGGCGATCGGGCGATGGTGGCGCTGCCCTACGCCGACCGGCTGGCCACGCTGTCGCGCTACCTCCAGCAGCTCGTGATGGAGTCGCTGGGCAAGCGGCTCGATCTCGAGGGCCGAGAGGTGCACCAGGGCCTCACCGTGTACGGCAACAAGGGATCCACGGACCAACACGCCTACGTTCAGCAGCTGCGGGACGGGCGCAACGACTTCTTCGTCCAGTTCGTGCAGGTGCTCGACGACGGCATGGGCTCGGACCTCGAGGTCGAGTCTGGCAGCACAGCGGGCGACTTCCTCCAGGGCTTCCTCCTGGGCACGCGGCGCGCCCTGTCCGCCGGCGACCGTCCATCCCTCACGCTCACCCTGCCCACCATCGACGCCCGCCAGGTCGGGGGCGTGGTGGCCCTGTTCGAACGGGCCGTCGGGCTGTACGCGAGCTTGGTCGGGATCAACGCCTACCACCAACCCGGGGTCGAGGCCGGGAAGAAGGCGGCGTCGGCCGTGCTCGACCTCGGGCGGGCGCTCCGCAGCCGGCTCAGCCGCACCCCTCAGCCCCTCGACGTGGTCGCGGAGGGCCTCGAGGTGTCGCAGGAAGAGGCGTGGTACCTGGCTGAACGCCTGGTCGCGACCGGTCGCGCGAGCCGCACCGAAGACGACCGTTACTTCGTGGGGCTGTGATGCGGCGCGCAGGAGTCCTGGTGCATCCCACGAGCCTGACGGGGCCATATGGGGTGGGGGATATCGGCCCGCGAGCGCGGGATCTGCTCGGCTGGCTCGATGCCGCCAACCAGCGCGTGTGGCAGGTGCTCCCGCTCAACCCGGTAGACGGGTCGGGCTGCCCCTACGCGTCGGCGAGCGCGTTCGCGCGCGACCCGCTGCTGCTGTCGCCCGACGACCTGCTCGCGGACGGGTGGATCGACAACCGCGACAAGCCCTACGCCGGCAACACGCACCGGGTGGACTGGCCGACCATTTCTGCGGCCCGACGCCCGATGCTGCACACCGCCGCCGATCGGGTGCGCGGCTCGGTGGCGCTCACCGGGTTCGTGGACGAGCGACCATGGCTGGCGGAGTGGTCGCTGTACCGGGCGATCACCGAGGTGCATGGCCCACGATGGACCCGCTGGCCTGAGTCGCTCCGCGAGCGCGATCCAACCGCGCTCGCAGCGGTGCGGGACGAGCTGGCCGAGGCCGTGGAGCGCGAAGTGGCGCTGCAGTGGCTGTTCGAGCAACAGTGGCAACGGCTCCGGGCGGCAGCCACGGCCCACGGCATAGCGCTGTGGGGTGACATGCCGATCTTCGTCGGCCTCGAATCGTGCGACGTGTGGGCACACCGCGAGCTGTTCCACCTCGATGGCGTCGAGGCGCCGGTCGTCACAGGCGTTCCCCCAGATGCGTTCAGCCCCGAGGGCCAGCGGTGGGGCCACCCGATGTACGACGTGGCAAAGCATGCAGCGTCGGATCACGCTTGGTGGCGGGCGCGGAGCCGTGCCTCGCTGGAGCTTGTCGATACGGTCCGCATCGACCACTTCCGCGGCGTGGAGTCGTCGTGGGAGATCGGTGCAGATCAGCCCACGGCGATGGACGGGCGATGGGTGCAGGGGCTCGGCGCGCCTCTGCTGGAGGCATTGCTCGCCGACGCTGACGACCGCGAGATGCCGTTCGTGGCCGAAGACCTGGGCATCATCACGTCGGAGGTCAGCGCGCTGCGGGACCAGTTCCGGCTGCCGGGCATGGCGGTGCTCCAGTTCGCGTTCACGCCCGACCCCGACAAGGGCGATTGGGGGCACCCCTACCTGCCGCACAACCACCGACAGAACCAGGTTGTGTACACCGGCACCCACGACAACGACACCACGCTGGGCTGGTTCTGGTCGGGGTCCGAGGCGCAGCGTGACCGGGTGCGCCGCTACCTGTCATGCGGCGATGACGAGCTGCCGTGGAAGCTGGTGCTCGCGGCGTGGCGCTCGGTCTGCGACACCGCCATCGTGCCGCTGCCGGACTTGCTCGGTCTGGGCTCGGATGCCCGCCTGAACACGCCGGGAACCGTGGAAGGGAACTGGTCATGGCGCATGCCGCGGCACGCCCTCGGGCTCGAGCAGGCGGCCTGGATGGCGGAGCAGTCACGCGTCTCGGGGCGCTGACGGCCCGGCCCGCCGCACGGGATGATCGGGTGGCAGGCCGAGGTGGTCGGCGGCTCCGGCCCAGGCCCGCGACACATCGCCGACGAGGATCAGCGGGAGCACGCGCCGGGCCCGTGCTGGCTCGGCCCACGGCAGCGCGGCCTGGGTGAGCAGACCGCGGGCCCGCTCCGTCGGGTGCACGGCAGCCAGGGCGTCGGTCCAGGTGGAGGCGGACAGGTCGCCGATGGCGCGCAGCGGGAGGAGCCAGAGCCAGCCCGGCGTTCCGTGACGGATTCGGCGTGACACCGCCCATCCCACCCGCCCCATCGTCCAGCGCGGGTTCACCTCCACCAGCGCGTGAAGTGCCGGGCCGTCATCGTCGACGAGCATCGCGTCAATCCCGAACGGCCCTTCATGGCCTGCATCTCGCAGGGTGTCTCCGACGCGGGTGGCGATGGTCGTCAGGCGGAGGGCTGCGTCGGTGGCGTGCACGAACCGGGCGAGCGGAGCCGGCAGTCCGCGGTTCCAGACGCCGAGCCAGGTGCCGCGGTAGCGACCGCCGGGGTCGGTGCTGAACCGCGTGATCCCGTCGATGCGCACCTGCCCGTCGCACACGCGACCCTGCACGGACAGGTCTGCGGTTCGGCCCCACCAGGGCTCCAGCACGATGGGCTGTCGGGCCAGCGTGCGCACCAGCCAGGCCTGTTGTGGAGGCGTGGGCGGCCCTGCGCCGCGTACGCGGGACTGCCCGGACGCGCTGAACGCCGCCTTCGCCACCCATGGTCCGGCCGGGAACGGGCCGCGTGCGTCCAGGAGCCGACCCCCGCAGGCCGCGGCGGGGAGCACATGGGCCACGTCTGCGAGCATGGCCTCGCGACGCTCCGTCCACCAGGCCTTGCTCGACAGGTGGGGAGCGGGCTCGGGAACCGGGGGGGCAAGCGGTGTGAGTGCTCCGAGGTCATGCCGGATCGAGTCCGACCATCCCCATGGCTCGAGGCGGCCGAGCGGGCGTCCACCGAAGTCGCCGGGTGTGGGGACGGCGGTGGCGACGAAGCGGGGGACGGGCAGGCCGGCACGTCGCCAGCGCTGCCGGAGCGGGACCGACGGGGTGGAGGGCGCGAGCACCACATCGTCGTCGCCAGCATCCAGCGCCATCACCCAGGCGAGATCTGCCGTGAGCTCCCGCACGGCCGCCGATGGGGTGGCGCCGGGTTGTGCAAGATCCGACTCCACATCCGGGCGGAACCAGAGCACCCTCGGCGGTCGGCCGCGGCTGTGGGCTGCCACCTCCACCCCTGCGACGAAGGCCTCGGGCAGCCCGGCGCGGCGGCGCCCCTCAGCGTCGAACACAGGGCCCCGGGCGCGCGCCGGGGTGAGCGGGAACACGAGATCATCGGCCCACCCGTGGAAGGTCGCCGGACGCCAGCGCGAGTACCAGCGCCACCCCTGGCGCACGTGGCGCACCTCGTCCCGGTACACGGCATCGAGCACCTCTGCGGTCTCTGCATCTCCCGCCGCGCGAAACGCGGTGCGCCAGTGCTGCGAGAAGTCGAGGTTCGCCTGCTCCAGCACCAGGGACAGGCCGGCCACCAGCCGGGGAAGGTCTGGCGCGCCGGCCAGGGTGTCCCAGAAGAATCGGCTGACCGGCACCTCGCCGACGGCCACGCCTGCCGTGGCCATCCGCTCCATGTACAGGACCAGGTGGCGCTGCTCATCCTCCATCGTCCGCGCCAGCCCTCGCCGGAATGCGGGGTCGGCGTCGGGCCAACGGAGCAGGGCGAGCGCCATCAGCTCGAGGGCGAGCAGCTCGTGGTTCGCGAAGGCGTGCAGCACGCTGCCGCGCCCGTGTGCGGTGTCGAGCAGGGCCGGTCGCATCGGGGCGGCGGGGCCATCGTGCCGGGCCACGAACGCGAGGGCGGGCGGTCGGCCAGGGTGGTGCGGCGAGCGGATCGGCGCCCCGGGCTCGGCGTCGGTGGGGCGCCCGAGCGGCGCGCACTTGTCGGCGAGGGTGGTGCCGTGGAGGATGCGCTCGGCGAAGGCTCGGAGCTCCACGCGCTACTGCAGCCCCCGGCGGCACATCGTGGTGAGGGCGAACGCGCCCTCTTCTTCATTACGACCTTCAACAGCCACGTACCAGGTGCTAGCGTGCTGGCTCACCAGCCGCAGCGAGTGGCGCTTCTCGGCGCCGGCGATGCCCTCGCACTGCGGGAGGATGTGTTGCGGAGAGGGGCAGTCGTCGCCGTTCCACTTCACGGCGAACACGTTCAGGTCGGCGCACGGCGTGTCGAGCACGATGGCGGCGGTCCACTCCCCCTCGGGCATGTCGAGCCGGTAGATGCGCTCGTCGCCGCCGTCATGGTTCACGAGCTTCGGCCAACACATCCCCTTCTCGTAGAACCGGCTGTCGAACCGCTCCACGCCGCCGATCGTGTGGCCGATGATCGTCTCGTTGCAGGTGAGCTTGCCCGTGATGCAGCCGGGACCCTCCACGGGTCCGCCGGACTGGATGTCGTCGCACTGGCTGCTCACGATGCCTACCGCCGGCTCCGGAAAGCCCTCCACGGCCCTGGGGATCATCGACTCACGGGGCTCTGTGTCGAAGCTGATGCCTGGCTCGAGCGGGCTGGGGTGGGCGGGCTCGTCCTCCATGAACGGGATTGAGCTGGGCATGCAGCAACACCCGGTGAGCAGGGCGAGGAGCAACGACATGGGACCTCCGTGACGCCGAGCATACGGCCTGCGGCGGGGTTTGTTGCGGCTCAGACGTGAGCGATGGGGCCGTCGCAGACGTAGACGAACGCCGGGGGCAGGTTGGTCCAGGCGATGCGGGTCCGGCTCACCGAGCGGAACCGCGACTCCAGCTGCGCTCGGAACCGACGGGCGGCGGGCAGCGGCATGGCATGGGCGTAGGTGAACGTGACGAGCCGGGCGTCGGGAGCGAGCACGGATTCGATCGCGGCGAACACCTCCGCCTGCAGCGCGGCTGGCCACGCGGCCCACGGCAGGCTGCTCACGACCCGATCCACGCGGTCCTCTCCCATCGCCGCCACCAGCTCGGGCAGGTCCTGGGCGAATCGCCGGGCCACCTTGACCGTGGGGTGACGGCGCTCGAGCACGGTGGCCAGGTCGTCGTTCGGCTCGATCACGAGCAGCTTGAGGTCGGGGAACCGGGACACCAGCTCTGCCGTCATCGGTCCTGTGCCCGCGCCGAGCTCGACCACCACATGGTCGGGATGGATATCGGCGGCGTCGATCTCGAGGGCGGCGAGCGCTCGGCCCGACGGTGCGACGGCACCCACCTTCACGGGGTCGCGGGTGAACTCGCGCAGGAACGTCCAGGCCGACACGGCGCCTCCGCGGAGCGCCTATCCGCGGCCCGGCGTCGGTGCGACTTCCGCCGCTTCCCTGGGTCGGCGCGACGACGAAGACCGACACGCACGGAGACCCATCCCCCCGGGGGCAGGCCACCGTGCGTGCCGGCGGGTGTCGGTGGGCCGTCATCGCCCCGGAGGACGGACGGCGCGCAGGGGATCAGCGGGTGGGTCCGGCGCGGGGGCCGCAAGGCTCGTGCATCATCTCCTCCATCGGTCCGAGGATGCGTCCCTGTCCGTCTCGGGGCGTGGATCGTTTTGTGTCGCCGTGTGACGTCTAAGGGCGGAGGATTCATGGACGTCCACACAGCGCTGCGCTCACGGCGGACCATCCACGCCTACACCACCGATCCGGTCCCCCCCGAGGCGCTCGTCCGCGCGCTCGACGCGGCCCGGTTCGCACCGAACCACGGCCTGTCCTTCCCGTGGCGGTTCACCCAGGTCGGGCCCGGCGGGCGCGACGTCATCGCCGCGCTGTATGTTCGGCTGAAAGAGGAGGCCGCAGGATGCCTGTCGGAGACCAAGGCCGCCCGCTACCACGCCAAGGTGCGCGACCCGCCTGAGCTGATCGTGGTCAGCCAGGTGCGGTGTGAGGATCCCTTCAAGTCCAAGGAGGACTACGCCTCGGTGGCGATCGCCATCCACAACCTCATGCTGTCGCTGCACGCGGATGGCGTGGGTTCGAAGTGGTCCACCGGCGGGATCACCCGGCATGCCGAGACCTACGTCGTGTGCGGGATCGACGCCGCAGCGCAGGAGATCGTGGGCTTCGTCTGGGTGGGAGTGCCGCTGCGGGTGCCGCGCATGGCCGAACGCCCGGAGCTCAGCGCGCTGGTGTCGACCACGACATGAGCGCGGGGTGCAGGCGCTCGACCCGTTGGGCGCGGTAGGCGGACCAGCCCACGGGCTGCACGTCGTACACGGGTGAGGTCATGCGCAGGTCGAGCACCAACGGTGAGGCTGCGCCAGGCTCGAACTCCACGATGCGCGCCCCCCGGATGCCCCGTCCCATGGAGGTGTAGGCGACATCCTGCTCCGACTCGACCCAGCCCCACACGGCGAGCACGTCTCCGTTGTCGAGGTGGTCGGCATCTCCCAGGGCAAACGCGAACACGGGCCCGTCGGTCAGCTCGTCGAACGTCCACCGCTGCCGCACCGTGCCCGCCTCCTCGTCCACGTCGTACACCGTGACTCGGCTGCGCTGTGGCGGCGGACGATCGATCGGCGGGTCGTAGGGTGTCGAGCCGTAGTTGTGGTTGTCGAACACCAGGATTCCGCCGTCGGGCAGCAGCTCTGGGGCGTGGGGATGGTACGGCCAGTCCAGCTCGCCCACCGGCTCGAGCAACGCATCCGACCAGGGGGCGCGCCAGCCATCATGGGTGCCGAGGATCCAGTGGATGCGGCCCGTGGCGTCGAGCTTCACAAGGGCATCCTGGTGGCGCACGCTCACGATCCACGCGTCATCCGGGGTGGGGATCACGGCGTTCGCATGCGACCAGTCGAGCACCTCGCCCTCTTCGCGGGTGACAAGCTCGAAGCTGGTCCAGCCCACTCGGGTGGTGTCGAGCACGTCGGCGAGGTCCACCTGGGCGCGCACCGTGCCGTCGCTCGCGAGGTCGACGATGGTGGTCGAGAGTAGGGTGGCCGGTCGGCGGCCGGTGAGCGAGCGGTTGGGGAAGTCGGGCTCGTGCACCAGGCTCGTGGAGAGCGTGAGGAAGCCATCGTCCAGCGGGTGAGCCTCGTGGTGAAATGACCGTACATCCTCCACGACGATGCTTCCCGCGCTGTTCTCCCAGTGGGCATAGCGAGCCACCCGATCGCCCAGCAGGGTGTGGCCTTGGATGGCCCCGCCACCGATCCACCACACCACCCCATCGTGCACCCGACCCTCGGTCACCGGGTTCGGCGGAATCCACATCCACCGCGGCCGGAGCTGCTCGTCGAGGGCGGCGAAGTACTTTCCCCAGGCGATTCCATCGAACGGGAGGAAGGTCCATCCCGGCGACATCCGGGCGGGCTCGTGCACCAGCGCTTCGAGCAGCGGGTAGTCGTCGGGCACGGGACCCGTGGTGATCTCGAGGGGGGCGGTGATGGTCTCGACGCCGTGGGTTGCCCTCACCGTGCCCACGAAGGTCGCATCGGGGAACAGGCCCACGAGCGCCAGGCTCTGCTCGCCGGCAGACACGTCGAATTGCCAAGTGACCCGCTCGCCTCCGGCCTCGAGATCAACATCCACGACCGCGGCGCGATCGACCGCCAAGATGAGCTCTCGCGCGAACCACACGTCCGCTCGACGGTGCGCCTCGGGGAGCTGAACCCACGACAGCTGAGAGCCGACCATCGCCGAGTCCGCAGTGGCGGGCTTGGTTCGATCGTCGGGACCGCACGCCAGCAGCAGCCAGAGCAGCATCACGGGCACTGAGTAGCCAACGCGCCCGCGGTTCGTGTCAGGATGTTTCCTGATCGGACGGCATCGCCGATAGATGGCATCATCAGCGTGGAGGGCGAAGCATGCGAACCGTGTTCATCTCAGTGCTCCTCGCGGGTTGCTCCGAGTTCGACGTCACCGCGAAGAGCGACGACCCGACCGCGCCAGGCGACACTGCGGTCGAGGTGGTGCCCGGCGCGCTCCAGGTGACACCTCCGGTGATCGACTTCGGTGAGATCGCCATCGGGGCCTCAGCGAGCGACACGCTGGTGCTGACGAATGCGGGTGGCTCAACGCTGGTCGTCACCGCCGCCGGGGTGGTGGACGACGCTGGGATGTTCTCCGCCGAGGTGGAGGTACCGCTGGTGCTGGCCGTGGGAGAGTCCCACGAGGTGCCGGTCGGCTTCGCGCCCACCCGGGGCGGCGAGTTCGTCGGCGACGCCTGGTTCGAGTCCGATGTCGAGGGTGCGGGCACCGAGCGCGCCACCCTGCTCGGCCACACCCCGGATCCCGACATCGAGATCAGTCCGACGCTCCACGACTTCGGCGCGGTCGGCGTGGACTCCGTGCACACGGTCACGGTCACGGTGGCCAACGTGGGCGGCGGCCCGCTGGACATCACCGGGGTGGAGTACGCCAGCACCGACGACACCATCCTGTACCTGTCCGACGACGGCGCCCTCGGCGGCACCCTCGGCCCGGGCGAGCGACGGGAGCTCGAGGTGACCTTCGCGCCGACCACCCTCGGGGGCTGGGAGGGCACGCTCACCGTGGCGAGCGACGACCCGGACGAGGCCGAGGTGATCGCGGTGCAGAGCGGGCTCGCCACCTGTGGCTGCCCCGAGGGATGGGAGACCAGCGGTGATGGCACCCGCTGCCTGCGGCGGGAGGAGGTGCCCGCGCTGTTCGTGGGTGAGCCGGTGGAGGTGTGCTCCATCGAGCCGTACTTCGCCTACGGCAAGTCCGGCGTGCAGTACCCCGACGGGTTCCGGGCCCAGGATGCGTTCTGGGGCCAGGATGACGGGATTCCCAACGGTCGCCTGAACGAGGTGGGCATCTGGGGCTGCATCCCTGGCATGGAGGTCGCGGGCCACGACCCGGTCGGCGAGTGGGTCGGGTTCCAGATGTGCCTCGAGCTCGAAGAGACCGGCACCTACGTGACGGGGATGGGGGCCGACAACCGGTTCAGGCTGGTGGTGGACGAGGTCACCATGTGGGAGGAGGACACCGGCAGCACGGCGGCGTTCAACTACTGGTGGATGATCCCGATGGAGCTCGAGGCCGGTGAGCACATCGTGCAGCTGTGGGGCAAGAATGACGGTTCCATCGCCGGGTTGGGCGTGGAGATCTACGGGCCCTTCGACCCCGCGCTGGTGACCGATGGTGCCAGCACCCATGCGCTGCCGCTGGCCGACAACACGGTGTGGTCGACGATCAATGCCGTCGGGCACAGCTTCGACGTGGGCACCGACGCCGGGTGGTATTGCCCCGAAGAGGGGATGGTGCTGGACTTCTGCGAAGAGGAGCCCACCTGCATCATCGATCTCGAGATGGACTGCCCCTGAGCGCGCCTACCTTCGCCGACACTTGGGGTTGAACGCCGTCTTCAGGATGGGTCGTCGGGTTGCCTGGTCGAGGATGTCGCACACCAGGTACTCGAGGCCACCGGGGTCGGGGATCTTGTCGATCGGCTTGGGGCCGCCGACCTGGAGCGCCATCACGGCGGCGATTCCGTGGCGACGGTCGATCCATGGGGTGAAGCCGAACTTCCCGGGCGCCGAGCTCACCAGCAGCTCGCCCTCCCGCGACACGGTGTCGCGCCACACGCCGAGCCCGTACAGGTCGTGCTTCGAGTTGATGTGCCGGATGGGCACGTGGCCCTCCCGGGGCAGGCCGCGGGTCTGACCCCGCTCCATCTCGTGGATGGCCTCGACCGAGAGCAGGCGCTCGCCGCCGTACATACCGTCGTCCAGCAGGAGCTGGAGGAAGTGCACGAAGTCCTCGGCGGTGGTCACCAGGTTGCCGGCGATACCTGGGTTGTCGGAGTATCCGGTGAACCCGTACCGGGTGTGGGTGAAGCCCAGTGGCTGGGCCATCCGGGCTTCGAACAGCTCGGTCCACCTGTCGCCGGTCACCACCTCCGCGCCGCGTGCGGCCGCGTGGTAGCCCAGCGCGCCATAGCGGAACGCGACGCCCGGCGGCTCGAGCAGGTCGGTCGTGGCGATGTGGTCCACCGCATCGGCGAGCGTGATGGCGTAGTCGTTCACGACCGGGTGCCGAGCCATCAGCCCGCTCTGGTGGGACATGGCCTGGCGGTAGGTGATCCCGCGCTTATCCGGCCGGTCGAACGACGGAACGTGGTCGCTGATCGGCTGGTCGAGCTCGATCCGGCCGTCATCCCACAGGGTGAGCCAGGTGGCAGCGCTGATCCACTTGCTCGCCGAGCCGGCCGCGATGGGCGTGTCTGTCGTGTACTTGCCCCAGGCCCGCTCGAGCACTCGCACGCCGTGCTGCTGCACGATGATCGCGGCCCCCGGGAGCGAGTTGTCGCGGAGCAGCTCCCGGACCGCCCGCTCGAGCCGGCGCCAGTCGTACTGCGGTGCCTCGCCGGGGCCGATCGGGTAGCCCTCGGGCAGCGCCCCCAGTGAGATCAGCGCCTCCGCCAGCTCGAGCGAGAGCTCCTTGCGGCCCTGCGCGTTCACGTGGTCCCCGTCGTAGAACAGCTCGGGCCTGTCGTGGAATACCCCCTCGAAGTCGAGGAATGCGTGGTCGTGCCGCTCCAGGAGCGGGGCGAGGACCGTGCGGCGGACGGCGTCGCGGAAGCCGGTGCGGTCGACCTCGGCGCTGTAGGCGGGGTGCAGCGGGTAGGCGACGAGCACCACGCGGATGTCGCGGCGCCGGAGCTCGGTGAGCAGGGAGCGGAACGCCCAGATCGCACCCGGATCCAGCGGGTCGGCGCCCTCCATGTGGTCGGCTGCGGTCTCTGCGGGCGTGCGACGCTCGGAGGGGGGGGGGCGGTCGGCGAACCGCGCGGGATCATCTTCGTCCTGGAATGCCCGCTTCCCCCGTGACCACTGGTACCAGGTGGCGAGCTCGCCCGCGTACGGCACGAGCCACGCCTTGGCCCAGCGCTGGCCATAGGCCACCGGCTCCTGGCGCCGGAGGCCCAGCTCCCACAGCGGAACGTGCTGCGCCCACACGTGCTCGGGCTCGAATCGGCTGGCGAATCGGGTGCTGAAGATCGAGGGGTCGAACGGCAGCACCACCGTCTTCACCTCCCGGCCGGACTCATCGAGCAGGTCAGGCAGGCGGAACGCCGTCTTCACCACATGTTCGCCCGCAACGGCTATGCTGGCGGCATGCGGTCCGAGCGCTGCGGGGTGGACCGCATTCATCGGGTGGGAGTCGCCCACGACGAGCACATCCAGTGGCGCGTCTGAGGCGAGAAACTCCGCGTCGACCTCGCTCATCCGGTGCGCGGGCAGGATCGTGACGTGGTACGCCCACCACAGCCCGCCGTGCACGGCAAGGGCGGCGACGAGGAACAGCAGCAGCTTCGCGAGACGCATCTCTGCAGAGGTAGCGGCGCGCGGGAGCCGGCGCACCGCGCGTGCCGACATTCGCCGACTCCGGCCTCGGTCGACGCTCGGTGGAACTACAGCTGAGGCACGACCTTCAGGTTGAGGTCCACCGCACCCATATCGGGCTCGACCACATCGCCTCGGCCTGGTCGAGGGGTTCGTCGCCCCACCGCGCCAACACCCGGAGGTAGTACACCCACTCCCCGGGCGCAGCGCCGCGGTCCACCGGGTTTGGCAGGGTGAAGCTCGCCTCATGGGTCTGCCCAGTAGGTGCCGCGGCATACGGCGCCGTCCACGGCCAGTCGGGGTCGCCGACCCGGGCCGTCCACACCTCCACCCGGGCCAGCTCCAGGCCGACGTAGGTGGCGAGGTCCACCTCGAGTGAGGGCAGGTCTGCGCTGATCGCGCTGCCCATCGGGGCGCTCGCGATGGTGAGGTCGAGCCAGCCGCGGTGTCCCGTGGTCGCGTAGGTGCGGCGGGCCCGGAGCGCCTCCCACAAGCCGTCGCGCCCGTCCTCGCGCACGAGCAGCACCCCCGCGCCGCCAGGCTCGCTGGCCGACTCCCGCACACCGTCGAGGGTCGGCGGGTCGTCGAGCCCGGGTGCGCCGGTGTGCCCGTCGGAGGCGCCGATCACGCCGACCGGCGCCGACCGGTCCCGCCAGCCGTACCGGAACGTGAACGGGGCCGGTGACACCGCCTCGCCCTCGAATCGGGCCGCCTGTGGCACCCGCAGGCCGTCGGCGCGGTCCACATAGGAGCGCGCGCTGAAGATCTCGGCGACCGGGGTGTACGCGGTCACCGTGGCCAGGTCGACGAGGTCCTCCCCCCACGGCCCCCAGGTGAGGTCCCAGTCCAGGTTGCGGTCAGAGGCGATCTGCAGGTGGGGCAACACCAGCGCGGACTCCGGGGCGTAGCCGGCAGAGCGGAGGAATCGGATCAGGCATCGTGGCGACAGCCCTGGCGTGTCGCCGGGGAGGAGCGGGTGGCCGTCGTCGGGGTGGAAGTCCCGGAACAGCACGACGCGGTGGTTCAGGGTGCGGTCCGACGGTCGATCGTGGTGGCTCTGCCACTCGAAGGCCGGAAACACCACGAAGCCTGGGCGCTCGGCGGCGCGAGCGGCCCGCTGGCTGGACGGCCACCAGGTCTCGATGCCGCCCACCGGCTCGATGGGTCCGACGCAGGCACCGCCGGGGAGGAATGCGGGATCGGTGTCGACGCCGGGGGGAGGCACGGCGCCGTCGACGCGCATGGCGTGCTCCGACACGGCTCCGAAGTCGTGGCCGGAGACCTCGTGCAGGTAGCGCAAGGAGGACGCGGTGGCCGTGAACAGTCCCGCGTGGTCTCCCGCCCGAAAGTGTCCGAGAAATGAGCGCTGTGCGCCGCCGTCGCCCGTGTGGAGGTGCAGGTCGCCGATCCGCCGCCGGAACTCGGGCGCGCCCTTGGTGACGACGGTCCAGTGGTGCACGGCGCGAAGGTCCGGCGGGTTCAAGGTCGGGAGAACCCGGGTGGGGCCGGGGTAGGCCCAGGTGATCGGCACCGACGTCGTCCAGCCGGTGATGTCGACGACCGCATCCGTGGCCTCGGACAAGGTCACTTGGCCGGTCCAAGGTGCGGGGTTGCCATACCGATCGGTCACCACGAGGGTGGCGGTGTCGGTCTCACCGACCACGGCGTCCAGGGGGGCGTGCACGGACAGGATCGCGGGCTCGGCGGCGGCGATGGTCCAGCCGTCCACCACCGCGGGGTCGGCCTCGGTCCAGCAGGCCCGGTCCGACGCGGGGCAGTCGGGGTCCACGGTGGAGCGCCAACGGACGCGGGGGCGGAGGGGTTCGCCGGTCCAGGTGGCGCGGGCTGGCACAGGGCCTTGGTAGGCGAGCCGCACGCTGTCACCGGCGCCGACTCGCTCCCCCTCGGCGAGCCACACGCCGATCACGTTGCGCACAGGCAGCGCGGGATGGGCGAGGTCGGACCAGCCGAGGGCGAGCTGGAGCTCCCGATGCACAGCGCCGTCCACCACATGCCAGGCCTGCCACCGACCCGCTCGCGGCGGGCAGTCGTCGCCCACCCGGCAGAACCGCGGTGGAGCGAAGGTGCCGGCGGGTCGGGCGTCCTCGTCGGCCAGCTCGATTCCG